>JAIYBU010000041.1 GCA_027488335.1 Cytophagaceae bacterium
AAAGCATTATTAGTGAGGTATGAAACTAAAGCTAATAATTGGCTATGTCTTAATATTATAGCGATGGCTATATGTTTTGTAAGAAAAGTAAATCTTTAATTAATGTTAGACAAGTTCAATATTACCTTGAAAAACATCGACCTCAAATGCAATGTATTCTACGATGTAGCTATTACGGAAAACGACCGACTTTCAAACTTTAAATTTGAAAACCTTACGATTGAAGCTAAAAAAACAACTATTGATAAAAGCATCGTAAAAGGTTTTACTTTGAAAAACGTGAAGGTGAATAATGTAATTGTACAGTAATTCTCTTATAGATTTGACAACTTTGCGAATCGTCGCACCGCTAAAAGTTGTCAAATCTGAATCATTTACGAATCTTCTTCTCTTTGTCTTAAACTCTCCTTCCAATAATATTTTCCTGCCAAACTGCCATGCAAAAGCCTCTTGGCATGAGTATTGAGCGATTAAATTTCCCTATAAAAGTTTTAATTGTCAGAAACGTTTAGTATTTTCACTCTGACAATCTGGCAGACAATAGAGTATTTTAATTAAAGCCTTGATTATTAATAAGTATCCGTTGATAATTAGTTTATGCTATTTTTTGCATAATATTAAATATAAGTACTTAGTTATAAGTGTTTTATGAAAGACTGTTTACTGAAAACCGCTTACTGACGACTACTTATGTATGAAAAAGTATACAACGAAAGATTTTAATCTAACCGAATCCGTTTTTAAAATTAGATGATAAAGACTCCACTGCTCAAACCAGCGAAATCAATAACGTCAGTTTCAAAACCTACGGTCTAAAAATATAGTGCTGAATGAATAGAGAACTTATCTCAAGACTTGTAATGGCAAGGCAAGACGTTGAAAACGTTGAAATGATAGAAATTGCTTCACCCGAAGAAGTAATGGAAAACGAAGATAATTTACCAACCGATTTGGCTCTTTTATCTTTACGCAATACCGTTTTGTTTCCTGGTATAGTGATACCCGTAACGGTCACTCGCCAAAAATTTATCAAAATGGTAAAAAAAGCTTACCGCACCGACCGTACAGTTGGAGTTGTAGCCCAAGTACGTCACACACAAAATGAGCCTACGCCCGACGATTTATTTAAAGTCGGAACGATTGCCCATATCTTAAAAATGATTGTGCTTCCCGACGGAAACGTGACCGTAATTATTCAAGGTCGTCGTCGTTTTGAGGTAGAAGAATATACCCAAACTGACCCACATTTGATGGCAAAGGTGAGGTATATTCCCGAAAGTTTTCCGAATGTTCGCAAAAAGGAAACAAAAGCTTTGATTCAGAGTTTGAAAGAGGCTTCTTACAAAATTCTGAACCTCAATCCCGATATTCCTCGTGATGCCCAAATGGCCATCAGTAATATTGATAGTCCAAGTTTCTTGACGCACTTTCTTTCCTCTAACCTCAACATTGAAATCAACGAAAAGCAGTTGCTTCTTGAAACTTTCGATGGTGGTGAGCAAGCCCACAAGCTACTCGAACACATGATGAAGGAAATTCAAGTTCTCGAAATCAAACGAGATATTCAGAGCAAAGCCAGCATTGATATTGACCAACAGCAAAAAGAATATTATTTGCGTCAGCAGATAAAAGTTTTGCAAGAGGAATTGGGCATGGAGTCGCCTGACCAAGAAGTAGAAAAACTCCGTACGAAAGGCTCAAAAAAGAAATGGACAAAAGATGCCAACGACCATTTTAATAAAGAATTGAACAAAATTCTACGCATGAATTCAATGTCGCCCGAATACGGTGTATCGTTGAATTATGCCGAAACAATGGTCGATTTGCCTTGGAATGAATATACAAAAGATAATTTTGACCTCAAGCGTGCCAAGAAAATACTCGATGCAGACCACTCGGGACTCGAAAAAGTAAAAGAGCGTATCATTGAATACTTGGCAGTTTTGAAGCTCAGAAATGACATGAAAGCCCCAATTTTATGTTTATATGGCCCTCCAGGAGTGGGTAAAACTTCGTTGGGGAAATCAATCGCAAAGGCTTTGGGTAGAAATTATGTGAGAATGGCACTTGGCGGCTTGCACGATGAAGCCGAAATTCGTGGACATCGCAAAACATACATCGGTGCAATGCCAGGAAAACTGATTACGAATTTGCAAAAGGCAAAATCATCGAATCCTGTTTTTGTACTCGATGAAATTGATAAAGTAAACCGTGACCAACGTGGCGACCCTTCATCGGCCTTACTCGAAGTGCTTGACCCTGAGCAAAATAACGCTTTTAAAGATAATTATTTGGAAGTAGATTATGACCTCTCGAAAGTACTTTTCATAGCCACAGCTAATTCGCTTGATACCATTCAAGGACCATTGCGAGACAGAATGGAAATCATCGAAATTTCAGGTTATACTGTTGAAGAAAAGGTAGAAATTGCTCGTAAACACCTCGTACCGAAACAATTAGAACAGCATGGAATTAAGCCAAAAGACCTAAAAGTAGACGATAAAGCTATTCAGAAAGTAATCGAAGGCTATACTCGTGAGTCGGGGGTGCGTCGTTTAGAGCAGCAAATTGGGGCATTGATTCGTAAAATTGCAAAAGCTATTGCAATGAACGAAGAATATCCTAAAACTGTAAAAGCCGAACACGTAGAAAAAATGCTCGGTGGCGTAATTTTTGATAGAGATTTGTACGAAGGGAACGATGTACCAGGAGTAGTAACAGGCTTGGCTTGGACTTCGGTTGGTGGCGATATTCTTTTCATCGAATCAAGCCTTAGTCGTGGACGTGGACAACTTACACTTTCGGGCCAATTGGGCGATGTCATGAAAGAATCAGCCATGACGGCTCTTTCTTATCTAAAATCACACGCTGATGGTTTAGGAATTGATTACCGAGTTTTCCAAAACTATGACCTTCACGTACACGTTCCGCAAGGAGCTGTGCCAAAAGATGGCCCATCGGCGGGTATCACGATGCTGACTTCGATGGCTTCAATGTTTACTCAACGTAAGATTAAGCCAAATACGGCCATGACAGGCGAAATCACGCTTCGTGGAAAAGTTTTGCCAGTAGGTGGAATCAAAGAAAAAATCTTGGCGGCCAAACGTGCAGGAATCAAAGACATCATTATGTGTTATAAAAACCGTAAAGATGTGGAAGAGGTAGGCGATGCCTATACCGTGGGCTTGACTTTTCATTACGTAGATTATGTAGAGGAAGTGCTTGAAATTGCTCTTTTGCAAGAAAAAGTGGCGAATCCGTTACATTTCATTCTTCCCGAAGAAAAGAAAGAAACGCCAGTAATTGCACCTTTGGATGTGGTTGTGGCATAAGGTCTGTACCGTAGCTGCTGACCCCTAAAGTTATAAAAAAGTCCTTCTGAAAATACTTCAGAAGGACTTTTTTGTGGCTAAAGATTAGACTCGCAGTGAATAACCTGCATTGCATGCCTTTATTAATTTTTTCCTGCACCCTGTACTTTTGAAGCTCCGTGTTGTGGAATACCAGGCTGCGTAATTTCAAAGTTTTCTTTTGTTTTTGCCTCAGAAACCATTTTACGTACATCAGCCAAGAGTTTCTTAGCATCATAGATTACGCCATCTTTTACGGTATATTTCACGCCACCAACTCTCGTAACCTCATTTTTATCATTTACTTTGATAGCACCAGTGCCATAAAGTGTTTTCAGATTTGCCAAAGGATTTTCTTCAGTAATAACAAAATCAGCTAACTTTCCGACCTCTACCGAACCAATTTGGTCAGCCATTCCGAGGGCTTCTGCACCTTTGATAGTTGCGGCACGGATAACTTCGAGTGGGTGGAAACCTGCCTCACGCAGCAATTCTAATTCACGAATATAGGCAAAACCATAAAGCTGATAAATAAAACCAGAGTCCGAACCAGTAGTTACACGGCCGCCTTTGTTTTTGTATTCATTTACAAAACGCATCCAAATACGATAGTTTTCTTTCCAGGCAACTTCTTGTTCAGTTCCCCAATTGAGCCAATACGAACCGTGCGAAATTCTACTCGGCCCATAAAAACGCCAAACTGCTGGAAGTGTATATTCATCGTGCCATTCGGCTCTTCGTGCAAGCATTAGTTCACGATTTGCTTCATAAATATTGAAAGTTGGGTCGAGTGTAAAATCAAGTTTCAATAATTCATCCATTACCTGATTCCATTTAGCTGAACCTGGCTCGGCAGATTGTTTCCAAAGTTTTCCTGCTTCTTCAAAGCGATTCTGCTCATTGTTGTAGTTATAATCAGCAGGATAATTCTGTAAAGTACGCTCATCAAAGAGTGCTTCGGGTAAGCCATACCAGTGTTCCATTGAAGTCAATCCTGCTTTTGCAGTTGCCAATACATTCATTCTAGCCACTTCCAATTGGGCGTGGTGACAAGCCGAACGAAGTCCGATTTTCTTGTTTTCTTCGAGAGCTGCTCTAAAAACTGCTGGTTCTGCTCCAAAAAACTTGATACCGTCTGCTCCTTTGGCGGCGTTGTCTCTGACCCATTGGCGAGCTTCTTCGGGCGTAGTAATTGGTTTATCGCTTCCCATACCGAAAGCTGTATAAGCTTTGATACGTGGAGCGGTAATTTCATTTTTCTCACTTCTACGTTTTTGGTCGAGCGTCCAGTCAAGACCATTTCCTGCCGAAGGGTCGCGAATGGTCGTGATGCCGTGGCCGAGCCAAAGCTTGAAGACGTATTCGGCTGGTGTTCCTTGTTGCTTTCCGCCAATGTGGCCGTGCATATCTACAAAACCTGGCATGAGGTACATACCCGTACAGTCGAGTTCTTTGTCTCCTTCATTGAGTTTTGGCCGACTTTTTGGCTCAATTGGAACACCTGGATAACCAACTTGTTTGATTTGAGCGATTTTGTTTTTCTCAATAACAATATCTACTGGCCCAACGGGTGGAGCTCCAGTACTATTGATGAGGGTTACGCCCCTAATAATGGTACGATTGGCGTATTCGCCCTCGGCACGATTGGGTGCTTTTTCGATTTGGGCAAAGGCCACAGAAGCGATAAATGGAAGAAAAACTTTAATAAAGGGAAGCGTAATTTTTTTTAACATAGTATTAGACGGTTTGCTGCGGTAGGTTTTTAGCAAATTTAATCATCATTTATCGGATTCATAGTTTTTGATTATTTTTTTCAATACGCTATTCAGAAAATTACCTTTTCTATCAAGTAAGTATATTAGAAAAATACAATAAAATTTACGTATTCGTATTTAATTTCTATAAATTGCAACATTCTACAAAGAATAGAATTGATTAAAATCTATGGAAATTATAGGGTTTGCATTGGCTTTTATTATTGGTATAACGCTGGGCTTAGTAGGAGCGGGTGGCTCAATACTAACGATTACGGTTTTGGTTTATATTCTTGATGTTTCGCCAACATTGGCCACTACCTATTCGCTTTTTATTGTTGGAATTACTTCCTTAGTTGGTTCGATAGATTATTTCAGAAAAGGTTTAGTTGATTTACAAAAAGGACTTTTCTTTTCTTTCCCTGCCTTCATTATGGTGTTTTTGATGCGAAAATTCGTGATGCCGCACATTCCTGAAGTTGTTTATCAGTCAGCCAATTTTACCATTGCTAAGAACCTGATGGTGATGCTTATCTTTGCTTTATTGATGATTGGAGCTTCTTACTCAATGATAAAAAGCAACAAAAAACCGAGCGAACAAATTGGGCATAAAGTTAGCTATTGGATGATTTTTTTGGAAGGGATTTTGGTAGGAATCTTGACGGGTTTTGTGGGTGCGGGCGGAGGTTTTATGATAATTCCCGCGATGGTGGTTTTTGCAAAATTACCTATGAAAAAAGCAGTCGGTACATCGTTGCTTATTATCACGATTAACTCAGCCTTCGGGGCAATCGGCGATTTTTCAGCAGGAATAGCTCTCGACTGGTATTTTTTAACGAAATTTGCAGCACTCACAATAGTAGGGATTTTGACAGGCGGTTATTTATCAAAAAAAATAGGGAGCAACCAACTAAAACCAGCTTTTGGCTGGTTTGTCTTGGTAGTGGGCTGCTGGATTATTGTGAAAGAGTTAGTTTTACGATAGTCGTGATATATTATAATTTAATCGACCGCTTATTTATATTCCGATAATCGCAGATGCTCGCAGAAAAACTCATGATTTTAGTGTTTTTAGTGAAATTTGTGTGGGTAATAACAAAACTATAATGTGTTTAAAGAAAATTTCTCGAAAAGAGAACAACTATGAATAAGTTAGAAGCGACCGTTAAATTAAAATGTCCACGTTGTCACGAGGGAGAATTGTTTGAAAATAAAAGTTTTTTCTCTTGGCGAAAACTATCAAAAATGTACACCAATTGCTCCGTTTGTGGTTTAAAGTATGAGCGTGAAACTGGTTTTTTCTACGGAGCAATGTATATCAGTTCAATCATCAACATGATATTTTTTGTGGTAGCTACTGTTGCCTATTATCTTTACTTTGATGTGAGAGTCGATTGGCGAATTTATATCTGGTGTTATGTTGGTTTTACGGTTCTGATAACGCCTGTACTTTATCGACTTTCTCGCTCAATATGGCTGGAAATTTTCAACGATTATCAACCACAAAAAAAGTAGCTTTTGGCTACTTTTTTCCTTCGTAGGCTATTCCGAATGTCCAACGGAAATCGTTGTTTTGTCGGCCAGGTACTACAATACTTTCGTAAGAATTATCTATTAAAGTACGGAAACTAATGCGTTTCGATAACTGATATTTTAGCGTCAGATTACCATTCCAGCGGAAGTTTTTTTCGGTAATGCTGGGCTGTAAGAAAAGTGTATATAAAAGATTCAGCTTGCTATTATGGAAAGTATATTCTCCAAAAAGTCGAGTTGAGTTTCGCCAAAGATTACGGTCAGGGAATTTCTCGTTAATCACGAAGTCAGTTTTTTCGTAGAGTAAGACATTCGTTACCGATAGGTAGGCATGGCTTTTCTGAACTAACTTTAGTCCAACACCCGCTGCTCCAATGAAGCGGTCATTGATTTTTCGGAGGTTACTTTTTTCAAAGGATGTAAAGGCTAAATAATAAAATTTACGCTCGTGCAAAATACTCGTACGAAAGTCAACAAAGAGTTCTTTTTCGGCCAAAACCTTGTTTTGCTGCCCATAAATGTACGACGGACTACTCGAGAATTTGATGATTTTACTATTATTGAAATCAAGAGCGGATGAAAACTGAATCAAAGCTCGATTCACATTTCCAGAGGTATAAGTACCATCGGTTGCAATTCGGTAACGAAATTTCGCTGGGGTATCGTCTTTTTCTTCCTCTTCCTCTTCCTCCTCCTCACTTTCTTCGTCGCCTTCCTCTTCGGCAGTGCTATCGGTAGGCATAACTGTGTCGGCTTTTATGGGTCGAAGTGTATCAGATGGAGCCTCTTGGGCGTTAGTAGTAAAAAACAGTACTAAAAGAAAAAGAGTTAGTAATGGTAGTAGTCTCATGATTTTATTTAGAGTTTATGTTCACAGGCAGCTGTTTATACGAATCATCGTAAGCTTTATATTATATTTGGGTAAAAATCGTATTTCTTTCTGAGAAATCTATTATTTAAAAAAGAATTACACAACAAAAAGACGTTCGACCATGAATTTTGCTAAATATCTGTCAGTAATTGCTATCAGTATGTTGAAGTTTGCAGGTGGGCCTTTGACAGGTCTGGCCATCAAATTATCTTGGATTGAAACAGCTATTTGTTCGGTCTTGGGTATGATGCTTACTGTTTCTTTGATAGTATTTTCAGGTGATTTTATCCGAAAAATATTTCGCAAAGATAAACCAAAAAAATTTACAAAAATGACTCGTTATGGTGTTAAGATTCGACAAAAATTTGGTTTAGCGGGCATTGCTTTTCTTACGCCAATCTTATTTACACCACCAGTTGGTGCGGCTTTAAGTGTGGCTTTTCGCTATGATAAAAGAGCAATTTTATTACAAATGCTTATTAGTGCAATGGCGTGGGCGGTTGTACAGACTTTATTTATGTATTATGCTAAAGACTTAATATTCAAATAAAGAACGTTTAATTTGGCCGTTCCTACGAGAAAACATCATTAAATCTTAATTATTTTTACTGACTTTGATTGTCTTTATTACTTCCGTCCCTCGACTAATTTCTATCATATAATTTCCATTTGAAATATCCGCATGGCCTAAATCAATGTAGGCTGTTTTTTCAACGATGTTGATATATTCTTTCCTGATAGGCTGTTTCTTCCCAATCATTGTATAATACGCAAAACTCAATTTTTCGGCATCTTCAACCTCTGGAATTTTGATATTACAAATCTGCTGAAACGGAATCGGGTAAGCATTCCAGTCAGCAATAATAGTTGCAGAAGAATTAGTAGA
The DNA here is from genome assembly GCA_027488335.1 of Cytophagaceae bacterium. GTDB lineage: Bacteria > Bacteroidota > Bacteroidia > Cytophagales > Spirosomataceae > Emticicia. The sequence goes on from JAIYBU010000041.1 coordinate 8,395, forward strand.
AGCTTTTACATAAAACTGAATGGATTTAGACGAAATCACTGAGTCTTGCTTGTAAGCTTTAGCACTAAGCGTATAAGTTCCTACAGGAAATTTCAAGCCTCGACCTTCTCCAAAAAGATTATAAGGCAATTTGTCAGAGCTACGCTTAAATTTATAAGGGCCGTTTAGTTCAAAAACCATATTCACCGAATCCAGATTACAGCGAGCAATAACGTTGAGTTGCTCAGGAAGGGCATCTAAATAAAGTATGCGTTGATTCGTAATAAAACCCCAAGGCTCAATCGGAACATCGAAATAGTCTCCTTTTATCAATTCAAAATCAATAATTGGTGGTACAATTTCAACAAAAATGATGGATTCAATGCTCGCCCCACTATTATCATATATTCTCAATTTTATGCCGTATTTGCCTAAATATGGAGCTTTTCCATAAAAATTTAGTTCAAATCGATTAAAAGCAATCCAAGTTGGAGCATCTAATACTTCTATAAAAGAGATGAATCCATCGTTATCATAAAATGTATTATCGGGTAGTCTGAACTGAAAGTTTTGATTGACCACAATCTCTTTTGTGTAGTCTTTAAGCACTACTATTGGGGGTTGATTGGGTAGATTACTAACTGGTATTGGTGGTGGTGGTATAACAGGTGTTGATTCAACAATATCAGGTAACGGATTTTCAATTTGTTTATTATCATTGATAATGTCTTCTTCGAGTGTAATCTTTACGGTGTTTTTACCATTATCAGAGATACGTTTCCATTCATCAAGTATTTGCTGCTGATTGTCTATCATTTGAGAAAGTCTGACTTTGATGCTATCCACAGGAACAGGATTGCTTGGCTCAATGTTAATAAATTTCATGGCTTCTCTCACCACGGGTAAAAATTTATCAAAATCTTTTTCGTAGTCAATATAAAGAGCCATAAACTCACAGTTATATCTAAGTATTTTGGGTATTAACTGTTTTATTTCTTCAATATTTGGTTTGTCAAAGACCGCTACTTCACTATAATATTTTTGATTTGGATTAAGATTGTTTAAAATCATATCATACTCCATAATAGTATAATTAGAGTGAGTTTTGATGATGTCAGCATTTTGTGTAAGGTTTTTAAACCCGTAAGTATTCCGTAGAAGCGAGAGATTATCTGTTACGGAGCCAAACTCCTGAGCTACTTTTATTGAAGGATTGACCCCTTTGATTGTAGCAACCATTTGGTCGTTGTAGCTTTTAAGCATATCTTGCCTTACTAAATACCAATCTTTACCCCTTCGCCCTCTGAAGCTATCTTTTACGTTCCACCAATTGACATAAGGCTCTACTTCTCCGAAATTTCTGTACGATGTTCCCCAATAAGAATTAAGAGTTCGGATAGTAGTATATTTAGTTCTTGTCCAATCTCTTAGTTTTATCATTGCATATTTCGAGTGGTCGAAAACTGCAGGATAAGCTGCTTGAGGCCATTGCTGATTTTCGTAGGCATAGCCTGCTTCTTGTTGAGGAGTGTTTACTACTGAGATAAAGATTAGCTGTCCGCTTTGTTGTAAATAGCCATAACGCTCACAGACTTCTTTTACAAACATCTTGGCTTTGTCGATAGGGGCTTGGTTGGCAAAGCTAAAATGATTATTATTGTAATATACCGTAAGTGGTTGTCCCTTAAAATCTTGGATAGCACCCGCTTCGTCCCAAAAGCCTTTTATAGTAGCAAATTCTCTTCCGAGATGAATACGAATAGCCAATTTTACCTTTAGGTTTTTAGTAATATGATTTACCTGATTGTCTATTTGGGTCCAATTTGGTTTGCTATCTGCTTTAGGATAAATTCTATCCCACATGATTGTTAGTTCTACTGCATTACAGCCCTGCTCAACCATTTTTGTCATTAGCGGAATGGCATTGTTTGCGTCAGGTTCAAGATTTAGTACACCATGAGCAATAATTCGTTTGGGTTGTGAAAAACTTGGTATAGAAAATAAAAATAGGAATATTGTAATAAAAGTATTCTTCATGGTTGAAAGCATTTAAAAGTGCCATTCTATGTAAACGAAAAACAATATTTTCATTGATTACTTATTCAGATTATTTTTCTCACAAACTTGTATCCCAGTATTATTCGAATTAGATTATAACCTCAAAGTATTCGTAACATTTGACTAAGATTTTATCAACCTTTTTCAGAGGGAAATCGGACTTAAATCGAGCGAAATATTTAATAATCCTGACGGTTTAATCTGATAGTTATTGGCAATTTCTATGATTTGTGTGGAGTTAATAGGAAAAATAGTCATGTTTAACTTTAGTAGTATGTTTTAGAATGAAATTATGAGATTCGGGTTTAGTTATTTCTTCATATAATCTCCACGAGAAAAGAATTTTTCTACAAAACAATATACCAAAATAAAGAAATAACGGCTACCCATTTCTTTGATTTTGAGTTTTGACTCTCCATATTTTCGGTTTGTCCAGCTATTGGGAACTACACTGTAAGAATATCCACGAACGATAGTTTTTAGCGGAAGTTCAACCGTTAGATTAAAGTGTGGAGAAAGGAAAGGTTTTAAACCTTCCATTGTTTCACGTTTGTATAATTTGAAGGCATTGGTAGTATCGTTATAGCTGATACCAATCACCATTTTAATGATAAAATTAGCTACCCTATTAATGATTTTCTTTACCGCAGGGTAATCAATCACTTTTCCACCTTTTATCCAACGGCTACCAAAAACGGCATCAACGTTTTCGGCAAGCATAGTTTTATAATAGTTGACCAAATCTTCTGGGTCGTCTGACATATCGGCCATGAAAACTGCCACACAATCGCCCGAGAAGCGTTCTAAACCGTAGCGAACAGCATAACCAAAGCCATTTGGGCCTTTGTTTGTTTCAAAAACTAAGGTTGGGATTTCTTTTTGTAATTCTTGCAAAACGCTCAAAGTGTTATCTTTTGAGTTATCATTTGTCACCCAAATTTCGTGCGGAATATCGTATTTCTTTAATGTATTATAAAGACTTCTGAGGGTTTCGGAGATACTTTCTTCCTCGTTATAGGCAGGAATAACAACACTTAATTTCATGGGTGAGACTTTCAAAAATTAACAGATTCAAATTTTGTATTACCTAAATAATAACGGTGATAAAGAAACAAAAATACATAAAATCTCCAATAGCTTGCTTATTATTGAAGGTTTTAAAATAAATAAGCCTTAAAACTATTGAAGTTTTAAGGCTTATTTATAAAAACTATTATCAAACTAAACACGCTTGCTTATGTTATCATACATCTGCGTAAGCGTGGTTTTTAGGTCATATTTCCACGTCCATTCTGGGTAATGATTCTTAAACTTCGTAAGGTCAGAAATATACCAGATATGGTCGCCACTACGATTGTCTTCGGCGTAGCTGTAGCTCATTTTATTTCCCGTAATTTCCTCACAAATCGCAATTCCTTCTTGCATTGAGCAGTTCGAGAAACGTCCACCACCCGCATTATATACTTCTCCTGCACGAGGATTTTGGTAAAAATGCCAAAACATATTTACTAAATCCCAACTATGAATATTATCACGTACTTGTTTGCCTTTGTAGCCAAAAATCGTGTAGTGATTGCCTGTAATGGCACATTTCATTAAATAGGCCAAGAAACCGTGTAACTGAGCTCCCGAGTGGTTCGGGCCAGTTAAACATCCACCACGGAAAACGGCTGTTTTCATACCAAAATACCTGCCATATTCTTGCACCATGACGTCAGCTGCTACTTTCGATGCACCAAAAACCGAATGTTTCGAGTGGTCGATTGACATTAGTTCGTCGATACCATTAACATAATATGGGTGATTTTGGTCGATTTCCCAACGAGTTTCTAATTCTACCAATGGCAAGTAGTTAGGCGTATCGCCATAAACCTTATTGGTCGAAGTAAAGATAAATACAGCTTCAGGGCAATATTTACGGGTCGACTCGAGCATTACAAGCGTACCGTTGGCATTTACCGTAAAGTCAGTAAAAGGTTCACGAGCAGCCCAGTCGTGGCTTGGCTGTGCGGCTGTATGCACAACAAGCTTAATATCAGCACCATATTCTTCAAATATTTTTCCAATTTCTTCTTCCGAACGAATATCAGCTTTGTAATGACGATAATTACTAAACTTTTCTTCTAAACCTTTACGATTCCAGTCAGTAGAAGCCTCAGCTCCGAAAAAATACGAACGAAGGTTATTATCAATACCAATTACTAAATCAAATTTTTCGGCAAAAAAAGCCACTGATTCACTGCCAATCAAACCTGCCGAACCTGTAACAAGTGCTATGTTCATTTATTGATGTTGCGTTTTAATGATGCTTGGGACCACAGAGGTATTAAAAAATAAAAAATAGGCATATTACAGAATACGTAGCAACCAAATGCCTTTATAAACTGTAAACTGCCTACTGTAAGCTAAATCATTTGAGGCAATTAAGCACCTGCACTTGATTTCCCTGCACCAAATAATTTATCTTGAATCGCTTTTGTGCGTTTTTCAAGCTCAGGGTTTGCCGTATATTTATTTTTCAATTGACGTGCTGCTGAGTCAGGACTTACGCCATAAACCCACTCATCGCCTTGACGAACGTCTTTTTGCTCAATACGATTGGTTTTTTGGTAATTGCACGAAGTCAACGAAACGGCTGCTACTGCAAATAATAAAACACTAAACTTTTTCATGTCTGAATGTTGTCGTTAAATTTGCACAAATTTAAGTTTGCTAATTCAATTCGCCAAGAAAAATTGTACTTTTTAAATGAGAGAGCTATAAATATGAGTGATGAGATATGAATTTTAGAATAAATGTGTTAGAAATGTCATTTAGTTCAAGCCGATTACTCAAATTTTTCTTTGAAAAATATACTTTATTATAAATATCTATTGATAACAATGTCGATTTTGAGAGTAGAATAAACGTTATTCTACATTCTTAATTCTACATCGCACGGGCGACCCCGTCTTAATTTTAAAACAATGATTTATGATGTAACAGTAGTTGGTGGTGGTATAGTCGGGTTGGCCACTGCCCTGCGTATAAAAGAGCAAAACCCAAGTTTAAAGTTGCTTATTATCGAAAAGGAAGATGTGGTAGCCAAACACCAAACTGGGCATAATAGTGGAGTGATTCACTCGGGTCTTTATTATAAGCCTGGTAGCTTGAAAGCCACTAATTGTATTCGTGGCTATGATATGTTGCTTGATTTCTGCGAAAAAGAAGAAATAAAATATGACCTCTGCGGAAAAATCGTGGTAGCTACTCGCCCCGAACAGATTTCGATTTTGGATGGGCTTTTCGAGCGTGGCAAACAAAATGGTTTGGATGGCTTCAAGATGCTCAATGCCGAACAAATCAAAGAATACGAGCCGCACGTAAAAGGCTTAAAGGGTTTTTTTGTACCACAGACGGGTATCATTGATTATACCGATGTTTGTAAAAAATACTTAGCTAATACTCAAAAACTGGGTGGAGAGATAGTTTTTGGTGAAAAAGTTGAAGGGGTTTCTACCAAAAATGGTATTTCGGTCATAAAAACCTCAAAGGATACTTACGAAACCAAATTGGTCGTAAACTGTGCAGGACTTTACTCGGATAAGGTCGGACAAATGACCGATGAACGTGCCAATAATCTCAGAATTACACCATTCAGAGGCGAATATTTTGAGATAAAACCCGAAAAACAATACCTCGTAAAGAATCTCATTTACCCTGTGCCTGACCCTAACTTTCCATTTTTGGGGGTGCATTTTACTCGCATGATTCATGGTGGCGTAGAGGCGGGACCAAATGCAGTGTTGGCTTTCCGCAGAGAAGGGTACAAGAAATTGGATATTAATTTTAAGGAATTATTTGAAACACTCGCTTGGCCAGGATTCCAGAAAGTAGCAGCCAAATATTGGCGAACGGGTTTGGGTGAAATGTATCGTTCGTTCTCGAAAGCAGCATTTACGAAAGCTTTACAGGAACTAATTCCAGAAATTCAGTCGGATGACCTCGTAGCGGGTGCGGCTGGCGTGAGAGCTCAAGCCTGTGACCGTGAAGGTGGATTGGTAGATGATTTTGCGATTTTCGAGAACCAACAAGCTATCAATGTTTGTAATGCACCATCGCCAGCGGCTACTTCCTCGCTTTCGATTGGGCAAACCGTGAGTGAGTTGGTTTTGAAGAGGTTTTAAAGAAAGATTGATACTAATATACATTCACTGCCGTCTGGGCGACCCCGTCCGCTTTTGCTGACGGTCATTATTGAATCAATAACCAATCGGCCTCAGCTAAAATTATTTTAAATTTTGGCTGAGGCTGTATATATTTGATAGTATTATTTGTAACCGTCAGCTAAAGCAGACGGCAATGAAGAAATTCTAATTCAACCTCCTCATAGAAAATGAAAATCTACGATGCCATTGTCGTTGGGGCTGGCTATGCTGGCCTGACCGCTACCCGTGAACTTTTGAAAGCCGAAAAAGATGTTCTACTGCTTGAAGCTCGTGATAGGGTCGGGGGGCGAGTTTATACAAAACAATACGACGATGGCACTTACTTAGATTTGGGAGCCGCTTGGGTTGGACCAACGCAAGATAAAATCTATGCTTTGGCAAAAGAATTTGGTGTGCAAACTTTCCCAACGTATGATGAAGGAAAAAGCACCTTGCTTTTTAATGGTAAAGTAAAACGCTATAAAGGATTAATTCCACCATTGCCGATTGGTTCGTTGCTGAATTTAGATTTTGCCATTAAGCGAATGAATAAACTTTCAAAAACCATTGATTTGGAAAGGCCGTGGGAATCGCCCAATGCGGAATATTATGATTCAATGACATTGGCTACTTGGATGGACAAGCAGATGCCTTTCAAAACTGCTAAAATCATGTTTAAACTCGCTGCCGAAGCCATTTGGGCAGCCGACCCCAACGAAGTTTCGATGCTTCACGCACTTTTCTACACAAAATCGGGGCGAGATTTAGATACCTTGATGAATGTAAAAAACGGAGCTCAAGAAGAACGCATTTTGGGCGGAGCGTCGCAGCCCGCTTTGCGTTTAGCCGAAACTTTTAAAGATAAAATTAGGCTAAATTCGGTCGTGAGAAGTATTTCGCAGGAAAACGATATTGTTACTGTCAAAGGGGAGGATTTTGAGTTTTTGGCAAAAAAAGTGGTAGTGGCACTTCCACCAACGTTGGCTGGGCGAATCAACTATGTTCCACTCATGTCTGCCAATCGTGAGCAACTTACGCAACGAATGCCCATGGGAACAGTCTGGAAAACCTATGCGATTTACGATAAACCTTTTTGGCGAGATGCGGGACTGAATGGCTTATCGGCTACCAATGAAGGTTATACAACTGTGACTTTTGATAATTCACCCAAAGATGGAAGCAAAGGAATAATGATGGGTTTTGTGTTGGGAAATCAAGCAAAAGCTTTTTCAAATCTATCGGAAGAAGAACGAAAAACGTCTATTTTAGACTCTTTTACTAAGTTTTATGGCGAAAAAGCTCGAAATCCGATTGCTTATATTGACCATAGTTGGGCGGCTGAAGAATTTACTCGTGGGTGTTATGCAGGGCTTATGCCTACGGGAGCGTGGACATCGCTCGGAAAAGCTCTCCGTGAGCCAGTTGGAAATATTCACTGGGCAGGTACAGAAACTTCGGATGTTTGGAATGGCTATATCGACGGTGCGATTCGCTCGGGCGAACGAGTGGCGAAAGAGATTTTAGGTTAAACAAAAAGAGCCGTAAAACACTTTTGTTTTACGGCTCTTTTTATATTCACGGTTTTAAAACCAAAACTTTCTCTGAAACCGCTATGATTTTTGATTTCGTGAAATAAACTGGAAAATATCCGCCAGTTCCCCATAAATTAAATAAATCTCCGTAATGTTCTGAGCGTGGGTCACCTGATTGACCAGGGTTATTGATGCCCAGCGTTCTATCCCAATTTTCAGTGTCCACAATAATCTTGAACGATGCTCCGTGCGTTTGGTTCAGACTATTACTTGTGTTGTTGACCGTTTCGCCATAACCACCCCGAGGAATTGGGCCAAGGTTAATCTTTGCTTTCAAAGTGGGGTCTGTTACCCAGTCTGAAAGGGCGTGTGTGAGTTTGATATGCTTATTGTTGGCTTGACCATATTGCCATTGGGTTTCATCCTTTCCCAATCTTGTAGTAATGTTATCTACTGCTTGCTTGAAACAAGTAATTAATAACGAATCTCGACTGGCTAAGGGGTTTGCTCCCAAAAATGGCGGAGGAGTTACGAGCCAATCGGTCAGGCGTTTGGTCGGAATTGTTTTCATGTATTTTTGGGCTTTTTCGGGTACAGCGAGTTTATGAACCGCTTTTTGCAAAAGACTTTCCCATTCTACATAAACCGTGGCGTTGGTCGATTCGGGACTTAGCTCAAACGTATCCCAGTTTTCGATTTTTGATTTAAGGCTACGATACTTTTCATCAATTGATAGTCTTTTTAACATCGGTACTAACACACGAGCCGTGAGCGAAACGTAGTCGCTTTGAAGTAATGCAAATTCTTCTAACGTATGTTTTTTGCCCGAACTCAGCACTTCTTCTATGCGATTGGCTCTCACAGGATGAGCCCATCGCCAGCCAATGGCATTTCTATTCGGAAAATTGATAGGAGTTAGGTTGTTATTGGCAGTGGCAACAAAACCCTCAGCTGGGTCGAATTTATTAGGCAGTAATTCAATGGGCAAGTAACCAGCCCATTCAAAACGACCATCGCCTGGAACTGGCACTAAGCCCGACCAATTTTTACGAATCGGCGAGATACCAACCGCTTGCCAGCCGATATGTCCTTTTTTATCAGCCCAAATCATGTTTTCGCCTGGAATACGGCTAAAGGTACAGGCTTTGCGAAATTCTTCCCAACTTTTAGCTTGATTCATGCGTAAACTGGCCAAATACGGAGCACAGCCTACTTCTTGCCAACCCGCCCGAACGGCATATAAATGATTATTTTTGATGTCTTCAAAAACAACTGGCCCGTGTCGGGTATATCTTAGTTGAACTATTTTAGGGGCTTGTCCTTTTATCTTAATGGTGTCCGAAATAACTTTAATGGTTTCCCAAACTCCCTTGTATTTGTATTGATTCGGGTTTTTAGGATTGGTTTCGTACACGTACAGGTCTTCGTTGTCGGTTTCAAAAATGGTCAATCCCCAAGCACCGTATTCGTTATGCCCAATCGAAACACCTGGCAAGGTTGGTTCGCCACCACCAATCACATTCCAGTTGGGGGCATGCAAATGCACCCAATAACGCAACGATGGCGTAGATTGAGCTCGGTGTGGGTCGTTGGCCAGCATCGGATAACCACTTTCGGTCAGTTTGCCCGAAACTATCCAGTTGTTTGAGCCAACGTTGTCTTTTTCGTCTTTATACCAATCTTGAAAATCATTGAGCAAACCCAATTTATTATCAGGTTTCGGAAATTTTAGAGGAGCTCTAAATGCTTCGTAGTATTCTAAAATATGCTCAAAAAGCACATCGTTATCAAGTATTTTATCGAGTTCGAGGTTTGGTTCGTTATCTGAATTTTTTGGGTGAAACCACGATAATTCACGGACTTTATCTGCTCCTAAAATCTTTACCAAACGAGCATTATTGACTTCGTCTTCGATATTGCTCAAAAGCCCTTGATGGCGGCTAATAACTACTTCGGGTGTCCAGAAATCGGGCAATGTATTGAGTAATTTAAATTCAAAAGGAAGGTCTTCGGGTTTTTGTCGAGCTTCGGCAATGTAGGCGTTTATTCCTGCCACAAAAGCTTCAATAATTTGTTTGCTTCGTGGGTGATAATGCTGTAGTTCTGCGGTTAAGTTTCCCCGAAACTTGAATAATCTTGTGCCAATATCACGCTTTAATTCACGCTCGCCCAGTAGTTCGGCTACTGTACCTGTGGCTTGTCTTCGCCACATTTCGAGCTGAAAAAGTCGGTCAGAAGCTGCCACATAGCCTTGCGTTACGAATAAATCATGCTCATTTTGGGCATAAATATGCGAAACGCCCCATTTATCTTTATAAACTTCGACGGGCTGTTGTAGAATCTTGATATTAATAGTTTGTGCAAATGCAGAAAGGCTTATAAAAAAAATAAGCAGGGTTTTGGTGAAGTTTTTCATGTTTAGGTTTAGTTTGAATCAGTCAAATATAATGAGATTTTGTGGAATTTGTGGGCTATATTCGGGGCTGCTTGTAATTTTATTAAACATTCCTTAATCCTGAAAACCCTAAGTATTGGAGTTTGTTACTTATTTTTGGGAAATATTCAATTTACTACCCAATATGAAAAAAAATAATTTGCTCATTTTAGCAGTTTTTGCATGTATTGTTACTCACTTTTTAAGTTGTAAATCTACCAAGAAAGATACTTATACGGCTGTCAATCAATCGTCGCTACGCTATGATGATACCACACTTTTCGCCGAAAGCTCGCCTTATTTGATGCCTTATAATCGTATTATTGATGGAGCGGGCGAGTCGGTCAATTTTGGAAATCCTGACCTCGAAAATCACAGCCTCGATTTAGTAATGATTCCAAACTCAGCTTTGGTAGTTGTCGAAGACCGCTACGGTGTGGCTGTTTTTGATAGCAAAACGCACGCATTGGTTAATCGTTGGAGTTATGATAAAGCTCCGCAGTACAAAAGTAATATGAGTTCGTTTTCGGGCATCAAGGCTGTTTCAGTCAAAGATTCAGTGTATATTTTTTGGGGAGCGGGTGGTCGAGAAACCCCCGATTCGTATGTGATGCAAGCTGCTTGGACTGGCAAAGAAATCAAGTTTATCAAAGCTTTTACGTTTAAGGCTGAAGCCCCTGCTACGGTGGCTTTGCCCAATGAAGTAGAAATAAAAAACGAAAACGGCGAGTTATTTCTCTACACGGTGCTAAATGGCAATAACCAAATAGTAAAATCGAAAGTAAGCAGTGGCGAAGTTGTTTGGTCGAAACCTACGGGAGTAGCTCCGTTTGGACTGAAAATCGTTGATAATAAAGCTTTTGTAACAAACTGGGCTGGGCCAGTAACCAACCCCGCCGATGGAAAAGAAACAGCGGGTGTGCCGTGGGGAAGTGCTTACATAAACCCACAAACGGGAGCGATTTCGAGAGGAACAGTGTCGGTTTTTGATATAAATACTGGGCAAGCTCTCAAAGAAATCAACGTTGGTTTACACCCAAATGCCGTTGTTACAAGTCCCGATAAAAGGTTTGTTTACGTAGCCAACGGAAATAGTGACCATGTTTCGGTGATTGATGCTCAAAATTTACAAGTAATTGATTCAATTTATGTCGGACTTTTCAAAGATAACGAGACGCTCATTGGTAGCACGCCCAATGCCTTGGCTCTGGACGAGTCGGGTACGGTACTGTACGTAGCCAATGGCATGGATAATGCGATTGCGGTGGTTTCGCTCGGAAGAAATGCGAGTAGTAAAGGAACTGGACAAAGTTTCGTAAAAGGCTATATCCCAACGCAGGCTTATCCGTCAGGAATAGTGGTGAATGCAGGCGAATTATACGTGACTAACCTCGAAGCCGTAGGGGCAAGAGCTGCCCATAAATTGAGAGATGGCATTAAAGCCGACAAAGCCTATAATTCACACAAGCAGTTGGCTTCGATTTCATTTATTCCGCTACCTGACGAAGCAAAACTCAAAGCTTTCACCGAAAAAGTAAAAAATCAGAGTTTATATAAGCGAGTAAAATTAGCCGAATTGTTGCCCCGAAAAAATATCGCTCCTCGACCAGTACCTGAGCGAATCGGAGAGCCTTCGGTGTTTAAGCATGTGCTGTATATCATCAAAGAAAATCGCACGTATGACCAAGTTTTGGGTGATATGAAAGAGGGCGATGGCATGGCTTCGTTGTGTATTTTTGGCGATAGCATCACGCCTAATCAGCATAGTATTGCCCGTGAGTATTTGTTGATGGATAATTATCATGTTTCGGGAAAAGCTTCGGCCGAGGGGCATCATTGGGCAAGTGCTGGAATGGTAACTGATTATACCGAAAAGAGCGTGCGAGCGTGGTTTCGTAGTTACCCACACGTGCTATACGATGCCTTGGTCTATAACAAAAAAGGCTTAATTTGGAATAACGCCCTCGACCATGGAAAAAGCGTCAGAATCTACGGCGAAGCTTGTACCTGTGAGTTCGATGAGAAAAAATATGATTGGTTTAGTTTGTATGATTTACAGCAAAAGGGAGAGACTTTTCCGTACATAAACACGACAACTATTTCAAGAGTTCGACCGATTTTGGCAACTCATTTCCCTGGGTGCGATAATGAAATAATCAGCGACCAAATGCGAGCCGATGCGTTTTTGAAAGAATTAAAAGCTGCCGAGGCTAACCCAAATGGCACTTTGCCAAACCTAATGATTATGTCGTTGCCGAATGACCATACAACGGGTATGAATCCTAAGTTTCCAACGCCACGAGCTATGGTGGCCGATAATGATTTGGCCGTTGGCCGAATTGTGGAGGCTATTATGAAAAGTCGTTTTGCTGACTCAACCGTGATTTTTATCAGTGAAGATGACTCGCAAGCTGGTTGGGACCACGTGAGTGCCTACCGCACGACTGGTTTTGTGATAAGTAATTATTCACGCTTGCAGAAAACCGTACACACCAATTATAACCAAACTTCATTACTACGCACGATTGAGCAAATTTTGGGCTTACCGCCGATGAATATTATTGATGCAACCGCCTCGCCAATGTTTGATTGTTTCACCGATAGAATCGACCGAAGCTATCAGTTTACGCATAAGAAAAACCTTGTTCCGCTCAATGAAATGAACAAACCTGCGAATCTTCAGAAAGGTGCGGCCTTGAAGTTTACGAATCAGTCGATAAAATTTGCTTTTAATAGAATTGACCGAGGCAACGACAATATGCTGAATCGAATTCTTTGGTATTCGGCCAAAGGCTCAAAGCCATACCCCGCAAAAATGTCGGGTAGCGAAGAAGAAGAGGACGAAGACGATGATTGAGTTTTTGATGTTACATTCCCTTGCTCACTGGGCAGGGGAATGTAATCAATTCAAATGCAGTCCCAAAACCAATCCCCACATCAGTACAAAACTTATCAATAATGAAATATTGACCAACGTTCCAGGAATCCGTGTGTCGTAGTTAAGTTCGTCGGCAAATGGTAGGATTGTCATCCCAGAAGGCAGCGTTACACAGATAATCAAGACCGCATAAAGTAGGGTTTCGTGCGAAAAGCTGAAATAAATTCCCAACACAAATAGTATTCCGACTGCGTATCTGATAATCAACACTTTCGAGATGGCAATTACTTGTTTTTTATTGAGCTCAAAACTCAAATAAATGCCCATCAAGAGTAAGACTAATGCTTTATTGGCTTGGGCGAGAGTACCCAAAAAATCAAAAACTAAGGTGGGCATTTCGACCTGAGAAAGATTGATTATCAAGCCAATAAATAAGCCCAAAACTGGCGGTAAACTGAAAATTTTCTTGATTAAAGTGCCAAATTCGGGTAAGCCTTTGTGGTTAGATGAAAAATAACTTCCGATGGGATAAACTACACCAAAAGTCATAATGGTATTCCCAATATCAAACATCACGGCATAAACCATCGCTTCTTTCCCGAAAAGGCCTTCGATGAGCGGAAAGCCAAAAAGACCAACGTTTAGGCCTCCCGCACCCATCGTCAGAACACCACGCAAATCATTCGGGTATTTGGCAAACCAAATCCATGCAATGGCAATCATGATTGAGCAAAATACTATACAAAATAGCGGAAGTAGTAAAAGCGAAGAATCCAGTTTTACGCGAGCCGTCGAGAAAATCATCAAAGCAGGAAAAGTGGTGTGCATCAAAAACTTTGAGATGGTTTTTCCTTCTTTCTCCGAAATGAAATTGTATTTTTTTATAAAAAATCCTAAACCAATAATAGATAAGGTAAGTATAAAAACGTTGTTAGTTTGACTCATTATGCTGTGATATTTACTATAATTTTACTTTCATTTCCTGTGGCTGCCAGCTCTAAAGCCGTTTGCAATTCATGGAGTGTTGAGTAGCTTGATATAATTAGACTTGGTTGTATTACTTTTGAGCGAATAAGTTGAAGCGTACGCTGAAAATCAAAAGGATGGTCATAGATAATAGAAGGCACAATCTGGATACCTTCACGAGCAATTTTTAGGGGAGTGAAAGTAGCCAAATCTCCCGAAAGCCCAACCAAAACAATTTCCGACCCACGTGGTGCTGCTGCCGTTGCCAACGAAGCTGTATGTGCTGAACCCGCACACTCAAATACCGCCGATACGCTATTTTCTAACCAAATTTTTGATAATTCTGCTGTTTGAGCTTCCAATTCGCCACTCGGAGAAATGGCTGTTGCTCCTAAATCGGTAGCGATTTCTAATTTTGCAGCATTGAGTTCGCTCACAAAAACCCGATAACCCAACGAAAGTGCCAAATGCGTGAGTAGCAGCCCAATTGCTCCCAAACCAATGATGGCAATCGTATCGCCAGGTTTAGTTTTTGTACTAAAAAGGGCATGAACTGCAACAGCAGTTGGCTCAAGCACTACTGCATTGTCATCGCTGATATCGTTCGGAATTTTCCACGCAAAATCGGCAGGTAATGTAATATATTCGGCAAAACAACCTGCTTCTGTTAGACCAATTACTCGCTTATTGGTGCAAATATTCCCACGTCCACTTAGGCAGTATTGGCATTTTTGGCATGGAATATTGGGTTCGATAGCCACTCTTTCGCCAACGCTGCGATTGCTTACCCCTTCTCCAATTTTATCAATAAATCCTAATCCTTCATGGCCAATAATGGTTGGATTGGCCAACAAACGATGCCCCAAAAATAAATGCACATCCGAGCCACAAATACCCACTTTCGATAAACGCACCCGTACTTCCCCGAACTTTGGCTCAGGAATTTCGATGTCTTCTAACAAAATCTCGTTGGGTTTATTTAAAAATGCACTACGCATGAAAATCTGTAAATTAGAATAGGTTTTGCTTCCGAAATACTTGTTAATCAGATAAATACAAGCATATGAGCCAAAGTAATAGTATAATAAGCCGCAAAGAAAATATATTTTATTCAGAAAATAGCTTATTTATTTGAAATGAAGCATTTTTGCGTTTTGATTCTAAATACATCTATGACCTATTCAGACCTACAAAACCGCTTCAAAAATCTTATTGACAATAGTCCAATGAGTACATTTCAACTCATAATTGTGGCTATTTGCTTTGTACTAAACATGAACGATGGCATTGATGTGCTGGTGGTATCGTTTTCTGGCTCCGATATTACAAAGGAGTGGGGCCTATCAAAAACTGAAATGGGCTATATCTTTAGTGCGGGTTTAGCGGGTATGATGGCAGGGGCATTTTTGCTTGCACCATTGGGCGATAAACTCGGTCGTCGTAAGGTTTTTCTTATTTCTTTGACTTTCATTACGAGCGGAATGTTGTTGGTGTTCTTCTGCACGAGTTATACACAATTATTACTCTTACGTTTCCTAACGGGCTTGGGCATTGGTGGAATTTTGCCAACGATGGCCGCCACGGCTTCGGAGTTTTCAAACAATAAAAACCGAGATTTCAACGTCGGATTGGTGCAGGCTGGCTGGCCAGTTGGGGCAATTTTTACAGGCTTTTTCTGTGCCTACGCCATTCCTGAATTTGGTTGGCGATTCGCCTTTTTGTTTGCGGGCGGTATTTCGTTATTGATGCTCATTGGCGTGTTTGTTTACATGACCGATTCGTTGGAGTTTTTGGCAAAAAAACAACCCGAAAATGCTCAACAAAAAATCAATGATTTACTCACCAAAATGGGACACGATGGCATCAAAGCATTACCACAAAAACCTATCGAACAAACAGCCGCCCCGATAAAAGAATTATTTGAGCCAGCTTACCGAAATTCTACTTTTAAAGTGTGGGTAGCTATTTTCTTTGGTTTCTTGACGCTCTACACACTCATGAGTTGGGTACCAAACATTGCCAAAGAAGCAGGTTTGCCTTTTGAAATGGCCACTTACGTAGGTATTGCACTCAACGCAGGAGCGGCCATTGGCACGGCTTCGATGGGTTGGGTAGCTGGCCGACTGGGCTTGAAAAAAACGGTGCTGAGTTTTATGCTTTTAGCTTTTGCCGTGATGCTGATTTACGGCAATTTTACGCTCAATACGGCCATGATGTTTGTGATGATTTTCTTCATCGGAATCTTCGTGCAAGGTGGTTTTAATGGTATGTACCCAACAATTTCGAGAGTTTATCCAACCGAAATTCGCACGACTGGCGTTGGGTTTTCGATAGGCGTGGGGCGTATGGGGGCTATTCTTGGGCCAACACTTTTTGGGGTTTCATCGGATGCTGGGCTGAGTATTCAGATACTTTTTAGCCTTTTTTCATTGCCGCTATTGGTAACGGGACTGGCTGTATATAGCCTAAAATCAAAGAATTTGAGTTGAAAAGAGCGTTGGAAATAATTATTAACCGAGAGCAACATCATTACAAAAAATGTATTCGTAAATTAGGGTTTTTAAACTAATATTCAACCTTACGAATCAATTTTAATCATGAAAAAACTATCATTGTTGGTGTGTTTGTTGTTATCGGTCAGTTTGGCCTTTTCGCAGAAAAAAGAAAAAGGTTGGGTTTCTCTTTTTGATGGCAAATCGTTTGATGGCTGGAAAATAAACGAAGACCACCCTGCCACATTTTCTATCGAAGACGGAACAATAAAAGTAGCGGGCGAACGAGCCCACCTATTCTACGAAGGCAAAGTTGGCAACCACGATTTTAAGAATTTTGAGTTTAAACTAAAAGCCAAAACGCTCCCTGGCTCAAACTCTGGTATATTTATTCATACTGCCTATCAGGCAAAAGGCTGGCCCGAAAAAGGCTACGAAGTGCAAGTAAACCAAACGCACACCGACTGGCGTAAAACAGGAAGTTTGTATGGCATAAATGATGTAAAAGAAAATTTTGCGAAAGACAACGAGTGGTACGAATACCATATCATTGTGCAAGACAAGCACATTATCATAAAAATTGATGATAAAGTAGCGGTTGATTATACCGAGCCTGACACCCTCCCCGAAAACCGTGGACTAAAAAGATTGAGTTCGGGTACGGTTGCTCTACAAGGCCACGACCCTAAAAGCATCGCCTATTTTAAAGATATTAAGATTAAGATTTTGAAGTAGGTTTTTGAGTTTATACAAACGCTGAAAGCGTCGAATCGCAACAGTCCACTGTTGTGGTTCGATTCTTTCAGCGTTTTTCTCATTTAGTTGAAATATTCGCTACGTTCGGCTGATTTTGAAATCAGTCGTAGTGTTAGCCGTTTTTAAAACGGCATTGTAGAATAAGGTTTTATGCGTTGCGTTTAGAGAACGCTTGGCACAATGACTAAATGTTCTACATTTAGTCATTGTGCCAAGATTCAATAAATAGCCCAAATTTGTGGATTCCTTAAACCAATTTCACCAGTTTCTAAGTTCTCTTTTTTTAGATTTAAAGCATTTTTCCAACTCAACATAATATCACTACAATCTAAAAACTCAGAATTGTCATTTTCAACTTTTTGAATAATATTGTTTTTTGAAATGGTTGTTTGTAAATACTTCTATTTACTTATGGTTTAGTTGGTATTAAACTCAAATGATGTCAGTTTCCAAATATACCGTATCTCAAATTGACATCTCTAATCCCCAACAAATTTCCCTCCCTTTATTTATTATTCGGCATAACCAATTCATAATTCGTACTTCTACCGCCAGCGGCTTCTTTTTGTAGTACTTCTTTCTTTATCAAATCTTGTATATCTCTCAGAGCGGTGTCGGGTGAGCATTTGGCAATTTTCGCCCATTTTGAAGAAGTAAGTTTGCCTTCAAAATTGTCCATTAATTGATTGATTATCAGCTTTTGGCGGTCGTTAAATGCTGTGTTTCGGTGTATATCCCAAAACTTTGCTTTAGATAAAACTTTTTCAAGAACCATATCGGTATCAAGCAATGCTTGGGTCAGGCATTCCATAAACCAAAGCAACCAACCCGTAATGTTTGATGTGCCTTTTTGCGTTTTTTCGAGTATGGCGTAATAGTCGTTTCGCTGTTTCCGTATCTGTGCCGACATACTAAAAAATCTTTGCGAACTACCATCGGCTTTTGATAATTGCATATCGGTAGTGGCTCTCGCAATGCGGCCATTTCCATCATCAAACGGGTGAATCGTCAGAAACCACAAATGTGCAATACCCGCTTTTAGTACAGGGTCGAGGCTTTGCTCGGCATTGAACCAATCAATAAATCGGCTCATTTCTTGGGGCAGTAGTGCCGCATCGGGTGCTTGAAAATGTACTTTTTCCTTGCCCAATGCCCCCGAAACTACCTGCATTTCTCCCGTACGCCACGCCGCCACCTCAATGGCATACATGCCACTTCTGCCAGTCGGAAACAAAGCAGCGTGCCAATTGAAGAGTCGTTTTTCGCTCAGTGCCGTTTGGTTATTTTGGGTAGCATCGAGCATCATTTCTACCATGCCATCTACATTCCTATCAGAAGCCACCAAGCCCGCAATGTCCATTCCGAGTTGCCGAGCCAACGACGAACGCACCTGTTCGGTGTTAAGAAATTCCCCTTCAATTTCCGAAGATTTCAGTACATCGAGCGAGAGCGTTACTAAAAGAGCCTCTTGGCGTAAGTCAAAACCCAAGATTTCCATTTTGCCAATAAGTTTTCCTTGCAGGTTTCTGACCTTGCCGAGCGATACCGACAAAGCGGCATCGTCCCACGTAAAGTTTGTCCAATTTTCTCGCTGATGTATATAAAAATCCATAGTAAAAGTCATTTATGCGGTGAATATAAACATTAATCTCCGCAAATTATGCGGAGATTAGAAAAATTATTCTCCGCAAAAACCAATAAAAACACAAAAAGCACCCTTTTGAGGTGCTTTTTGTGTTTTTTTCGAGATCCCGAGCGGATTCGAGGATGTGTTGATAATCAATGATTTAGCTTAGAAAAACGATTTGGGTATCATTATGGGTAGCAAAACCAGTATTATTGTTGCCATTGTATTAGTACCGAGAAATAAAAATGGATATTATAAATAAAGTAATTCTAATATATTTGAGCATTGTAATATACTTAGACAGCCATCTATGAAAAAATTAACTCGCACTCTTGGTATCTTTTTGGTATTTCTACTTCCATTGAGTATTGTTGCTCAAGACCTAAACTCTTTGAAATCTTATTTAGATGATTTAGCAGACTCTACATTAGCACAAGCAAAAAGGACAGACACTAAAAAGTGTAATGTTACAATATTATCAGAACCCTCTTTAGATAAACTATTTGCACGAAAAATGGCATATTATCTCTCTGGTGGGACAAAAACTGCTTAATTTATTTGTACTTTGTTTCTAAAAGCAATAATACTCCTTTCTAAACTCACAAGTAGCATGTGTGTTAATTAGCTAATTATCAATTAATTAAAGCTATTTTGTTTCTATTTTTTTTTCTCTCTCTACTACCAAATTCAAATACTCATCTGCTAACGATTGGTTTAAAAAGCTTTCATGAATCATCTTCTTCATGCTTACAGTTTTGTTAGTAAATTTCTGATAAACCCTTTCCATTGCTTTTGTACTAATTCCCAGCGATTCGCCCAATTTATCAAAGTCCATTCTTTTTAGGCGATTCTTTTTTCCGTTAATCGTTAATGCCATTTCTTCCAAATCTTGGGGCATTGCCAATTTGGTTGAAACTAAATCATAAGCAGGAGTTAACTGAATTTCTCCCGTTGGTGTTTTCATCAGTGAGAAATTTTTGAGGTGCATATCTGCATTGCCCGTCAGGAAACAAAAGATACTTAGTTCAAAAAACGATAGTGCATCTAAACCCGTATTGGTACTGAATGTTTTAATAGCCTTTCCTACTTTTTCCATCGAACCACGATATTTATGCTCGGTTAAAGTTCCTGTTAATTGACATAGGTCTTCTACATGGATTTTTTGCCCGTTTTGTCTATCAAATCGTTTGGTAAGATACGCCAACTCGCCCGAAGTCAAACGAATGAGTGAATGCTCTGCCGTGCGAATACCGCATAAGGCTGCCAGTTTCATGGTTAAATCTTCGTTTTCGGGTAGTTGTGGAAAATGTTCGGTAGGAGGTTTTAAAATATAATCTCCCCATAATCCTACAATGGTCAGTCTATTATGAGTAGCATCCACTTTTTCTAATGAAAGTGACAATTTGGGTTGAACGCCCGTAACCGTCATACGTTGAATTACTGCTTTCTGTGCCATCAATTTCAACTCTTCCACGCCAAAATTGAGTACAGGAGCTTGATTTACCCCAAAAAAACGTTTGGAGCATTTTTTATGAAAATCTATTTCTTGATTTTCTAAGGGCTGATAGCAATATAAGCATCTACTCATGGTTTTCGTCGATTATAGGTTTGATGCTTACTGCTCCGATGCAATCGCCACAAACGGCTAAAAGCAAGCCCATGCGGTCACGCAAATTGATTTTCCAGTTGTCGGATGCAATCGCTAAAAGCCAACCTTCGGGAATTAGTCCATCGAAAAACGGAAATAATGTATTACTGCTAAAAACTTGTTTTTGTAAAGGCATGATGAAAGATATTGCCTGAGCGTTGGATTGCTCTAAATAACGTTCATCGTACTGAAAAAAATAGCCGTCCTCATTTTCGGTAATGATGCCTGCCAAATTATTTTGATAAAAAACTTGACCCGACCTACTCATGGCTCACCTCCTTTCTGATTACGCCCACTTCGCTCCCAAATAAATCTAACACTTGATTTACTTTATCGAGCCGAAGGCTGGGTTTGCCTTGCTCTAAATCACGGACAAAACGAAGGCCAACGCCCGCTTTTTCGGCAAGGTCGGTTTGGGTTAAGCCTAAATGCTTTCTTCTTTCTTTGATAAATGAAGCTATTTTCATAAAAATATATACCCGAAAGGGTATAGATTTGATTGTTAAAATCAAATCTATACCTTTTCGGGTATAATGTCAAGCGAAATGATACATAATTTGAAGGGAGATTTCTAACAAAGCTTTTTTTAGGTTTTTTAGCTTATCTAATTCATGTGTATATATTCCAGTTATTAACTGGAATATATAAATTGATACGTTTTATAAATGGTGTACCTTTTTTTAACGTTTATCCTAATCTATTGTGCTACCTTCCTTCTTCATTATCTTTATACTGATAATTTTCATCCCATAAATCTCGGTATCTATAAACATAATTGACTGTTACTTGCGGATTGATAGGGTAGTAGTAGCGACAAACTTTTTTGAATAATAACAAGAAATCATCATCAAAACAGAAATCAAGTAAACCATCGAGCAGATGTTGTATTTCCTCATTATTTTTCGTTTAAGAATTAATAAGTTCAGAAACTTGGACACTATAAATACCTAAAGCACGCTTTACCAATTGTTGATGCTTTTTCACCACCTCACTAAGAGAGTTCATAAGTTCATTGTCTTCCATGATTAGGTTAGGTTTCTCAAAAACTGCTTAATTTATTTGTACTTTGTTTCTAAAAATAATAATAATTCTTTCTAAATCTACAAATGAAAATAATTGCTAAATGCTTGATTATTAGTTGTTTGAATGGTATTTATTTGTAGGTTATTTGTAAATTTGTTTCTAATTTAATTGTAATTCACTACAAACTACCATTCATTTTTTTACAACTTTTATAATTTCCCCATTATCTCGTCCAATAATCAGCCAAAAGCTCTGCTTGTTTTAAGACTGTTTCAATAGCTTTGGGTTGTTTGTCGGGCGGATAACCATATTTATTGAGAGTTCTACGCACCAAAACCATTAATTTAGCTCTGGCACTTTCTCTGATTGTCCAGTCGATTGATGAATTTGCTTTTACCTTTTCGGCAATTTCTCTGGCTATACCCCTTAATTGTTCATCGCCCATTACTTCAACTGCCGTATCGCTTATTTCAAGAGCATCATAAAAAGCCAGTTCGTCAACCTGCAAACCCAAATCTTCGCCTCGTTTATCTGCAATCTTTATTTCCTTAGCCAAATCAATTAATTCTTGAATAATTTCGGCTGTCGTAAGAAGGTTATTTTGATATTTCTTGATAGCTCCTTCGAGCATTTCGAGTAGAGCTTTACTTTTTACTAAATTGGTTTTTGCTCTTGTTTTGATTTCATCATTCAATATTTTCTTCAGTAATTCTAAGGCAAGATTTTGATGCCTCATACCTTTCACTTCGAGCAAAAACTCATCTGATAAAATCGAAATTTCAGGTTTTTGAATACCTGCTGCATCGAAAATATCAACCACTTGGTCTGAACTCAAGGCTTCGTCAACAATTTGCTTGATAGCTGTATCATTGAATTTATTGTTATTTCCACCGCCAACGCCTTCAAACTTGACTAATCGTGCTTTCACTGCCTGAAAGAAAGCAATATCATCTTTCAGTTCCATTGCATCTTCATTCGGAACAGCTAAGGCAAACGCTTGGCTAAGGAGCGTAACTTCATTAATAAATCGCTTTTTGCCGTCGATTAAGCCTAAAATATGCTCTTCGGCCTGTAAAATAATAGATAGCTTTTCTTTTGGAGTGGCATCAAAGAAGCGTTTATAATTAAAGTTACTGCTGTTTTGATAATATGCCTGTGGCTCTTCGGCAATAATTTCTTTTGTTGTTTTGCTTGTTTCGCCAAACATCTGGCTAACCACCTCAAACTTCTCTAAAAGAGCTTCTACCGCTTTTTCTTGAGTTTCGGTTGGGTCGCCTTTTCCTCCTGATTCAGAATAAAACGAGAGAGCTTTTTTCAAATCAGTAGCTATGCCCAAGTAATCTACTACTAAACCACCAGGTTTATCTTTAAAAACTCGATTGACTCTTGCTATTGCTTGCATCAAATTATGCCCACGCATAGGCTTATCTACATAAAGCGTGTGTAAACATGGAGCATCAAAACCAGTTAACCACATATCTCGCACAATAACCAGTTTGAGTGGGTCTGCTTCATCTCGAAGTCTATCTGCCAGCATTCTCCTTTGGCCTTTCGTAGTATGATGTACTGCCATTGCTTTTCCATCATCGCTTGCTGCGGTCATAATCACCTTGATAGAACCTTTATTTAAGTCGGTATCGTGCCATTCAGGGCGTAGCTTGATTATCTCTCCGTAAAGTGCAACCGCAATTCTACGGCTCATCGCAACCAACATGGCTTTACCATCAAAAACTTCCTGCCGTGCTTCAAAATGCGTAATAATATCTTTGGCTAAATTCTCAATTCGGTGTTTATTTCCTACAATCGCTTCTAATTTTGTCCATTTGGCTTTGGCTTTTTGTGATTCGCTTACTTCAGAATTTTCTTCCAATTCTTTATCGAACTCTTGAATCAATCTCTTGCCTTCTTCATCTAAGTTAACTTTTGCTAATCTACTTTCGTAATAGATTCGCACGGTTGCCTTATCTTCAACAGCTTGTGAAATATCATAAATATCAACATATTGCCCAAAAACGGCTGGCGTATTTACATCTGTGCTTTCAATAGGTGTTCCTGTAAAACCAACATAGGTGGCCACAGGAAGGGCATCACGCATATACTTTGCGAAGCCATACGCAATTCGTTTACCAATAACTTCTTTGGTTTCTTTATCTTTTACATCTACCAATTTAGCATCAAATCCATACTGTGTTCGGTGGGCTTCATCGGCTATTACAATGATATTTCGACGGTCAGATAATTTATCATAGATGTTTTTACCAGCTTCTGGTACAAACTTTTGAATGGTTGTAAAGATTATACCTCCTGAAGCTACTTGTAATAGGCTTTTCAGGTGGTCACGGTCTTTTGCTTGTACTGGCGTTTGTCGGAGTAGTTGTTTGCAATTGGCAAAGGTATCAAACAATTGGTCGTCAAGGTCATTACGGTCGGTTATGATAACAATAGTTGGGTTATCCAGACTCAGCACGAGCTTACCCGTAAAGAATACCATCGAAAGAGACTTTCCACTGCCCTGAGTATGCCATATAACTCCACCTTTACGGTCGCCCTCCATGCCTGATGCTCGCTTGGTGCTTTCGATAGCTTTATTTACAGCATAGTATTGGTGATATGCTGCCACTTTCTTGATAGTCTCTATCTGTGTAATGCCTGTTTTGGTATCCTGCGAATCGTCGCCCGCTTTCTTTGATTTCTCAAAAACAATAAAGTTTCGTATCAAATCAAGCAGCACCGATGGCTTGAGCATTCCGTTTACTAAAGTATCAATTTCGGGTTTAAAGCGTGAGGCTTCGGTTTGTCCGTCAATACTTTTCCAAGGCTGAAAACGGCTTAAATTAGAGGAAATTGTGCCAGCTTTGCACTCAAAACCATCGGTAATGATGCAAAAGGCATTGTAAGTATATAGGCTTGGAATTGTAAATTTATAGGTATCTATTTGCTCATAAGCTTTTTGAATGGTAGTGGTTTCGCCAATGGCATTTTTTAATTCGATATTTACCATCGGAATACCATTGATAAATAGCAAAATGTCTGGGCGTTTATTATATGCCTTTCCGTTATCCTCAATGATAGTGTATTGATTTACTGCTAAAAACTCATTTTGTGTCCAATCATCAAAGTTTACTAACCATACTAAGTCCGACTTCTCTTGTCCATTTTTTGCATATTGCACAGGTACACCCTCAATGAGTAGCTTATAAAAAGCTTCATTATCAGCCAGTAAATCAGGCGATTTGATGCGTAGTATCTCTCGTAAAGCTTGTTTTTGAGCTTGTGCGGGAATGTCCGCATTGAATTTTTGAATGGCTGCACTTAATCTACTTTCTAAAATAACGTCATTGTAAGACTGGCGTTCGGGAGCTTCACCTTCTGGGGCAATAATGCCTCCGTGAATGTAACTATACCCCAAAGCTTGTAGGTCTTCGAGTGTAGCTAATTCTATATCGTTTTCTGTAAGTATATTCATGGCTAATAAAGAAGGCTATTCAAAACTGTAAATGGAGATGATTTGAGTAGTAATAGTCGGGGATTTCAAAGCAATGCTTGCCTTCGTTGAATATTTCAGAAAGTGATAGCGTGCTGGATTGTTGAAAGGTCATAGTTTGGCAGTTTGGAATGGATTGTGCGACAATTTATGACTTTATTTTCAAAATGTAAAAAGTGTGAATAAAAATTGGGTTAAACAAAAAAAGAACACCCGATATGAGAGTTCTCTTATAATATTTTATCTCTAAAAGACTTAGATTTTATAGAGTGCTTGTGAGTGAATATATCGTAGAAGGCAATATGTAAAAACACTTGGATAATTCATTATATAATCAATATCTTTGTTGTATCTCAATAACCAATTTCTTGTTGATTTGTAAGTGTTATGTGAGTTACGAAACCGTTCGGATGTACCGTGCGGTTTTTGCATTTTAACTCAGACAAACACCCAAGTCAATGGCTTTAAAAAGGGTTCGACCGATATAATAGGGTATTTTTTTATCGTGTTGAAACCGACCGATTATCATAGCGGGGTGAGTGTTAATCTTCTGAGCAAAGGCAATGATTTGTGCCTCTGTGAGTGGAGCATTGCTTAGTAATTCTCTCTCGTGTTGGTCGCTAAATGTCCACTTTTTGGCAAACTCATCTGCTTCTTTTTCTTTCTCAAGGTCATGCTCCGAATAATCCACTTTTTCTAAGAAAATATCTTTCTTGCCATGCAAAAGAATATGACCCGCTTCGTGAAAAAACGTAAACCAGAAGGCATCATTGCGTTTATATCTACCCGATAATTGAATCAATGGAGTATCATTAAGCCATCGGGTTGCTCCGTTGATGGGTGCTTTCGGTAGGCAAGGTGTATATACTACTTTTACGCCCGCTTCGGCACAAATGTTTTGTAGTTGTATGTGGAAGTCGTCGGGATGCTCGGCCATAACACTTTTTATGGCAAGTAGTGCATCTTTAAAGTTGGCTTCCGAATAGGGTTTTGCCTGTATTTCGGCCGCCAAAAGTTCGCCTTTGCGTAGCCAAGCCGCAATGGCATAAGGCTCTTTGGTATGAGCCAACGAAATCCGAAACGAAACTTTTAATTCTTGCTTAAAATAAATATTATTCCAGCTTTCGGGTGTAGCAACCCCAAAAAAGGCTAATAGCTGCGAAACTACCTGTACGTTGGGTTGTGGGCTAATCCAACGCAGTTTTAGCATTTCTCTGACAGGAAATAGCTTTGCCCATTCGTTGCTTTCTGCTATCAGTGCTGCTTGTTTTTCTTTTGCTTTGTATTCATCATAGTTTCGCTGGGCGTTCATCCAAAAGCGAGCAGGAATACCCAACACATTTTCAAATTGTACGGCCATATCGGGTGTAATGGCACTTTCTCCCTTCAATATCGCTGTTATGGTTTTTTCGGGTTTTCCTGTTCGGATGGCAAACTCCTTCGGCCCCATCTTTATTTCTTGTAGTTTTTCTTCTAAGGTTTCGCCCGCATGAGGAACCGACTGCGGGAAATATTCATTTTTGCGTGTTTGTTTGTGCGTTGTCATTGCTCTGAATGTTAGTGATAATCAGCTATTTCGATGATTTCTACGCCTTTGATTTCTATCCAAAGGTACTGCCCCGAATCGTTGGTAGGGATTGGGTCTTCGTGTGGCTCAAAAATTAAGCGATAAGGTTGGTCAAGGTCGCAAGCCCATTGACCTTTGCGGTTGCCTGTAAGTTCATGGTAGTGTCCTGGTAAGTTTCTTACATCTTCTAAAGAATCTACGTTGTGTAGGTCAGAGAGTCGTCTTTTGAATAATTTGGCTCGTTTTTCACCTAATTCTTTCTGACATTGGCGGTCGTCATTGGCTAACTTTCTAAGTTTGTTGTTTTGAAACGTTATATCCACTGCAAAAGTATGTATTTTTTAGTTAACATTTAGTGTAAGTTGTTTTTATTTTTTTTCTCACATCTCTACCCGTACCTCGCCACTCATTAGCTTCGGTAATAGGGTATCTCGAAGCTGGGTTAAGGTGTTGATTTGAGAAATATTAGCTCTAATTTTTAGAAATGATGGTTCAATACTATGATGAAACTCTAAAATTCTAAGATTAGGTGCTAAAATTTCAATATCCTTTATGATTACTTGACTTATATTCTGTTGTGCAGAACCCATCGCCAAACTTTCAATATAGTCTTTGTTAAGTTTTGTAAATATATACAAGAAGGTATATGGATATTGTTCGTTGGGTATCAAAGCACAAATTGCTTGATTACAAGTGGCAGATTGTGCTAAAATACCATACTGTCCTACTGTTGCACCATACATAGCAATCAATATTGAATTCTCTGGAATTAATTTTGCCGATGATTTCTTTATTGCTTCATCTGTGATTTTTTCCTCTGTATCAAAAATGAACGAGCAATTCAATTCTTTTGATTTTACCCATCTGATATATCCTCCTTCATAAAACTCTGGTATTGCTCTTGAAGGAGTACCTCCTGATGTAGTGTTGATATAATCACCTAATTTCACTTTCTCCCAACTTTCTTCTGCTTCTTCAATAAACCACTGTCTGAAAAGCGTTTCGGCCATTGCTTCGAGAGTTTGGTTTTGGCGGTGCAAAAGGTCTATTTTGTTGTCTAAACTACTTAAAACTGAGGCTATGGCTAAAGTCTCTTTTTCGGTAGGCAAAGAAATTCTAAAATTGAAAATATCTACAAGAGAAATACTTGCTTGGTTCGCACTGCCTTGAGCAGAAGCAAGTAAATAATCGGAAAAAGGTTTACTTTTGAGATTGTAATATAGAAAGTCTTGAATATTTGGGTTAATAGCTCTTAATCGAACCGCATTTTGGTTTAGCAAAGCATTATCTGCTTCTTTTGGAACACGAATAACTTTGCCAACAATTGATTTAGGATTATCTGCCCAAGAGCCAACAGTTGCAATTACTAAATCACCCGCTTTAATTTGATACGCACTAAGTTCTTCTGCTACTGAATAGTCAACTCTGTAACAACTATTTATATTTATAGAATTATCCGTAGTATCGGAAACTCTAACAACAAGAACACCTTCTTTTTTGTACGTATCGGATTTGAAAGCAAACCCTTTTTTATGAGTTATTATTTCCCCCAATTTATATTCTTTCCATTCTGTCATAATTGATTCTGTAATAAGTTAAGGTGTTGGTCTTTTCTTAACGGGTATTTGTATGATATAGGTAAATTTCTTGGTTTTTTACCCATATTTTTAAAAAATGAGTAAAAATTTTTAATCTTTACTTATATATTTGCTTCATATTATTCCCAATAGCCCCTGAAGAGATTCAAGCTATTGGGTTTTGCTTTTTATAGCCCTTGTGCTTCGTTAACTTTTATCTTCGCCAAATTGAGTTTTATTTGCTCATTGAGTTGTTCTGCTTCGGCCAGTTGTGCTTCCAATTGGCTTTTTAGGGCTGTATAGCGTTCTACAAAATTAAAGTCGTCTTCGTCTTCGGCCAGCCCAATATATCGGCCAGGTGTAAGCACGTAATTTAAGTTTCGTACTTCATCGAGCGAGGCTGCCTTACAAAATCCCTGTATGTCTTCATAGTTGCCATCGGGGTTTCGCCAATTGTGGTAGGTGTCAGCAATTCGGGCAATGTCTTCGTCAGAAAATTCAAGGTTTTTGCGGCTTACCAAATGCCCCAAGTTTCGGGCATCAATAAACAGTATTTCGTTGTCTCGGCGGCGGTATTTGTCATTGGCACGGTTTCGCCCCAAAAACCACAAACAAGCAGGTATTTGGGTATTCAGAAATAGCTTCGATGGCAAATTTACGATACAGTCAATAATGCCCGCTTCTACCATCGCTTTGCGTATTTCGCCCTCGTTGTTGGTGCGAGAAGTCAGCGAGCCTTTGGCCAACACTACGCCAGCCGTACCCGTAGGAGCAAGATGATAAATAAAGTGCTGCATCCACGCAAAATTGGCATTGCCTTCGGGTGGTACTAAGGTTTCGCCCAATACGCTCCAGCGAGCATCGGTGCGGAGTTGCTCACCCGACCAATCGCTCACATTAAAAGGCGGATTGGCAATAATATAATCGGCTTTGAGGTCACGGTGGGCATCATTCAAAAACGAGCCTTCGTTGTTCCATTTTACGTTGGTCGCATCAATCTGCCTGATGGCCAAGTTCATCCGAGCCAATCGCCACGTAGTTTGGTTGCTTTCTTGCCCATAAATACTAATATCAGCCTTTTTGCCTGATTTGCGGTAGTAATCTTGGTGGCTTTTTATGAATTTGTCGCTCTGCACAAACATACCACCCGAGCCACAGCAAGGGTCAAACACTCGGCCTTCGTAAGGCTCAAGCATTTCTACCAAAAGCTGCACAATTCCTTTAGGCGTGTAGAACTGTCCACCTTTTTGTCCTTCGGCAAGTGCAAACTGCCCCAAGAAATATTCATATACTTGCCCCAGTACGTCAACACTTCGAGCTTCGGCAGTGCCAACATCAGTAGAGCTTATGAGGTCAATGAGTTCGCCCAGCGAGCCTTTATCTAATTTTTCTTGTGCAAAAACCTTGGGCAAAACGCCACGTAGCGAAGCATTGTCTTTTTCGATGGCGTCCATCGCATCATCAATGTCAGTACCAACGGTTGGCAACTTGGCACGCCCTTGTATGTACGACCAACGAGCAGTAGGAGGGACGTAGAAAATTTTCTCGGCAAGGTATTCGTTGCGGTCTTCGGGGTCTGCACCTTCATATTCGCCAATACCCGCTTTTAGTTTTTGGTGTAGCTCATCAAAGGCATCAGAAATGTATTTCAAGAAAATCAAGCCCAGTGCTACGTGCTTATATTCGGCCGCATCCATGTTCTTGCGGAGCTTATCTGCTGTTTTCCAGAGTTTATTTTGTAGTGGTTCGTCGGTTGCTTCGGTTGCTTTTTTAGCCATTTTTGAGCGAGAATAATTAATAATAAAATTGTGTAGCCAAAGGTAGTGAAAGTAAAGTAGAAAATAAATTTACTGAATGTAGATAAAGTTAAAGTTTTCTGGTGAGCAGCGTATTTTTATTAGAAGATATTGGCCATATCATCAAACCCTTGTTGATATGGTTGTACGTTTTATTAGGCTATTGTAGCTAAAAAACAACAAAAAAGCACCCTTTTGAGGTGCTTTTTGCGTTTTTTGAGGTCCCGAGCGGATTCGAACCGCTGTAGAAGCTTTTGCAGAGCTCTGCCTAGCCACTCGGCCACAGGACCATATTTACAACTTTTTTCGGTGTTTGAGGAAGCCTAAACATTCCGAATTTGGATTGCAAAAGTACAAGACTCGTGCCAAACTCCCAAAGTTTTTTCAAAAAAAATATAAATTTTCTTTGAAAATAAAGTTTTCAAAAAATAGAATAGTTGTAAGTAATTGATAATTAGCGACTTATAGCCTAATTCTTAATTCTCAATTCGTAACGCTCAATTTTCATGCAACCCTCGCGACAAGTTTTTGCATCTTGCTATTGAACACAGGATTTTATGGCTAAACTTTTATCACTTTTCTCCAACGAATACGACCTCGCAAAGGCCGTACAGCGACAAGACCCTAAAGCACAGGCTCGACTTTACGAAAAGTTTTCGTCGAAAATGCTGGCGGTCTGCACTCGCTACGTGGGTGATAAAATGGAAGCAGAAGATGTGATGATTGATGGTTTTATGCGGGTTTTCGATAAAATTGACCAGTTTACATTTCAAGGGAGTTTTGAAGGCTGGGTGCGACGAATAATGGTAAACGAAGCCTTGATGTATGTCAGAAGCAAAAAAATGATTGTCGTTGACCTCGAATATGCCACCGAAGAACCTAACGAATCATCGTTTAGCACCGACCTCGAAGCATCTGATTTGATGAAACTCATCGAAGAACTGCCTGTTGGCTATCGAACAGTGTTTAATTTGTATGCCATAGAGGGGTATAACCACATCGAAATCGGCGAAATGCTCGGGATTTCGGAAGGTACATCAAAGTCGCAGTTAAGCCGAGCAAGAGCAATGTTGCAGGCAAAGTTGGCTAAGTTAGAAAACAAAGCTTTTGGATAATTTGGTTACTCGTTGATTGGCTACTTTTTATTGGCAATAAAACTAATAACCAGTAACTGATAACCAAGAACTAAATTTGAAGAAAAATGAACAGCATAATAAAAATGAAAAAACATCCGATTGACGACCTTTTTGCCAAAAAATTGGCAGAACATCGACAAGAACCCTCTCAAAAAGCTTTTGAGAAGTTTCAGGCACGTTTACAAAAAAAACAGCAAAAACCAAAAGTAGGCTTTTTCTTGGGTAATCCTAATTGGACGTACTATGCCGCTGCGGCAGGTATCGCTATTGCTCTGTCGGTTGGATTTTTGACCCAAAATGACACTTCTATTAATCCAACAGTTGCAAGGGTGGATGTTCCATCTCAGGATGTTCCATCTCAAAAGAAAAATACTATTGAGACAACCCCAAAAGTAATTAATAATCAGGAGATTGCATTGGTTAAAAATAATAGACAACAGATAATACAAAATATAATCAAGCAAAACTTATCAACTGCCAAAAAAGAAACTTTGCCAGTTCTGATAAGAACGCCCGAAAACACGATTACAAACATAAACCCTACATCACAAACACCAAATAAAATCATTGATGATTCGCCCGAAGAGCAAATAGTCCTTGCCACAATTACGCCAATTTTCGAAAATAAAGTAGTAGAAACAGCTAAGCCAGCGGAACCAACATCGCAAGGATTTTTCAAAACTGATGTTGGCGAATCAATAGTAGTAGTTCTTGAACCAGCCGCTCCCGAAACCGAAGTGATTCCTTCAATCAGTCAAGACTCCAATATCTCTTTGGATGAAGCAAAACGTTTGGTCGAAGAAAAAGAAAAGTCATTTATTGCCAAACTTTATAGCGAGTACAAACATTTCAAGTACGGCGAAAAAGTAGATTTGAAAAAACTTGGTGTAAAAGATGTTTTGGCTCGTGTGGATGATAGCATAATCAAAGAAGACATCACTGATGTGCGTGATTTCGTACAACGAAAAGTAAGCAGATTACAACGCAAAGAATAAATAAGGAGTTTGTCCGAATTATTAGTATTAGACGAAAAAAAAAGAATACAACAATGAAAAAACTGCATTTAGCCTTATTATTGATAATCAGTACATTATCAGTAAAAGCCAATTTTAAATCAGATACTACTATCGTCGAATTTACCGATAAAGGTGTCAAAAAACGAGTAACTGTCTATACGTCAAGCAAGCAAGATTTCGATTTGCCGAAAACCCTCAATCTCGAAAATGTTCTGAAAAGCGTCGGGGTCGATTCGCTCGAACGCAAAAAAGCAATTGTTTTGGCAGGAACGGATGGCTCAAAACAAGATACCATCTTGGTACTTGCTCGTGATGGTCGAGACATTAAAATCGTGTTGAGGACCCCCAAAGAAATCACGGCTCGTCAGGATACGCTTCGGAATGACAAAGAAGACCATTGGAGCAAGGAAAATAGGGTTTATAAAGAAGAAGACCGAGATGATGATGATAAAGACGAAGCTAAAAAGAAAAAATCGGGTTCGGGAAGGTTTTTCTCACGTAGTGATTTTGGGCTTTATATTGGCTTAAATAACTGGGCGAAAGGTGCAACAACTGGTTCTGAACTGAACACGTGGGGGGCAAGGTACGTGGCACTTTCATTTCAACGAAATGTTACTTTAATTAACGGTAAACAAGTGGATTTGGCATTTACTTATGGCCCCGAAGTAGCTTGGAATAATTTTATGTTTCAGGAAAATAATGTTGCTCAAATGACAGGAAAACAAGTAGTTTTCAAAGATTTTGGACAAAATTTATCTAAAAGTAAATTGGTTGTACCAATGCTTAATCTTCCAATGATGCTTAATTTTGGTTTTGAGGAAGCGAAATTCAGGATTGGTTTGGGTGGGTATGTCGGCTACCGAATTGGTGGATATAGCAAACTGAAATATGCTGGTGGGAAAAAAGAAAAATTAAAAGGAAGCTACGGTTTGGAAGATATTAGATATGGGCTTACAGCAGAATTTGGCAAGAAAAAAGGGTCTACTTTATTTGTAAGATACGATATGAATGAAGTATTTAAAACAGGCCAAACCAATGCAAAGGGTTTACAAGCTTGGAGCATTGGACTTAGGTTGTAAAAAATGCAAGAAAACGTTAGTAAAAAGGCTATCTGAATTTATTTCAGATAGCCTTTTTCATTACTTAATTTTTTTTATTTTTATAGGCAAACAAGAAACGGCACAAGGTGGTATCACAATTACTAAAGTCGAAGCCATTGTCGAACAATCTTCACTTATTTTTGCCTTGACGGTATAATTACCCGCTTTTGTATAAGTAGCAGCACTAATACTCGGATTTTGTAAGTTTGATGTAAATCCATTTGGCCCTGTCCAAGAATAAGTTGCGGGAGGTGTTCCGTTTGTTACTGTTGCAGTTGCTTTTAAGTTAATTGTACCACCATCCTCGATAGGCGAATTACTCGAGGCAGTCACTAAAGTAGGTGGTGTACAAGTAGGCGTCACAATAACAGCCGTAGTAGCCGTAGCCGTACAAGTGCTTGATGATAAAACAGTGAGACTATAAGTACCACTTGCTGCTAAAGAAGCAGAAGGAATACTTGGATTTTGAATGGTAGAAGAAAATCCATTTGGTCCAGTCCACGCGTAGACAGTTCCGCCCGTACTTGTAGCCGTAAAATTGATAGCCCTACCCTCACTTACAGGCGAATTACTCGAAGCAGTCACTAAAGTAGGTGGTGTACAAGTAGGCGTTACAATAACAGCCGTAGTAGCTGTAGCCGTACAAGTACCCGCTGATAAAATCGTAACTGTGTAAATGCCACTTGTTGCTAAAGTGGCCATATTAATACTTGGATTTTGAATGGTAGAAGAAAATCCGTTTGGTCCAGTCCACGCATAGGCAGTTCCGCCTGTACTTGTCGCCGTAAGATTGATAGCATTTCCTTCAACAACTGGCGAATTACTTGATGTAATGACATTGGTTGGTGGTGTACAGACAGCTAAACCTATATCTAAGTTATGATTTGATAAGGTAGTTGCCCCTGTTTGAAAATCAATAACTGCATATCCTTCAGGGCTTGCGGCAACTTGTCGAGCTTGGTTGGCTAAAGGGGGTAATTCTTTTACCCATTTTGCATCCGAGTCTCGTATCTTTTCGGGTGTTTCTTGTTCGTCAGGTATAGTTGTGTTACCACCAGGAGCCACATCTACCAAATCTTTAGTTTTTACACCATCCTGCGACATATCAACTCGTATTTGATAGCGGTGTTCATACCTGACCGTATCAGATACATTAGAATTATCAAAAATATACTCACCATTAGGCGAAGTGATAGTAGTTCCAATCAACGCTCCCCCTTTTTCCATATCATGAAGTGTTATGGTTACTCCGCCAATGCCATTTTCGTTAGGGTCTTGAATACCGTTTTGATTCGTATCAAACCAAACTCTATTTCCAATTTCAATAAATGATACGCCACAACTGGCTTTCATATCTCCCAAACCACCCGATTTCCCGAGTGTGCCTTTTTTACCTGCATATACGGCAAAACTTCTTAATAGTGAGCCGTCGGTATTGCTATAAATATGAAATCCACCCGCATGGAATACCTCATCAACGGGGTCCATGGCCGAAGTCAGAACCTCTCCAGTTCCAGGAATGAGCATTAGGCCGCCGTTTGTGATTTCGCTGTGTGCGGGATTACCAAAAAAATTCCAAAAATCTCTACCATAAAACTCCCCACCGCCGAAGCCCTCGTCATTGTTTACCCCACTTCCTGTTAATGAGCCAGCTTGACCATTATTTTCCATTTCGTAAACGCCATTGTTGTTATATACTCTTAAAATATCGCCACTCACAAAACCATCATACAATTTACCATCGTCAACAGGAGCCATTGATTTAAATCCTGTTATCAAACTAAATCTATCCATTAGACCAATAATCATGCTTCCATCAGTATCAAACTCTATATCAGAAACGAGTGGCTGAGGATTAATTGCCGAACCCACAATTTTACCATATTCAGGACTAAAAACTGAAGAACAGGCCACTGGAAATGTATTACTCCACGGACGCCAATATCTAATGTTTTGACAAGCATCTGTTGCATCAGCTTTGCCTCTTTTATAAGTAAGAGGAAACTGATAAAAAATAGTAAATTCACCAGTTTTTGGATTGAACTTATAAATGGTAGCAGATAGAGTCGTTGAATCTTGTGAAGTTTCATTCGTACAAACCACTCCCAAATAAAAATTTCCTTGGTATTGTTTTACTCCCCAAGGCCTGTAATCGCCATTAGAGCAAGGGTTAGGTATAGGATACGACTTAACCGAAGCACTGCTCGGAGTTGTAGCAGGAATGCCCACAAAAAAACTATATAGCTTTCGGTCGTATAAATTTACCATATAAAGTGTCTTTTCATCGCTCGACAGGGCAATACCACCAATTCCCACTTTACCTGCCGCATCAACGCTGGCTGCATCTTGACTTGTAAGTAATTTATCCGCAGGTAAGTCGGTATGTGGGTCGGGTCCAGTATCTATCCCAATTGTTTTTACATCAACAAGTTGTCCTAAAGTGTTTGATACCCCATCAAATTTATAGATGCCTCCAGTACCCAATGGCCCAAGACCAACGTGCCTTCTGGTTACTGCACTTGACAATACTGTTTTTCCACGAGCCTGATACTCCATTCCCCAGAGAGAGCCTACCTCCGATGCTTTAGCAATATGAACAGGCATTGGTCCTGTTGTTCCACCAACACCTGTTGAGTAATACGGGAGCGACACCAAAGCATCATCTTCACCAGCCGAACCCCCAGCCAAGGCATTCCCATTCACATAACAAGGTGTATAAATGAGCGTACCTTCAGGCTGACAATAGTCGGTGTTTGTCAGAATACCAAGGTTTGCATTAGTAGCTCCACCAATTGGAATAGTCAAGAATTGAACATTTGTATTACTATTTACTGATTTCTTCCCATCATTATTTGTTCCCAGCCCCGTAAATTCAAGTCTTATCTTAGAACCAACGGGTACCTCCTGAGCTGAAAAACGATAATTGCCATTAATATCGGTTAGTTTTACGACTGTCGGGAATGACGAGCTATATACACTCACAGTAATATTACGCACACCGAGTTCGTGTGGTGGTGTCTGAAAACCATCATTATTAAAGTCTTTAAATACAGTTCCCGAAAGTTGGGCAAAAGTATTAGAAAACGAAAGCAACCAATAGCTTACAAGCAAATACAAATGTTTATATTTGTGCTTTCTATATAATGGTGCGTATTTCATAGGTTTAAATTCATGTTTTGAGATTTCATAGTTGTTGAAATGAAATCTTTTAAGAAAAGCAAAAAAATTATAGCACTAATTATTCAATTTAGGTGTAGGTGCAAAGCCTATGCCATAAGCATAAAAAAAAAAGCCTTTTTTGTTACCGTTTGCTAAGTTTTTGGTCTCAAAAGCCTAAAAAGCACTATAGCAACCTTGATAGAAGTGATAAAAATTAACAAATGATTCCTTGTTTCAGAGAATAGAAATAGGGGCGAAAAAAAAAAAATAAAAAAAAAGTGCTTAACTATTTGACAAAATAAAAAAAGGATATAATTTTGCACTCCAATTCAGCGACAAAGTAAATAACAAAGTCATTGAAAAGGATATAGGAATTTGAAAAGGGGGTGTACCAGAGTGGCCAAATGGGGCAGACTGTAAATCTGCTAGCTTACGCTTACGGTGGTTCGAATCCATCCGCCCCCACTCTTTAATTTAGTGTAATATAAGCGAAAGTAGCTCATTTGGTAGAGCGGTAGCCTTCCAAGCTTCAGGTGGCGGGTTCGAGCCCCGTCTTTCGCTCAAAAATGTTAAGAAGCAAGACTATAAATAGTGATAATTTTGTCATTATTAGTTTTGAGATTTGTCTCACGCTCTTAGTAAGTAAACAGTTAGCAGTTGTTAATCTCTGATTGATTACTGCTTTATCTGTAGCTGCTCACTGAAAAGCCTTCATAGCTCAGTGGTAGAGCACTTCCTTGGTAAGGAAGAGGTCGGCAGTCCGATTCTGCTTGAAGGCTCTTTACTTTATTTTCATAAAGGAAGCTTCTACAAAAATGAAACAAGCGTACTGAGTTTCGGCATTAAATTAGCATTAGTTTAAATTAAGTATATAAGAACAATAATAATAGACTTTATCAATCATGGCAAAAGAGAATTTTGACCGTAGTAAGCCTCACGTAAATATCGGTACCATCGGTCACGTTGACCACG
>JAIYBU010000167.1 GCA_027488335.1 Cytophagaceae bacterium
AAAAAAACAAACGGTCATTGCTTATATCAGTCATAATTACTCGCACGAAGGAGTAACAGGCCAGATTTCGTATGCCGATTATTATGCTGGTATTGATAATGGCAATGCAGCTTATGCAAAGAAAAATGCTCGAAATGATATAACTGCTACTCGTTTTGCACTTACGCATCAGTACGCATTTACTCCAAAATTCAGTAACAACACTTCGTTTTTTTACTCAAGTCAAGATTTCAAGCGTGTAGCTGCAGGTGCTGACGAAAACAGCTTAAATCCAAACTTTGGACTAAGGTCTGTATTTAGTGTCAAAGGAAGTTTTGGAGAAAATGTAACCAATGATTTGAATCTTGGAACAGAGTTACAACAGTCTCGTTCGCTTATTTCTAATTATCGTTTCTTAGGAACCGATGATACAAACCCATTGAAAGTTCAAGATATTTCAAAAGGTTCGTACTTTAAATATAGAACCAACCAAAACTCATTTTTCGTACACAATCGTACAAATTTCAATAAATACGATTTAGCATTAATTTTGGGTGTAAGTGCAAATCATTTAGACTATACACGTGTCGATTTATTAGCTCCACTTGGTTTGGTTGCTGGTTATAATAAAGATTTATCATTTACAAAATCTTTTACAACATCAGTCAACCCACATATTGCTTTGCAAAAAGCCATCGGTAAACAAATTTTGAATTTAAGCTACAGCGAAGGCTACAATGCTCCAACAGCCAGTACAGCGTTTATCGGCACTATCAACAAAGTAAATGATGATTTATTACCAGAAAAAGCTCGTATGTGGGATTTAGGTATGCAGGGTTTATTATTCAATAGTAAATTAGACTATCAAGTATCCGTTTTTACGATTGATATTAAGAATAAACTTACACAACTTTCGGGCGTAAATCCTGCAGGTGGAACTTACACGTATTTTGCAAACACTGGTAATCAGCTCAATAAAGGTGTTGAACTTAGCTTGGGTTATTTAATTATTCCCCAAAAAGGTAATGGCTTTATTAAAAAAGTTGAACCTTTTTTCAATCTTTCGAGCTATAACTTTAAATACACTGACTTCGTGACAAGATTTAGCAACGCTCAGATAGATTATTCAAAAAAGCAAGTGGTTGGGGTGCCAAAAACCAAATACGCCGCTGGTATCGATATTGTACTGAAATCTGGCATTTACTGGAACAATACTTATAATTATATGGGTGAAGTTTATACCGACTTTGCAAATAGTAATTTAGTAAAAAGCTTCGGATTATTGAATAGTAAAATTGGTTATAAGTATGTATCGCCTAAGTTTGATTTTGATGTATATGTGGCGGGCAATAATCTTACAAATCAAGTAAACTATACATTTTTGTTTTTGGGAAATAATATCAACGATTCAGACCCAGGAAGTGGTTACCCAACAGGTGTAGCAACCGATGTAAACCCAGGCCCAAGCAAGGCTTACTATTTTGGTGGCGTAAATGTGAGATATAAGTTTTAATATTTTCAGCATTAGCAACTAAATTTATAAATTTGACAGCGTTTCAACGGAAAATTTACGTCTTAGATAAAAATACCCATCTAAACGTAAATTTTCCGTGATTACAGCAACTACAGAAATTTACTTCAACCCATTAACTCGAAAGCCACTATTGAACTCACATAGTTTGATGGAAGTCGTAGAAGGCTGCCTAAAAGGCAAAGAAAATGCCATGAAAAAATTCTATGAGCATTTTCAAGGCTTTGCGTTGGCGGTATGTCTGAACTATTGCGAAAACCGTGACGATGCTCTGGAGATAATGAATGATGGTTTTTTGAAGGTTTTTAAAAGTTTGGATAAAGTCGAGAATATCGAACGTATCAAACCTTGGCTCCGACGGATTATGATAAATGTAGCAATCGACCATTTCAGAAAAAACGTTAAAAATCAAACTATCCAACTTCCAGAAAACGTAATAGACTCTAATTTTGGCGACGCATCGGTTTACGCTAAATTATCGTCAGAAGATATTATGCTGGCTGTGCAAAGTTTGCCCACCAGTTACAGATTAGTTTTTAACCTTTATGCTATTGAGGGCTATTCGCACAAAGAAATAGGAGAAATGCTCAAAATAGCAGAAAGTACATCTCGTGCCAATCTTTCATTGGCCAATGGGTTGCTTCGTGAGAAACTCCGAAAAATGCTTTAAATTATGCAAGACGAACAACAATTTCATCGGTTTATCAGGGAAAAGCTTGAGGGTTTTAATTCTGAAAAATCACCAGAAGACTGGAAAAAGATGAAGCGTAAGCTGCTTATTAGTAAAACTTTACGTTTCCTCTATCCTACTTTTGGGTTACTCTTGCTTAGTTTAGTGTATGTAGTCGTGAGCGAAACTCCAATCGTGGAATTTTATATGAGTAGTAAACCTCTATCGCTCAAACTTACGCCATCAGAACCCGACGAAACACAAAAAACTACAACGCAGAGCCTTCCTTCTGCCAATGAATCTACTAAAACGAACAATGAAGAACCCGTGGCAAAATTAAATGAATCGCCCGTTTTTCCTGAGCTATACAACGAAATCCAAGAATTTAGCGAACAAACTGAAACCGAAATAAAACTTAATAAAATTACCAATAAACGGTTGATTTTCCAAAATCAACTTGCCGATGATTTAGCCGAAAAAGAAATTAGGTTTATTTCTGCAAGTGCGGTTTCAATGAGCGATAAAATTTCGAGAGTACGTGAACTCGGCAAAACTTATGAGCTGACTTCGTATGATGCCCTTGACCGAAATATTGATAAATGGAAAAACGTGGTCATTGTCTGCGATATTACTTCAACAATGTTTCCTTACACCACTCAAGTTTTTGACTGGATGAACGAAAATACTGAAAACACATCTATTAAAGGAATTGTATTTTTTACCGATTGCGACAGTCTCGGTCGACAAACTCGTGGCCGTCTGCCTGGAAAAATGTTTACCGTCAGAACTAAAGACGAACTTGTACTTTGGGATACCATGTTTGCCGCTATCAATAACACCGAAAACAATAAAGATAAACCCGAAAATAATATCGAAGCCTTACTCTATGCTCAAAAGCACTTCCCCGATGCTGACGAAATCGTGATGATTGCCGATAACAGCAGTGAAGTAAAAGATATGAAGCTGTTATCGAAAGTAAAAAAGAAGGTGCATATCATACTTTGTGGCGAAACTTACCGCAAAAACTTAGCATTCCAAGACGACTATGTGCAGATTGCCAAGAAAACTCAAGGCACGATTCATACGTTAGAGGATGACATTGAAAATATTTCTAAAGTGAAAGATATGAGCGTGGTAAGAGTCGGAAATATTTATTTCCGTTTCCATAAAGGCAAATTCTATACAACTAAGTTTTTAACGAGACCCAACCACACTCCGAATCCATAAAAGAAAATTAGTTACTTACAGGCTATTTCCAAATTAGCTCTATAACCTCTTCACGAGTCATAATAGTTGTTTGTTTAACCGATGGATTTCGTTTGAGCGGAATAAAATTGTACTTCGCTTTAACAGATTCTTGTGTAACTACATGAGTTGCATTCTTTTTATGAAACACTACCGCAATTTCTCCAACAGACATCGGAAGCTCAATTTGTTTTTCATTTTCAGCCACTTCAATTATTCTCGGAGCACTATCAGTTAATATCTTTTTAGCTGCTAAAGTCAACGCTCTTTTGGCACTTGGAATGCCGAAACCAATAAAATTATTTCCGTAAGGGTATAAATTAGCTGATTTTTCGAGAATTGAACGAATTTCTTTATTATTTAAAGTTGGGTATGCTTGCATGATACATGCCACAAACCCTGTAATGACGGGAGCTGCCAGCGATGTACCAAAAAGTGAAAAACACGACACATTGGGTTTCATGTAGGTTAAAAACTCAGGACCGATGCTGCTATACCCCATTTTCATTCCGAGTTCGTTGGTTGCTCCAACCGCAATCACGCCATCTACATCAGCTGGAGTCGAGATGATTCTCCATGAATTATCATCACCTTCATTACCAGCCGAAACCACCAAAACTATCCCTTTTTCATCAACGGCCATCTTGGCTGCACGAGCGATTACACTCGTTTTTCCATCCATTTGTTCGGGCGTATAACTTTCTTTCGGATTAGAAAAGCCTTTTGCATAGCCCAATGAAGTATTTATGAGCCTTACGCCTAAACTATCCATCCATTCCATGGCGGCCATCCAATTATCTTCTTCTCCTCTAAATTCTTTATTGCCGCTATCGGTTCGGGCCAAATAAAAATTGGCATTTGTTGCCAAACCAATTTGAGTATTTTCCTTAAAATTTCTACCCGTTATAGCGTTTAGTACCTCTGTTCCATGAAAATCTGAGGCTGATTCTCTCTCCCCGAAGTAGTCTTTTTTCTTAGGGTTCACATAATCTTTTACTCCCAAAATCTGTTTTCTATCAAATAGATGCTTGAGGGTTTGTGTATCGTTTGCACCGTAAAAACCTGCATCAATTACACCAATATTTATTCCTCTTCCGTTTAAACCCGCTTCTAAAAAGTGTTCGATACCAATTTGTTTCATTACAAAATCTACACGTAGGTCGTCATCATTAAGCGATTCAAGGTTAGCAGTGTTCAAAACCTTACTAACGTTTTTTTCTATGTATTTTTTTGAACTCACATTCGTAAGTACTGCATGCCCCACAATAGGTATGATTTCTTTAACAAAATCAAACTTCTTCACTTTTTCTAACTGAGCATCCGATAAATTTGCAGAAACAGCATTTAACCATTTGGATTTCACAAGCAGCTGAATACCAGCACTTTCCAAATGATTAGAATAGTTTTTTTTGACTGGTAAATCAGAATACTGGTTTTCTTCCAAACCCAACACTCTCCTATTTTCTTTACATTTTTCCGAAATAGCAGGTTTGGCGTGAACATCTTTATCCGTAAGCATAATCCAATATTTGGACTGCTGAGCTTCTGCTTGGAAAATAATCGAAGAAAAGAAAATAAAAAACGAGAAAATTTGGGTGAATCGAATCATTCGTTTATGATAATTTATAATTTCGCAAATATTCTACAATTTATACTTAAAAACCGAAAATGCGTTACGAAAAAATTGATTCGAAACTATTTATTTCCAATCGAGAGCGACTACGAAGCCTTCTAAAACC
Source organism: Cytophagaceae bacterium (assembly GCA_027488335.1). Taxonomy (GTDB): domain Bacteria; phylum Bacteroidota; class Bacteroidia; order Cytophagales; family Spirosomataceae; genus Emticicia. The sequence continues at coordinate 5,165 of JAIYBU010000167.1, forward strand.
AAATTCGATGGTAATTATTCAATCAAACGATGTTTTACCAACCAACGCTGATGGCACTTTGGGTTTTCGCCAAAATAACGACATTTTCTACCTTTCGGGTATCGACCAAGAAGAAACAATTTTGATTTTATTTCCTGATTTTCCCGACGAAAAATTTAGAGAAATTTTATTGGTGCGTGAAACCAGCGAACATATAAAAGTTTGGGAAGGTGAAAAACTTTCTAAAAAACAAGCAACCGAGATTTCGGGTATTGAAAAAGTAGTTTGGACGAGTAATTTTGAAACAATTCTACGAAAACTCATCTTTTTGGCCGACCAAATTTACTTAAATCTGAATGAACACGATGGCGGAAACTGGCAGTTTGAAACCCGTGAACGAAGATTTATTACTGAATTTAAACAGAAATTTCCGCTTCATAGAATCGAGCGTCTCGCTCCTTTAATGCACCAATTACGAGTAATAAAACAGCCCATTGAGATAGATTTGATAAAAAAAGCCATCGAAATTACTGGAAAGGGTTTGGTAAGAATGGCGAAATATTTAAAGCCAAAAGTTGCTGAATTTGAGCTGGAAGCCGAACTCACACACGAATTTTTGAAGAATCGCTCTCGTGGCCATGCCTTTGCTCCTATTTTGGCTTCGGGCGAAAGTGCTTGTGTATTGCATTATGTAACAAATAATAATCTATGCGAGGCGGGCGAAGTAATTTTGATGGATTTTGGGGCAGAATATGCCAATTATAATGCCGATATAACTCGTTGTTTGCCAGTAAATGGAAAATTTAACGAACGCCAAAAACAAGTTTACGAAACGGTTTTGCGAGTGATGGAAGCTACAAAAAGGTGGCTTATTGTTGGGAACACGATGGAAAACCTGCGGAAAGAGGTGGGCAAAGTTATGGAAACTGAATTGATAAAACTGGGCTTACTGAAACAAAGTGAAGTGAATAATCAGAATGAAGATGCTCCGCTGTATAAAAAATATTTTCCGCACGGAATTTCTCATCATTTAGGGCTTGATGTGCATGATGTGGGCAATAGATACGAGGTTTTTAAGGCAGGAATGATTTTTACTTGCGAGCCAGGTATTTATATTCCTGAAGAAAAACTGGGTATCAGGCTCGAAAATGATATTCTGATTACTGAAAATGGTAACGAAGACCTAATGGCCAATATTCCGATTGAAATTAATGAAATTGAGGCATTGATGCAGTAATTTTTTTAAAATTACCACTAAGGCACAGAAAAACGATTCACCTCCCGCACAGAATTTCACAGAGAATAATAGTCGTATAACTTGCATATAACGACAATATTCGTTTAATTTACGACAAATGTCAGAAGCTATGTTTTTATTATTTAATCAAGCAGTCAGAAATCAATCAGATTTGATTGAATTAGCTCGCACAGGTATTCCGAAAAATGCAGTCGTGAAGATGGCTAAACAGTTATCGTTTTCTGGAAAAGAATTGGCTATTATCATCAATCTTTCGGAAAGAACACTTCAACGCTACCCAAATAATAAAAAATTAGAAAAAACTGCTTCTGAAAAAGCCATCCAACTGGCTAAATTATACGAACGAGGCAACGAAGTGTGGGGCGATTTAGAACGTTTCAAAGGTTGGATGCGTCATCCAAATCCATTTTTGGGTTCAAAAACTCCTCTCGAAATACTTGACACAAGTTTTGGTTTTGAGATGGTGTTGGATGAAATTGGCAGAATCGAACACGGAATTTTGGCTTGATGGAAGTTTTTAGATTATCTGCTGCTAAATATGCCAACGATTTATCGGGAACTGGTGCGAAAATTCACGGTGGTCGATGGAATCGGAAAGGCGATGCAATACTTTACACGGCGGGTACACGAGCTTTGGCGTTGGTAGAAGTGCTGGTTCATACAACAAATGCTTTCCTACCACTTAATTATCAATTGATTACGATTTACATACCCGATGATTCCATATTAACAATTCCACCAAAATCTTTACCCGACGATTGGAATGCTACCGAACCCAGCGACTCGACAACTATGGTTAGTTCAGGTTGGCTTAAGGACTCTCAATACCTTACTTTACGAGTGCCATCGGTTGTGGTTGAGGGAGAATATAATTACCTCATTAATCCTACTCATATTGATTTTGAAAAAGTCAAAATACTACGAAACGAAGCCTTTAATTTTGATAATCGGTTGATAAAAAATAGTGATTGAATTACTTTAAATAAAGCAATCCAATCACGAAGGTAATATTTTATCAGTTTATAAGGAAAGCACGTAAGTTATCGAAAAATTAGAAATATTCTTCTAAGAGTCGTATTCTTGATAGCACGAAAAGCGTACCAATTCAATTATTTCTATCAGAATCTTACCTAACGGTAGCACAAAACGAACTTACTCACTTATATTCAATCAATCATCATCTATAAAAAACGTTTGAATTCTAATCATCGAAATCATACCTTTGCTTAATTACATAAAAATTAATCATCCAATGCTGCTTAAATACATTTTTAGTCTCTCTCTTACCATCTTTGCATTGACTATTGTCGTTGCACAAAATGCCGACGAAACGGTATTTTTGCAGAAAATGAAATTGCCAAAAGGGGAAACAAAAGCACAAACGGCTATCACGGTCGCCAAAAGTTTTATTGGACAACCTTACAAAGCAGGTACACTCGAAGGCAAACCGAAAGAGCAATTGGTATGTAATTTGAGAGATTTCGATTGCTCAACGTTTGTTGAAAGCGTCGTAGCTATGAGTCTTATCAATCATGCAGGCTCGCCAAGTTTTGAAAAATTCAAAAAACAACTCACCGAACTTAGATATAGAAATGGTTCGGTGGAAGGATATGCCTCAAGGTTACATTATTTTAGGGAGTGGATAATTCAAGCCGAACGAAACAATATTTTGCAAGATATTACGAGCAAAATTGGAGGGCTAAAGCAGAAGAAAAATTTAAACTTTATGACTTCCAATCGAGAGCTATATCCAAATTTAAAAGATGAAACTACTTATTTGGCAATAAAAAATCATCAAAAACAACTCAATGAGTTTGATTTTTATTATATCCCCAAATGGAAAATCGAGAAAGTTGAAAACCAAATTCAAGAAGGTGATATTATCGCTATCACCTCTAATGTAGATGGCTTAGACTTTAATCATGAAGGTTTTGCCATTCGTCAAAATGGTAGGATATACTTACTTCATGCTTCTTATGAACAAAAAAAGGTCATCATTTCTAAAGAACTTTTGGTAGATTATTTAAACAGAATTCACAAGCATTCAGGTATATCGGTCTTACGATTAACGTAAATTAATCATTTTTCCTTCTTTCATTACTAATTTCACATTACGAATATCCGAAATTTGCTGCATTGGATTCCCTTCGACTACCACAATATCGGCCAATAAACCTTGTTTAATACGTCCAACTTCTTTATTTAAATGAAACGCATCGGCATTCACACTTGTTGCCGATTTTAGAGCTTCGGTCGGGGTCATTCCGTACTCAACCATCATTTCGAGTTCACGAGCATTATCTCCGTGAGCAAAAACACCTACATCTCCACCAAAACATATTTTTACCCCCGCCTCTAAAGCTTGTTTAAATGTCACTCGCTTTTTCTTAATTCTTTCGGGTTCTTCCTCTACACCTTTTTTCCATCCCCTATATTGCGTAATGGCATCGCCAGCCGCCAAAGTTGCACATAAATAAACATTCTTTTCAGCCATTAATTTCCAAATTTCAGGTGTGCCATTATCGCCGTGTTCAATGGTTTCTACACCACCTAAAATAGCTCGACGCATTCCCTCCACAGTCGAAGCATGAGCAACCGTGGGTCGGCCCGCACTTTGGGCAGTTGCCACAATTAACTTTATTTCATCCAACGAAAATGTCGGAGCAGCTTCACCACGCAGCCCCCAACGATAATCAGCATAGATTTTTATTAAATCTGCCCCTTTACCAATCTGATTTCGGGTTTTCTTTATCAAATCATCAATACCATCGGCTTCCTCTGCTCCTTGCGGCACTTTAATGTCTGGCGAGAAAGTTCTCGGCCCATAACTTCCCGTTGCAATCAATGCTTTGGTAGCAATCAATAATCTTGGCCCTAAAATAACGCCATCCTCAATGGCTTTTTTCAAACCGACATCATCAAACTCCGCTCCTTCTGTGCCTAAATCACGGGCGGTCGTAAAACCAGCTTTGAGCGTTTTTTCGGCATGAATTACAGCCCTGGCAGTTCGATACGAACGTGCTTCTTTAAGCACTTGGTCATCCCACGTTACTTCGTTGTAAGGATGCAAAAAAAGATGCGTATGTCCTTCGATAAGTCCAGGTAAAAGTGTAGCGTTTTTTAGGTCAATAATTTTAGCATCTTTTGGCAAACTCTTTTCTATATTCACCTGAATATCAATACTTTCAATCTTGTTCCCTTTAATAACAACCCCATATTTTTCAAGCACTTTTTCACCATCAAAAACCTTGTCTGGACGTAAATAAATTAAATTTTGTGCCGAAATCTGTCTAAAGCCAACTAAAATAAATAAAAATAAGAGCGATTTTCTGAAATACATGTTAGAGTTAAGATGAAGTGTTTAACTAATTAATTTGACTCAAGGGAAGGGACTTTATTTTCTTTTATACATTCGAAGCCCTGCAAAACCGATTCCAATAAATAAGAGTCCCATAACGGTAGTGGTCAATGATTTTTCATGCACGTAGAGTTTCATTACAAGAAGAAATATTCCGCAGAAAATTGCTACATAACTGGCAAAATAAGAGAGCTTATCTTTATTCATTTTTTAGGGTTTTTGAGATTTTGACTTAAATATAATCAATTTTAATTTTCTTTGTAACAGAATCAAAAAATCTAACTAAAAAGCATATTTACTCAACAAAAACATGATTATTGGCATTGGAGGCGTGAGCCGTTCAGGAAAAAGTACATTAGCCAATTTATTGGTAACATATTTCAGAAAAACAGGTAAGAAAGCAATCATTTTTCACCAAGATGATTTTGTTTTTCCTGAAACACAAATCCCGAAAATCAAAAATAAAACCGATTGGGAATCGCCTCAATCAATTGATTTTGAGCAATATCGTGAAGTTATCGAGCTTTTCAGAACTCGATTTGATGTCGTAATAGCCGAAGGGTTATTTGCTTTTTATGATGAAGGCATTAATCAGCTTTACGACAAAAAATTTCATGTAAAAATATCCAAGCGAACGTTTCTGATTCGTCGAGCAATGGATATACGTTGGGGCTACGAACCAACTTGGTTTATTGACCACGTTTGGCAATCTTTCTTAAAATACGGCAAACCAAGAAAAGATTTAAAAGGTATCGTAAGTGTAAGCGGTGAAGATGAATTTGATATGGAAAAAATTATAAAAAGCATCAATTTAAGTATCAGGCAAAATTCTTAATCACTCAGGTAAACCGCCTTAATTTTCAATTCTTGATTCATTACAGTATCTTTGTGTTTTCAATAAAAAATCAGCTCCATGACAATCATTGATGGTAAACTTATTTCTGCTCAAATCAAGCAAGAACTCAAAATAGAAGTCGAACAACAAAAGGCAAGTGGAGGAAAGATTCCTCATTTGGCAGCAATATTGGTCGGAGATAACGGTGCAAGCGAAACCTATGTGGCAAGCAAAATCAGGTCTTGTGAAGAAATCGGTTTTAAATCAACCCTTATTCGACGTGATTCAAGCACTACCGAAGAAGAGGTTCTTGAAATCATTCAACAACTCAACAATGACGAAGATGTGGACGGTTTCATTGTTCAACTTCCGCTTCCAGCTCATATAAACGTAGATAAAGTTATTGAAGCTATCGAGCCACGCAAAGATGTGGATGGTTTCCATCCAATCAATATTGGTCGTATGGCTAAAGGATTACCCGCTTATATTTCAGCTACGCCATTTGGAGTTCTCGAATTAATCAAACGTTATAATATCGAAACGGCAGGTAAGCACTGTGTAGTAGTTGGTAGAAGCCAAATTGTAGGCTTACCAATGAGTATTCTGATGCAACGCAATACTTACCCTGGAAACTGTACGGTTTCGTTGGTGCATAGTAGAACCCAAAACTTAGCTGAAATTACGCAACAGGCCGATATTTTGGTAGCAGCCCTTGGAAAACCCGAATTTATTACGGCTGATATGGTAAAAGACGGTGCAGTTGTGATTGACGTGGGTCTTACACGAGTAATCGATGCTACAAAGAAAAGTGGATTTGCACTAAAAGGAGATGTAAAATTTGATGAAGTTTCGCCAAAATGCAGCTACATTACGCCAGTTCCAGGTGGCGTTGGCCTTATGACAGTGGCAGCCTTGATGTATAATACATTACTTTCGGCCAGAAGAGAAATCTACAAATAAAAGTAACTATCAGAGTGGTATGTTTTGGTCTACCACTCTGATATAGTACAATTAATCGTGATTCACCTTAAATTGGTGTGTAATCGTCTTACCATGGGGCAAAAGTAATTCCACAAAATATACACCATCATTTAATTTATCTACATTAAACTCATTAGTCGCTTCATTTTCGAGGTAACGTATTTCAAGAATTCTACCCTGAGAATCCTTCAAAAATATTTTCGTTCTCATTTCAATCATCGTTTTATATGCGTTAATAAGTACAAAAGATTTGCCCATTTGTTATAAAGACGTTCGTTTGACTGAAATATGTTGCATTGGTTTAATCAATTTGCTAAAAAATATTTTCAGGTATTAATTTCACGAAACTTACGAAGAGTAAGATTCACCATTTTTTTTTTTTTTTTATATAACTTCCGTAATTATCCTTAATCAAATCACCATGGTCAACCGCAACATTTACACTCAAATCAGCCTTTAGCCATTTTAAAGGTACGGTTGTATTAACCGAATAAGATAGTTGGTCAACAGGCAGTATTACTTTTCCAAGCAAACTTGTATTACCAAAATTTCGACTGAACGAAAGCCGATTTGAAAAACTTATCGTGCCTATTTGATTCAATAAAGCTCCATAAAAGGCCCAAATTCGATTATTATTCACAAAGACATTTCCATTTCCGAGCCGATTTTCATTTCTAATATTTTGCTCAGGTGTTAAGAAAGGTGTGCCAATCGTTCGATTATTGTACGACCAACCATCAAAATATTGTTGATGATTAAACAGAAAACTCTCTTCGTTGGGGTGTCGGTCAGGCATATTTAGTAAACGTCCAACGCCTGCTACATATCGACCCTGATTTTTTGTAAATAAATATTCAACTACGACTCGCTTAAACGAAGACTTGGGGTTAGGTGTAAAACTCAAACCATAAATACCATCATCGGTATTAGTAAGGCCAAATAACTGTCCATCTTCAAACAAAAACTGTCGATAAAGCAATAATATACTCTTTTTGAACTTAAACTCGGCAGCCGCATCAACCGTACCCAAATGATTACCAAAGTAATTGGTTGTTTCAAACGCATTATAAGTAAAATACTTTGGCGACTGCTTCCAAAGTCCTTTCAATGGTAAAACCACATTTCCATATACATACCAATCGGCAGGAAATTTTCCATTATACAAACGGTCGTCTCCAATTGGTAAAGTATTTTTGGGAGTTCCACCCCAAGTTACGTTGTGAACAATCCCTCCAAATAGATTTATTTTTGCTGTGGCTCTTCCAAGTTTTACAAAAAGTGATTTTTGGTGTAAATAGTATCCCTTCGCAAATGTCTGATTTCCGAACCAACCGTGCGAAAAAGTACCCTTAAAACTTAACCAATTAAAAAACAACTTCGTGTAATTAGGCATTCCAATTTGTACTTTTGGAATCGGCATGGCATTTCCCGACCAAGAGGCCGAACCCGACGAAAGTAACGTATCGACAATACCGAAAACTTCTTTTCTTCGACCAACATATACCTCAAACTTACCAATTTTTGTGCAGAGAAAACCTTCGGGTAAAAGTAATTGTGGATTTTTACCGAGTATAGTTACGGCTTCAAAGCCATAATCAAATTTAAAGAACCTATGGAGTGTATCTTTTTGCGTTTTGATACTTTGACGGCAAAGAAAAGCGGGCAAATCGCTTGGGATACTTCCAAACTGATTGGAGCTTTGCCAAAAAGGTAACTTATTAGTAATAGAAAAATAGCTTCCTATCTCGAATCTATAATCAAACTTTTTGGGTGGATTCTGTTGAGCATTACACGCAACCATAAACCCCAGCAATAAGGCAAGTACTTTTTTCATGTTCGCTCAATTTTTCACAAGGAAAAAGAGCAAATATGATGCCTAAATAATACTCGTCGGGACGTCTAATTTGGAAGCCCCTACAAAACAAAATTTTATTAATTTGAAATCCATTGCATAACCAGCCCTGTAAGATAGCCACAGTAAGTGCCAACGGCATTACCTAATATGGCTAACAAAACTCCAATCGGAGCGAGTGAAGGATTAAAAGCGGCCGCCACAACCGAAGCCGAAGCAACTCCGCCAACATTAGCTTGTGAGCCAACAGCGGTAAAGAAAAAAGGAGCTTTTACAATATATGATGCAACAATGGTGAAGATTGCGTGAATAAGAATCCAAATCAAACCTACCAAAAATAACATCGGATTTTTGAACGCCTCGAAAATATGTAGCTGCATTCCGATTGTTGCAATCAGAAAATACAAAAATAAAGTTCCAATTTTAGAAGCACCGAATCGCTCAAGGTTTCTTGCTTTGGTATTTGATAAAATAAAACCTGATAAGGAAGCCACAGTAACAATCCAAAAAGATTTTGAAGCCAAGCTATACGCCTTCAAGTTTGGATAATTGGTTTCAATGAAAGGAGCAACCATATCGGCAATACTATGTGCCAAACCCGTGATTCCAAATCCAACCGCCAACACCAAAAATAATTCTTGAAACGTTGGGTTTTTCTGCTTTGCACTTTC
>JAIYBU010000013.1 GCA_027488335.1 Cytophagaceae bacterium
AAATGATTGATGAAACTAATTTCATCAATCATTCAAAAACTACAAGGTAAGTCACTGATTATTAATTTATTACAATCGATAATTGTGCATTTTACCAACTATTTTTTGCTATTATACCTTCTTAAAATAAGCGAACTGGACAACCACAGATTCCAGTTCGCTACATGATTATTTTCCTACCGAAATCATATTGGCAAAAAGGCGGTATGCTCCTGGCACACCTGCAGGTAATTCCCTAAAAAAGGCTAATCCTGTGAATATGAAATTACCTTTGCCATATTTTGCATATAACACACTGCCTTCGAGTTCGGTTTCATTGGCATCATTCATGGCAAAAATAGTTTCGTATTTATCGCTCCATTTGTCAGCAAAGTACAGACCACGTTCTTGAATCCAGCCTTCAAAGTCTTTGGAGGTAATTTTATTTGGCGTATTCAATAATGGATGTTGTGGTTTTAAGATTTTTATGGCGGCATTTTCGTCGGTTACACGTCCACGTCCGATTCCCATCGGATAAGGTCCGATTTCTTTCACTTTTGAAACACCATAAAAGGCATTTGTTTGGTATTGAGTTACGACATTTCCACCGTTATTGACATAGTCCATGAGTTTTTCTTGGAAATATTTCAAATGTTCTTCAGTGTTATAGGCTCTTACACCAACAATGATAGCATCAAATTGGCTTAAATCTTTGGCCAGCTCAACAGGTGTAAGCATCGTTACTTGATATCCGATTTGTTGTAAAGCTGCTGGAACTTCATCGCCCGCACCCGCAATATAGCCAATTTTATTGCCTTTTTTCTTCAAATCAATGCGTAGTGCTTTAGCCTCTGCAAATGGAAAAAGTGTGAGTGTTGGTACGTGTTTGTACTCAATACTCGCGATGCCTCTGTCATACGAACCTGATGAAGTTTGTGCAATTGCTTTGAGGGTAATTTCTGATGCAGTTGATGAAGGGAAAACTTTGAACGTTACTTTTTTCTCTTCGTATTTTTCTTTAATGTCAAAATTGATAACGGCGGGTTCTACTTTCCAAGTACTTGGTACCGCCAGCTTTATAGTTCCTGTTACACCTTTCTTACCCGCTTTCAATGTAACCACAACATCTTTAGGGGTATTGTCACCAAAAGAATATACTTTCTCTGCAATCGTGGCAGTTACTTCTGGACGAACCTCAAAGTATCTATAAATTTCGCCATCAGACGGTTCAACAAATTTGTAGGTGAGAGGAGTTTGGAAAGTAAATGATTTTTCTTCGATGTTAAAACTGTATTCACAAACTAAATCGGCAGGTTTCATCGGCAAACCACGTAGCAATTGGTCATTTACTTTGTAGAAACCATTTTCTTTTCGCTGAACTAACCAATACGGCTGCGTAATTGGTAAATTGGCTGGAGTTTGAAGTTCAGTCGTGAAATTTAATCCATCGTTATAGACCAATTTTTTATTGATAGTGGTATCTTTGTTTACACCTTTAAATGTAAGTTTTTCGAGTATAATATTGGCATTGCTTCGGCTTACTACGTTTACATTTACCTTAATCTTATCATTTGGCGAAACAGAATAATCGGTCGGATTCGCTTCAAACCACAAACCCGCACAAGCTAAGATTAGCTCCTGAACTTCTTTCTTTTTGTAGTTTGTCCAAACATTATCTTCTAAGCCACTGATTGCATTATAAATGTCAATTAAAGCAGGAATAGATGCAGAAGGATTTTGTGCTTTAAAATTAGCTAACGCCTCATTCACCATTTTCTCAACCTTCTCACCGCCATTTATTCTTTTCCAAGAAATGTTAATACCGTCAAATAAATCGTTTTTTGCTTCGTCGCCAGCTTTGTGTAAGGCATAATCTGTTCGTTGATTTTTAGTTTTAGCCGAACCAAAGCCTTGGCTTTTGTGCATACTGCGGGCCTCGGCTGCAATTTCGGTGTAAGATTTACCGAGTAGGGGGTTGTAATCGCCAAGTGGAATTTTAATAAAACTACCTTCTGGCTGATTGTTTTGGAAATTTGGCGAAAATGAATTCCAAACTAAACGTTTCGCTTGCCAAATTTTTACAAATTTTAATTGTTCTGGAAAACGATTTGGGTCTGCCGCTGCCTTGAAGGCTTCTTCGGATAACACAGCTGAAGCAGAATGATGCCCGTGTCCTGCACGAGCATCTGGTGGAAAACGATTGACAATTACATCAGGCTGAAAATCACGTATCCTCCAAACTAAATCGGCTAATATTTGGTCTTTTCCCCAAGTGGCGAGGGCTTCATCGGTTGTTTTTGTAAAGCCAAAATCATTGGCACGGGTAAAATATTGTTCTCCTCCGTCGATACTTCTTGCTCCAAGAAGCTCGTGCGTACGAAGCAGACCAACATATTCACCTTGCTCTGAACCAACTAAATTTTGCCCTCCATCGCCACGAGTCATTGCAATGTAGCCAGCTCTTACCATTTTTTCTTTAGAGAGCCAAGTAATGAAAAGGGTATTTTCATCATCAGGGTGTGCAGCTACGTATAGTACATTGCTAACCACATTTAACCTTTTTATTGCTTGAAGAATTTCGCCCGTATTCATTTGCTTTGTTTGGGCAAAAACTGAAAATGTTAGAATCGAAAAAAGAAATATGAATATTTTTTTCATGGATTGATAATTATTTTCTAATAGTTTAGAAGTAGATGAGTCGAAGATTTCAATATCCCGAAATTAGTAAAGAATCCTCGAATCAAAAAAAAATTATTACAAGCATCTATGATTACGCCTTATTACTCGACCATTTGGCAATATTAATCTGCTTTGCTTACATAAAAACTGATAAAATAATGTTTTTTATCAAAAAAATACTAAAATTGTGTTTTGACTTTTTTAAACAAACCAATTACCTTAAATTTGCGGTTATTAAAAAAACTACAGTAAAACTAAACTCAAATACAATTTATGGATTCAATGATTGTCTACCTTGTCCCGTTGATGGGTATTATTGGCTTACTTTACACAGCTTGGCGTTTTAACTGGGTTGCCAGTCAACCAGCAGGTGATGCTAATATGCAAAAACTTTCAGGTTATATTGCCGATGGGGCAATTGCCTTCTTAAAAGCAGAATGGAAAATTTTGGCTTATTTTGCTATTCCAACAGCCATCATATTAGGATATTTAGGAATGCAAACCGAAGCCAATGGCATGGAAGTGCATTCTTCACCGCTTATTGCTGTTGCATTTTTAATTGGTGCGGTATTTTCGGCAACTGCTGGGTATATCGGTATGAAAATCGCAACAAAAGCCAATGTTCGTACAGCTCAAGCAGCTCGTACTTCTCTTTCTAAAGCCCTTCAAGTTTCATTTACGGGTGGTTCGGTAATGGGTATGGGAGTTGCAGGTTTAGCGGTTTTAGGTCTTGGTGGACTATTCATCGTATTTTATAATCTATTTGCAAAAGGTCAAGGTCTTACTTCAGTTGAAATGAAAAAAGCTATCGAAGTGTTAGCAGGTTTTTCATTAGGAGCTGAATCGATTGCTCTCTTTGCTCGTGTAGGTGGTGGTATCTACACAAAAGCTGCCGATGTAGGTGCTGACCTTGTAGGTAAAGTAGAAGCTGGTATACCAGAAGATGACGTACGTAACCCAGCAACTATTGCGGATAACGTAGGTGATAACGTAGGTGATGTGGCTGGTATGGGAGCTGACTTATTTGGCTCGTATGTAGCAACAATTTTGGCGACAATGGTACTTGGTCAAGAAATTGAGGTAACTGATAACTATGGTGGTTTCTCACCAATCTTATTGCCAATGCTAATTGCTGGCGTAGGTTTGTTGGCTTCATTGGTTTCTACATTTTTCGTGAGAATTAAAGATGAAAATTCATCAGTTCAAAATGCGTTAAATATCGGTAACTGGGCTTCAATTATCATTACGTTTGTTGCATCTTATTTCTTAGTAAAAAATATTCTTCCAGAAAACCTCAATCTTCGTGGTTTTGAATTTACATCAAATGGTGTATTCTTAGCAATCGTAGTTGGATTGGTGGTTGGTGCATTGATGTCAATCATTACTGAATACTATACAGCAATGGGTAAACGTCCTGTATTGTCGATTGTACAAAAATCAGGTACTGGTCATGCAACAAATATCATCGGTGGTTTAGCCGTAGGTATGGAGTCAACAGTTCTTCCAATCATTGTTTTGGCAGCTGGTATTATTCTTTCTTACAAATTTGCAGGTCTTTATGGTGTTTCGATTGCTGCTGCTGGTATGATGGCTACAACTGCTATGCAATTAGCGATTGACGCTTTCGGACCAATTGCCGATAACGCTGGTGGTATTGCTGAGATGTCGCAATTGCCAAGTGAAGTGCGTGGACGTACAGATAATTTAGATGCTGTTGGTAACACAACTGCTGCCACTGGTAAAGGATTTGCGATTGCTTCTGCTGCTCTTACTTCATTGGCATTATTTGCTGCATTTGTGGGCATTGCAGGAATTTCACGTATTGATATTTATAAGGCCGATGTATTGGCTGGGTTGTTTGTAGGTGGAATGATTCCATTTATTTTCAGTGCATTATGTATTTCGGCAGTTGGTAAAGCTGCCATGGAAATGGTAAATGAAGTGCGTCGTCAGTTCCGTGAAATTCCAGGAATTATGGAATACAAAACTGAACCAGAATACGAAAAATGTGTCGCTATCTCAACTGAAGCATCAATCAAACAAATGATTTTGCCAGGTGCTATTGCAATCATTACTCCAGTACTAATCGGTTTCCTTTTTGGACCAGAAGTATTAGGTGGTTTGTTGGCTGGTGTTACTGTATCAGGTGTTTTGATGGGAATGTTCCAATCGAATGCTGGTGGTGCTTGGGATAACGCTAAGAAATCATTCGAAAAAGGCGTAGTAATTGATGGTGAAACATACTATAAAAAATCTGAGCCGCATAAAGCATCGGTAACTGGTGATACTGTGGGTGACCCATTCAAAGATACATCTGGCCCGTCAATGAATATTTTAATTAAATTGATGTCAATCGTTTCGTTGGTAATTGCACCGTATATTGCAGTAAAATCGAGCGAAGTTGCAACAACAGAAGCCGCTCCAGCACTTGTTGAAGCTGCTATGCCAGCAAGTATCAATAAAGAATTATCTTCGGGTGTAACGCTTAATTTCTTAGAAGGTGGAATTGAAGACCAATTAATTAAATTTATTGAAAATCCAGCATCTGTAGCAGGAAAGGATAATTGGTTCAATTTCAAAGCTTTAAACTTTGCTTCAGGAAGCAATGGCATTGATTCTACATCAATGAATGAAGTAAAAAATATTTCTGAAATTTTGAAAGCATTTCCTAATGTAAATATCAAAGTTGGTGGATACACTGATAATACTGGTGATGATGCAGCTAACTTGAAACTTTCAGGAGAGCGTGCAGCAGCGGTAAAAGCTGCGTTGGTTGGAATGGGTATTGCAGATGCCCGTTTGGAGTCAGAAGGTTATGGCGAACAACACCCAACGGCAACAAATGATACCGAAGAAGGTCGTGCAGCTAACCGTAGAATTGCGGTGAGTGTAAGAAAGAAATAAAATTTTGAGTAAGAATATAAGAAAGGCTCCGCTATTAGCGAAGCCTTTCTTTTTATGAGATATTTATGTTTTCCCAATCTAAGTATATATCATTGAGCGAAATTTCCACATCAATTGATTTCAATTCATTAACACCTTTGAGTTTATGATAGGAACAATGTTACCAGAAAACGCATTTGTAAGTTAGGAGAAAACTTTAACTAATTTGAGGTATTCATCAATTCACTATTGGTATTGGAATGCTGCTTTTTCAGTCGAATGAAAACTTCCAAGGGTTGCTCAGAATTTCGTCTGTAAGATTATCATTTTGCTCTTGATAAGAGTTTTCAACTGGAATAATATTTTGTAAATTCCTAAACTCGTCTCCATCGGTAAATCTTGCCCCTGAAGCACCATCGTCAGTGGTTGTATAAAGCTAACCTTCTTTACCAAATTCTAAATCACCTCTTTAGTGAACATTATTATTGGGATAGCTATAAAGAATCGTTAGAGAATTTGCATCTGCTAAATTTATATCAGTATTATTATTGCCATCAACTATAAATAGTCGATTATCACCAGCAGAAGCTATGTCAACAATTGAAGAAAATCCGTGTGCTCCTAAATTTAGTTTAATATTAGGAGATTGGGCCAGTGAAAATATCGGTAAAAACAGCTAAAAAAGAAAAAATCTCATGGTTAGTCATAGGTTTGGGCTACGGCTACAAAGTTATAAAACTATGTCCAACCATGAATATGATTTTGTGAAATTTATGATTAGCTGCTTTTAATAATGCCCAATTTCAGTTAATCTATCACAGAATGCACATTTTTTTCTTCGGGAGATAATTACTTTATAATCATTCCTCATTTTTACATAGATTTCTCCGCCATTATTATCTATTTGTTTGATGTAATTCAGATTGATTAAATAGGATTTATGAGTTCTAAAAAATTCAATACACCCAGAAAAGCGTTCTTCAAGTCTTTTAAGGGTTGTTGCTACGGTTATTTTGGCACCATTGGTAAAGTGTACTTGTGTGTAGTTTTCGTCGGCTTCCAAAAGAATGACATCTTTGGGGTTAATTGTTTTTCTGCCGCCAATTAGCACATAATTTGTAGTTCTCATTGTGTTTTGATTTTTGGTTACATCAAATATCAATGAAAAATGGCTAATAAATTTGCCTAATGTGAATTTGGCTGAATTGGTTGTGAATGCGGTTAATAATACTGAAAAAGTGGTGGCTCACTTTATTAGCAAATACGTGATAAGAGGTCTGTTTTTCTTCTTCGTGATACTTCCAGTTCTTTTCCATTTGCCAAAATTACGCTTCCTCCATCGCCACGAATGT
>JAIYBU010000031.1 GCA_027488335.1 Cytophagaceae bacterium
TACGTTGTAAATTTTGACGAACAACTTTTTTTCTATAGCCAATTCCATAATAAACAACTAAGTATAAAAAATCTGAAATTAGATATAAAATACTAAAAGGCAGGTACGAAATAAAATATATGAAGGGTAAAGCTATATAAAAACCTAAACGTTTCATTAATTCGAGTTATAATTTGATACAAAATTGCGATATTCGTCGATGGTATCCAAATCTAATTTACCTTCTGGAAAATCAATAAGGGCGGTTTTTTCTTTGTTTTTCATAACAACATTTTAGGCACCATCATAGACTGTAAGTTGGAGTAAATCAGTAAACAAACTTCGCTTAAATAATACTGGAATTCCAATCTGATTATCGTATTTGCAGGCAACAATTTCAATACTTTCGTCAGATTCAGCCTTTTTAATCATTTTTTCGATTAAATCTACACTTATATATGGCATATCTACTGTCAGAAATATAACTGCTTCGATGGCTTTTTCGGTCATGTAAGCACCCGCTAAACCCATTTTTATTGAACTCGACATTCCTTTTTCCCATTGCGGATTATCAATGACAGTGATTGGCATTCGTTCGGTTTCTTGTCGAATCAAATTTCTATTTGCTCCCAAAACTGCTACAATAGGGTAACAGGTGGTGTCCATAGCTGTTTCACAAATACGTTTGATGAGTGTTTTCCCATCGATTAATAAAAGTTGCTTGGGAGCTCCCATGCGAGAGGATGCTCCAGCAGCGAGTATAACTATTGATACATTCATCGTATATGGTACTTTTTCAAATCAATGTGCTTCCAACCAGTTTTCACCAATTCCCATTCCAGTTTCCATTTTAACCGCCATCGGAATTGCAGTACACATAAGTTGATTTACCTTAGCCTTTAATAAATCGACTTCTGAACGATGAGCATCAAAAACAAGTTCGTCATGTACTTGTAAAATCATGCGTGATTTAAGGTTTTCTTGTTTCATAAAGTCATGAATATTTATCATGGCTACTTTAATCATATCAGCCGCAGAGCCTTGAATGGGGGCATTGATTGCATTTCGTTCGGCAAAACCTCGGTCAGTCATATTTTGTGAATTAATATCTCGTAAATATCGACGGCGACCTAAAATAGTTTCAACAAATTTCATCTCACGGGCTTTATTGATGGTCTCGTCCATAAATTGTTTAATTTTCGGAAACTCAACCCAATAGGCATCAATAATATCTTTGGCTTCACCACGAGGTATATTGAGTCTTTGCGACAAACCAAAGGCCGAAATACCATAGATAATACCAAAGTTGACCATCTTAGCCTTTCTACGCATATCAGAAGTTACGTCAGCAAGGCCAACTTTAAATACTTTTGAGGCCGTAGTTGAGTGAATATCAATGCCTTGATTGAAAGCTTCGAGCATACTTTCATCGCCACTAAAGGCGGCCATGATTCGGAGTTCTATTTGCGAATAATCGGCCGATAGAATGACATATTCTTCATTGCGTGGCACAAATGCTTTTCTGATTTCACGCCCCCGAGGTGTACGAATTGGAATATTTTGTAAGTTCGGGTTCGTTGAACTCAAACGCCCCGTTGCAGCTACTGCTTGGTTATAAGATGTATGAATACGCCCTGTTTTCTTTGAAACCAACGAGGGTAGTGCATCGACGTAAGTATTTTTGAGTTTTACTAACTCTCTAAAATCCAATATTTTACGTACAATTTCGTGGTCGTTTTCGAGTTTCGATAAAATATCTTCGCCAGTGGCGTATTGCCCAGTTTTGGTTTTCTTGGCTTTGCTATCAAGTTTAAGTTTATCGAAAAGGATTTCACCGAGTTGTTTGGGTGAAGCCACATTGAATTCTTGTCCTGCCAGCGTGAAAATATCAGCTTGAATCTGTTTCACATCGGTATCCAGCACACTCGACATTTCATGCAAGGCATTCATATCGATTCTTACGCCCTCCATTTCCATATTTGCCAATACATTCACCAACGGCATTTCAACATTTTCGAGTAATTTTTGCTGTTGTGAATCGGCCAGTTTAGGTTCAAGGATTTGCTTTAATTGTAGTGTAACATCGGCATCTTCGGCAGCATATTCTTTGATTTTTTCAATGGCTACATCTCGCATGTTTCCTTGGCTTTTGCCTTTGCCAATAAGTGTTTCAATAGAAACAGGGTCATAGTTGAGGTAAACATTTGCCAAATAATCCATGCCGTGGCGTTGTTCAGGTTCGATAATATAATGAGCGAGCATCGTATCGAACATTTTTCCTTTTAGTTCGATTCCGTAGTTTTTCAACACCATTAAGTCGTATTTAATGTTCTGGCCGATTTTTGTAATCGACTCGTTTTCAAATACTTCCTTAAACTCATTCATTATTAATTGAGCTTCGGCTTGGTCGCTTGGAATTGGCACATAAAATGCTTCACCAGCGTAATAAGCAAACGAAAGTCCAACGATTTCGGCATCAACGGCATCAACCGAAGTTGTTTCTGAATCAAAACAAAATTCTTCTTGATTTTTCAAATACTGAATCAGACTTTTGCGTAGGGCAGGAGTGTCTATTAAATGATACTCATGCACTTTATTCAGAATCGTATCTTTGACCGA
>JAIYBU010000123.1 GCA_027488335.1 Cytophagaceae bacterium
GGTGGCAATCATTGCTTCTCCCGAAAACTTAGCGAAGATTGAAGAGATTCGTACCAATAATCTAAAAAGTATTGGCCTCATGGAAGGTAAGCCAACTGGCAAAGTTCCTGCCATTGCTTGGTTAAGCTATAATGTGCATGGCAATGAAGCCGTAAGTTCGGAAGCAGTGCTACAAGTACTCTACGAACTTCTGAATAAAAATAATACAACAACACAGAACGTTTTAAAAAATACGGTTGTAATCCTCGACCCTTGTATTAATCCTGATGGCCGTGACCGCTACGCTCAATGGTATAATCGTGTGGCGAATCAAGGTGGGAACCCCGCTCCGTTTGCTATCGAACACAACGAGCCTTGGCCTGGAGGACGCTTCTCGCATTATATTTTCGACCCCAATCGTGACTGGGCTTGGCAAACCCAAGAAATTACACAGCAACGTGTGAAACTTTATAACCAATGGATGCCACATCTTCATGCCGATTTCCACGAAATGGGCTACAATACACCTTACTATTTCCCACCTTCGGCAAAGCCTTACCATGAAGATTTAAGTAAATGGCAGCGTGAATTTCAACAAACTTTGGGTGAATTTAATAAAAAATATTTCGATAAAAATTATTGGTTATATTTCTCAAAAGAAAACTACGATTTGCTTTATCCGAGTTATGGCGATACATATCCGTCATACAACGGAGCAATTGGTATGACCTACGAACAAGGCGGTGGTGGCCGTGCAGGGTTGGCTATTGCAAAAGATGATGGCGATACTCTTACACTTACGCAACGTATTTCGCACCATTTTGCTACAAGTATGGGAACTTTAGAGGCCATTTCGAGTCGTGCAGATAAAACTGTGGAAGAATTTACTAAGTTTTTTACTGATAAAACTGCCAATGGTTATGGCACTTACAAATCGTTTGTGATGAAAACTAAGGGCGATGAAGCGAAGATTCAGGAACTAACAAATCTTTTAGATAAACTACAAATCAACTACGGTTTTGCGGCGAAAGAATCAACTGCTACGGGTTTTGGGTATCAAAGTTTGAAAGAGGAGAGTTTTAAAGTAGAAGCTAACGATTTGATTATTAGTACATATCAGCCGAAAGGAACTTTTGCCAAGATTTTATTCGAGCCAAAAACTACTCTCGAAGATTCAGTTACTTATGACCTCACTTCTTGGTCGTTGGCCTATGCGTACGGCTTAAAAGCATATGCTACCAAAGAGAAATTAGCGGTAGGAAATACAAAAATGACCACTATTAAACCAACAACCATCGAAGGAAAGCCTTATGCGTATGTGGCTGCGTGGAAATCGTTTGAAGATGTAAAATTTTTATCAAAAATTTTGGCAGCAGGAATTAAAGTTAGATTCAATGAAAACCCTTTTGAGATTGACGGCAAAAAATTTGATGCGGGTTCATTAATTATTACTCGCACCAATAATGAGCGAATGGGAGATAAATTTGACAAGACCATTCAGACCGCCGCTAAAGAATTTAATATCAATCTTTTAGGCACCACTTCGGGTATGGTTTTGAGCGGGAACGACTTCGGTTCGGGTTCGGTCAATGTCTTGAAAAATCCGAGAGTTGCCTTGATTGCAGGCGATGGTGTAGTCTCAACGGCTTTTGGTGAAGTTTGGCATTTCTTCGAGCAGCAAATCAAATACCCAATTACGGTTATTGAGGGAAGTTCGTTTTCACGTGTTCCGCTTGACCAACTGGACGTTATTGTTCTGGCTGATGGCAGCTACGAAAAGATATTTGGCAATGGTGATGCCCTCAAGAAATGGATTCAAAATGGTGGAAAAGTAATTGCTCTCGAAGGTGCAACTGGTTATTTTGCCGATAAAGATGGTTTTGCGTTGAAGCGTAAAAAAGATGCCTCAGCAAGCGATAAACCTGAATTAAAAACGTATGGAACTCGTGAGCGTGAGAGTATCATGGAGCAGATTCCTGGGGCAATTTTTAAGGTAGAGCTCGATAAAACTCATCCGCTTGGCTATGGCACAGATGGAGTTTATTATTCGTTGGTACGTGATGTATATAATTATGAATACTTAAAAGATGGATGGAATGTAGGTTATATCAAAGAAAACAATCTCGTTACAGGCTTTGCAGGAAAAATTGCGAAAGAAAAAATGAAAAATACGCTTACTTTTGGCGTGCAAGAAATGGGGCGTGGCAAAATTGTTTACATGGCCGATTCTCCTTTATTTAGAGGTTTTTGGTATTCGGGTAAATTGATTTTTGGTAATGCTCTTTTTACAGTAAATTAATTTTTTCACCACTAACTGAATGCAGAACACAAAATTGCACTTAAGAAAAACATTAGTGCAATTTTGTGTTCTACGTAACTCCGTAATAAATATTCAACTCTATAAAACTATGAACAACACTCGACGCTCATTTCTGAAAACTGTACCAGTGGCGGCACTATCAAGTGCGGCTTTCGCAAGCCCAGTTTTTGCAGAAACACCTCAACCAACCACTAAACCAGCCAGTCGAATCAAACTCAGTGTATCGAGTTATTCGTATTGGCATTTTAAGGGAGATAAATTTCCGATTGAAAAAGTGATTGACGAAGCCGCCAAATTAGGGCTTGATGGCATTGACGTGCTGCACCGACAAATGGACGGCGAAGACAATGCTTATTTGCAAAAACTAAAAAAGCACGCCTTTGTCAATGGAATCGCCATGACTTGCTTGTCGATACACCAAGGTTTTGTTTCGCCCGACAAAGCAGTTTTGAAAGAACACATCGACCACACAATTCATTGCATTGAATTGGCCTACAAAATGGGCATTCCGTGTATGCGTTTAAATACTGGTCGTTGGGGAACTATCAAATCGTTCGATGATTTTATGGCCAAACGTGGTATCGAACCTGCCATTGCGGGCTATACCGAAGATGAAGCCTTCAAATGGTGTATTGATAGTATTCAGCAGTGTATGAAAAAGGCCGAAGAGTGTGGGGTTTTGTTGGCTCTCGAAAACCATTGGGGACTTGGCTCGACACCCGAAGGAATGCTTCGCATTAAAAATGCCATTGATTCGCCGTGGTTAGGGCTATTGATGGATACAGGTAATTTCTTAGAAAATCCTTATGATAAACTCGAGAAAATTGCATCACAAACCAGCTTCGTACAAGCAAAAACTTACTACGGTGGTGGCGAATGGTACACACTCGATTTAGATTACAAACGCATTGTTGATATTCTGAAAAAAGTAAATTATCAGGGCTACATTTCGATTGAGTTTGAAGGAAAAGAAGACCCAAAATCGGGCGTTCAGAAAAGTGTCGATTTGCTTAGAAGTGTGCTGTAAGCATTAATAAAATTTATACAATGGCCGATAATCAGTATATTTGCAGACTGATTATCGGCCATTTTTTTCTGTAAGATTTGGCCGAGAAATCCACTTATAAAATCGATTTATGAAAAAAGTTATTTTCCTACTTACATTAAGCTTAATTGCTCAAAATATTTTTGCACAAACACTCAATTTAAGCATCAGATTACTTGATAACACCCAAAAGCCTGTCATTGGAGCGAGTATTAGACTTATTAGCAAGACAGACTCAACCAAAACTCAATACAATATATGCGATACTGCTGGTGTGGCTAAGTTTATTACTAAGGTGGGTCAATATACACTAAAAGCAACCTCAATTGGCTATAAAAACCTTGATAAACAACTGATTATCAATCAAAAAGCAAACAATTTTGAGTTTGTCATGCAAGATGATGCCAATGCACTCGGCACTGTTACGGTGGTAGCACAAAAACCATTGGTAAGCCAAGAAGATGACAAAACTATAATAGACCCCGAACCAATAGCCAGCAGCAGCACAAGTGCCTACGAAATTATGGAGAAAACTCCTGGGCTATTTCTTGACCCCGACGGCAATATTTATATCAGTAGCACTACTCCTGCCACGATTTATATCAACGGTCGTGAGCAAAAAATGAGTGCCGCAGATATTGCTACCATGCTAAAAACATTACCACCCAATAGTATTCAAAAAATTGAGATATTACGCTCACCATCAGCCAAATATGATGCGAGTAGTTCGGGAGGTATCGTAAATGTTATTCTGAAAAAAGGGGTAAAAATTGGTCGTACGGGCAGCTTAAACTTAGGAATGAATCAAGGACGTTTTGGTAATCAGTACATAGGATTAAATTTGATGAATAATAATGGCTCAAACAACTCTTATTTTAATCTTAACTACACCAATCGTAATTCGTATGACCAAATAGAAACCAATCGAAACATTAGCGAAAACACCTATTTGGCACAAAAATCGTATGCCACATCGCCCGCACAAATCTTTTATAGTGGTTATGGGTTTAGTTACGAACTAAATCCAAAATGGACTGTAAGTGTTGATGGCAGAGGGTCGTATAATGATAGTCGCTCAAAGTCGAGCAACGAAAACATTATCAAAACAATCGGAACTGATGTTATTCGTTCGCAAAACCAAAACGATGTTCAGAATCAAAGTAATAATTTGCTGCTAAGCCAAGGCCTATCAACCAAATATAAAATAGATACTATCGGTTCGGAGCTTACGAGCGATTTTTCGTATAATTTTTTATCAAATAAAAATAACCAAAACTATATTAATCAGTCGATACCTTCTACCCAAGACCCTCTATTAGGCAATGGAATGATAGAAACGCAACGGCAATCTTTTCTGGGGCAAATTGATTTAAAATACAAAACTCGCCACGATATTACGATTGAAAGTGGCTTAAAAACTTCGATTTTATCTTTCCAAAATGCAACCGAATATACGATTCGATTGAGTGGACAAACAAGGCTTGATGCTGCACGAACCAATAAATTCGACTACAATGAAGCGATTCATGCGGGCTATGCTCAAGCATCAAAAAAAATCAATTCGATATTACTAAAAATTGGTGCAAGGGTAGAAAACACCAACATGAACGGGCATCAACGAATTCCGACAGACACTATTTTTAAAATTAACCGAACAGATATTTTTCCGTATGCATATTTGAGCCGAAAAATTTCCCAAATTGCAGGCTTTGACCTTACAGGTTATTTGATTTATCGCCGCTCAATTACTCGTCCCGTTTACGATTACCTCAATCCTTCGCCAAGGTACATCGACCAGTTTCTGTATGAAGCAGGAAATCCAACATTGAAGCCTCAATTTACAGAAAACTACGAAGCTAACATTAGCGTTGACAATCGACCTATTTTCGCTTTTGGGAAAAACTATACTCGTGATATTTTCACGAATGTTATTTACCAAAGCCCTGATAACCAATCTATTGCCGTACGAACGTATGATAATTTAGGCAGGAATGAAGAAACCTACTTCAGACTTTTGGGAGCGATTCCACCAGGAAAAAAGTATTTTTTTGTAGTCGGAACTCAGTATAATCATAATAAATATGAAGGTCAGTATCAAAATAAACCATTGGCTTTTAATCGTGGAAGTTGGTCGTTTTTTACGTTTCATCAACTAAAATTCAATGATGTATCAAGCATTACGATGAACGGCTTTATTCGACTAAAAGGACAATTACAATTCTATGAGTTGAGCAATTTTGGTAGTTTAAATCTGAGTTATAATCGCTCATTTTTGGCTAAAAAACTATTGTTTACGCTATCGACTAATGATATTTTCTTTACGAACAATAACCGTTTTACGCTCAATCAAGGCACTATTTCGGCCAATGGTTTCCGAAAATCAGATACTCGCCGTTTTGGCTTTAATATTAGATATAATTTTGGCATCAAGAAAAAAGACTCTCAAAATAATATGATGAATTTTGAGACGTTAGAAAATAATTCAAAGTAAAATTTCAAGTTAAATGAGCTATAATATTCAAGTTTATACAGCCAAAACCATGTTGGCCGAAATAGAGGCTGAATCAGAAGAGTTTTTTGATAATGATAAAAATCTGATTCCGTTTACTGAGAAACAAATTCAGGTTTTAAAGGAGCGTCTTTTAGACCAAAATTTTGAAATATCAAAAGAAGATAAAAGAGGAATTACGTTTAAAAACGATAATTTTGAAGGTATGAGAGCCATTCTTACTTCTAATGCTTTATACTTACGTTCGAGCTTCGATGATGCTTTTGAGATTGGAATGATGGCATCGGAACTGACCGATTCGGGCGAATTTGCCAAGTACGACCCACAAGCTGATGGGTGGGAGGTTTTAGGAGAATAATTGCTTAGATTGATACTCTTTTTGTAATTCTTGCAGACACGAAAGGCACAAACACGTCCCATCGAAATCCCAAACAGTTATTTCTCTGATGTACTGTGTTTCATCGAATGTAAGGCTAATGTTCTGGCAGTCGCACTGACTAACATTATTTGCCTTACACGTAAAAATATTCCCACAGCGTGGACAGCTATCGGGTGCGTGTTTGTTCATTGGTGTGTAAAAAAATAGATAGTTTGTGAATCTCAAATATACGCACAAACTATCTGTTTTTTTATTCTAAAAACCAAGTGTCAGAAAAATGAAAGATTGTGGTCGAGTCTTGAGTTCGCCACCTCCTAAATTTTGTGCAAGTGGTTCGTAAAACGTAAAACCAACCGAAAACGCTTTATAATAAGCTTGAACTCCAAGACTTCCGAGCAATGTATAACCACCCGTTTGAGAATTTAGTACACCTTCTTTGTGGTCTTTAAAACCATAATCAATCGTTGAACCGATATTTGGCATAATAGATAAATGGCCGAAACTTTTAGCATAGAAAGCTGTTAATGAGGCACTTAGTCGATTGCCAAATTTGTAATGCTCGTTACTTTTAGTCGAAATCCTCCCTCCTACTTCGGTGTTTAAACCCAATTTTTTATAACGAACAGTGTGAATGGCACTCAGTAAAAAATCAGCACTACCCGTACCTAACTGAAAATTGGGGTTTACGGCTTCGCCACCATAACCATATTCAAACTTGCCAGTTGGGAGTTTTAACCCGCCACCAATCATTAAATTATGGTAGATTCCGCTGGTATTGGTTGAGTCGAGAAATGTATTTAGTACATTATAATGAGCCAAAATTGTTGCATCGCCCAAGCCGCTTTTCCGCTCTTTTGTACCCGAATAAAGCAAAGTTTGTTGGTTATCGTTGTACGGTATAAATACCATTACTTGCAAATTTTTAATCGGATAAAAACGCCCCCAAACTTCGAGCGTTTGGTAATCTTCTTGCGTTTTTAATAATTGGCTATTGAGGTGCGAATCAAAATTACGCAGACGGTAACGCAGACCCACAAATTGGCTACCCGAACGTGGCAACAACCCAACAAACGAACTTCCGTTTGCACAACCACACAAATCGCAGGCCGAAGCTGACAAACTACTGATTAGTAGCATTATATATAGTATTTTCTTCATTTTGTTTCGTTGTAGCACAAGTTTTTCAACTTGTGTGTTTAGACAATTTTATTACTCAATCACAAGTCAGAAACTGGTACTATTTCACTTTATGGTGCGGCAAATCTTTTATTTTTCAAAAACTCATTATCGGTCAATGTTTTCAAGAAAGCTATTAGCTTTTTTTGTTCATCAGCGGTGGTTTGAATACCCAATTTTTGACCATTTTTAAGCGATGGGTCAAGCGTTGGCACATCCAAAACCGATTCGTTGTAGTGCCTTAGTACTGCTTCGAGCGTATAAAAACGTCCATCGTGCATGTACGGCCCAGTAATTTCCACATTTCTGAGACTCGGAACTTTAAATTTGTATTTATCAGAGTCTTTTTGGGTAATCCTGTGTCTTCCCGTATCCTCGGTATTATAAACCGCCAATCCATTATTTCGATAACTTTGGTCAGTGAAAAGTTCACCCGAATGACACGAGGCACATTTTTGCTTGAAAATCTCCATTCCTGCCAATTCTTCCTCGGTCAGAGTTCCACCTACTTCTTTTCTGACATATTTATCATAGCGAGAATTGGCAGAAACCAATGAATTCATAAACTGCGAAAGGGCTTTCAGAAAACGCTCGGTTGTTATTTCTTTACTTCCATAAGCTTTCTGAAAAAGCATCGTATATTTTTCTTTTTTACGCAGTTTTTCAAGCACATTGCCCAGTTTTTCATCCATTTCTACTGGATTTTCTATCGGTGCAATCGAAAATAAATCTAAATCAAACACGCCCCCATCCAAAAAAAACTCTTTCTGAAAAGCCATATTCTGAATCGGTGGAGCGTTTCTGATTCCTCTCAGATTATCAATTCCATGGCTCACATCATGTCCGTGATGCGTAAAACCCGATGCTTGACTATGACATTCGGCACATGAAATTGTTCCATCTCTTGACAAATCGCCTTCATAAAATAGTTCTCTACCCAATTCGAAACCGCTCTGAGTAACAGGATTTTTGGTAAAATCATAGACAGGCTTTGGAAAATTGGCAGGAATAGCAAACAATTCTTCGGGTTTAATTTCTTGGGTGATGCTCGAACAAGCAGCACCCAAGAAAAATAAAAGACTGATAATAAACAATTTACAACTATTCTTCATCAGTCTTTATCGTTATGAACGTGGTCAACAATAAAACTTTGAGCGTAATTTTCGGCAATAACTGTACCCGCCGCAGGAGCGTGAATCATGTACGATTTGGCAATACTAATTTGGTTTTTGGCACTAAATACCTTCGTAACATCATTGATGATATGAATGGCAGGAGCAATATCTTTTCTGACAGTAGCCGCCGAAAAAGTAAAATTGAGCGTTTTTAAGTTATTGGTCGTCATGGCCGTTCGGCCACCAAAACCACCAATGTGAAACTCATATTGGGTCATTCCCATCATATTATTGGCAGGAATTGCGGGTGAAGTACCTTCCATTTTGAAGAAAATATAACCTGAGTTCCATGACCAATACATATTATCAGCACCATACGAAGCGGGGTCGA
This sequence comes from Cytophagaceae bacterium, assembly GCA_027488335.1. Lineage (GTDB taxonomy): Bacteria > Bacteroidota > Bacteroidia > Cytophagales > Spirosomataceae > Emticicia. Next base: position 8,915 of record JAIYBU010000123.1, read on the forward strand.
GTACGCCTGTGCGTTGGCTTACATCTGAGATAGATTTTAGGCTATCAACACCGATTGTGTAAGTCAAACCAGTGTAATTGGCAGCAGGTACATCTTTCAAAGTAATATTTAAGGAATTAGCCTCTGACTGACGTACCAAAAAATACTGGTCAGAAAATTTCACAACTTCTCCATTTTCTTTTTTCAGAGCAATATTCGATACAAAATAATTAAGTTTTGTAACTGTAAACTCCTCACCAGCAGCGTTTTTTGCTTTGGTTGTACCTAAAACAAGTTTTTGGTCGCCGACACGATTATCAAATTCTAAAGTCACGGAGTTTTTATCATTTGGCCCGATTTCTTCTTCTTTTTGACAAGAAATAATAGCTAAGGTTGTAAAGATTGCTAAGAATAATTTAGATATATTTTTCATTTTTTAGATATAATTAAACATAAAATGACAATCATCTGCGGTTTATCCACAGAAGTTTGAGCGATTGACTATAAACAACTTACAGGCAAACGCAAAGAGATAGGAACTCGTCAGAATTCCATAAAAAGATGTTAAAAATTAGTTAAACGTAAAAAAAACGCACACACCAGCACACAAAGTCAACTAACAACTTTGATAGTTTGATGCACAAGAAAGAAAGGTAAATTAGCCCAAACAGGGTGGATGGAAAAGAGAAGTAGTGAGCGTAGAATAGTGGCTCGTCTTGTAAGAAAAATTGTTTTGAACGGTGAGAATCACACTTTCAAAAGTCTGCGTAAACACAAAGTTTTCGTGGTGGAAAGTTTCTTCTAAAAGCTTCTTGAAACTTTGCTCTTGACGGTCGGCTTCTTTGCTGGCTTTGTCTTCGGCTACTTTATGGAGTTGTTTGGCCAAATAACATTTACCATTACATTGCAGCTCTGGCTTAAAGCGGTTTTCGCAGAGATTTTTGATGATGTAATCCTTATTCAATTCAAAATCAAGATAAACCACAGGCACTACCAGTATTCGTACACTGGTAAGCAATAGCAGAAAAACTGCCAAGCCTCGTTTACTGTTTGAGATTAAATTCATGCGGCAAAGCTAAAGTACGAATTTTGCGAAACCAATGATTATCATCATTTTTTTAACGTACAAAACAGCACTTTATTTCCAAACACCGTGCCTATAAGTAGTTTATCGCCAAAAACTGCCCCCACACTCGACCCTGAAACGGGCGTCCCATCATTGAGATAAATACTTTCAAGGGTATAATATTCTTTTGATTGATAATTAATTTTGATGATTTCAGAAGGAGATGGCTTGCTTCGGTTTTTTGAATGAGCCAAATATGATAATAGTTTTGGGTGACACCCTACCCAAAGATTACCATATTCGTCAATTTCGATATTATCTGCTCCGTTGATGGTTATTTTGTCTGATTCTTTGAGTTTTCCTGTCACTACATCACGGTCAAAAACGCTTATTTTTCGTCCAGAAGTGGCAGCCACAAAGAGTTTTTTTCCATCAAGGCTGGTATTTATTCCGTTAGCATATAAAAAACCATCGGCCACTACTTTTGCTCTTTGACCATCGTAATAACATACATTTCCCATAGCAATTTGCAACAAATCTTTTTTGCTTCGCCAACTTGATAATTCTTCGTCGTGGTCGTTGGTTAGGTAGAACGTATTTTCGCTCACCGCCACAATATCATTCGGACTCACAAACAACGAACTTTTGATACTTTCGAGATGCACGAGCGTAGAATCCGTAAATTCAAAAACCTCGACATAATCGGCATTTTTTCGGTGATTGATAACAAATAGTTTTTTCACACCCTCAAGTGAGCGGTACAAACTAATCCCATGCGGATGAAAATCGAAAGTAACTTTTTCGGTAAGTTTGATGGGCTTAGGTGTATTTACTTTGGTATTTAACAGAAAAATTGCCCCATTTTTAGAATCATCACTAAAATCATTTGAGGAAATGAGTGCAAGTCCAGTGGATTTATCAAATGTTATATCTTCTGCCCCACCAAAACCATCAATCTCGGTTACGATACCCTTGAAATGAGGTTTTATGGTCGTAAAAGCACCTGCATTATAGAGTGTTTTGCCGATAAAAACGATAATGACCGCAACGATTCCGAGCGATATTTTTTGCCAGAGTTTCATAATTTAATTTTAGATGTTTACCCGTAGGAATGTCCAAATTGTACGGTTCCTACCAAATTCATTAGAATCAAATATCACAAATAGTTACGCCCTGCTTTAATGAAGCCAGTTTGTCAGCACGAATCGGAATGAATTCTTGAGCAACAAAACCTTTGAAACCTGTTTCGGCAATGGCACTCATGATAGCAGGATAATAAATTTCTTGGGTTTCGTCAATCTCGTGGCGGCCTGGTACTCCACCTGTATGATAATGAGCAATATATTTATGGTTTTCACGGATTCGACGAATGATGTCGCCTTCCATGATTTGCATGTGATAAATATCGTAGAGTAACTTAAAATTATCCGAATCAATATTTTTACAGAGTTCAACGCCCCAATCGGTGTGGTCGCACATATACTCGGGGTGGTCAACTCTACTATTCAACAATTCCATCACGATGGTTACCTTTTTCTTTTCGGCATATCGCATGATTTTTTTTAAGCCTTTTTCACAATTTTTCAGACCGTCTTCATCGTTCAACTTTTTCTCACGATTCCCTGAAAAACATATCAAATTCTTGAA
>JAIYBU010000044.1 GCA_027488335.1 Cytophagaceae bacterium
GCTAAGAAAGGCAATCGTGTACAAGTAATTTTAGAATGTACTGTACAAAAAACAAGCGGTGTAGCAGGTATGTCTCGTTACGTAACGACAAAAAACCGTAAGAATACAACAGGACGTTTAGAGTTGAAAAAATACAATCCATTTTTGAAAGCTCATACACTCCACAAAGAAATTAAATAATCTTGAAGAAATGAAAATGAGATTTTTCTCATGTCTCATGTCTCATATCTTAAAATCTAAAAAAAATGGCAAAGAAAGTAGTCGCAACACTCCGTGATAAAACCGCAGGTAAAAACTTTGCGAAAGTAATCAAAGCTGTAAAATCACCAAAGACAGGTGCTTACACTTTCAAGGAAGAAATGGTTCCTATGGAAGAATTACAAGCTGCGTTGAAAGTATAACTTACACCGCATAAATAAACAGAAGAAGCCTTCTTGATTACTCAAGAAGGCTTCTTCTGTTTGGTTGCTAATTAATTGGCCATGAATAAGGTTGGTATAGTGCCAACCTAAGGTAAATACCTGATTTACAATTGCTTACGTAAACGAGCCACAGGAATATTGAGCTGCTCACGGTATTTGGCAACCGTACGGCGAGCAATATTATAACCACGTTTGTTAAGTAGTTTTTCGAGTTTATCGTCAGAAAGTGGCGAGTTTTTAGGCTCGTTTTCGATGAGTTCTTTTAAGATATTTTTTACTTCACGGCTCGAAGCATCTTCACCCGAATCGGTTGCGATACCTTCTGAGAAGAAATATTTTAGCGGATAAATACCAAAATCAGCTTGTACAGATTTACTATTGGCCACGCGTGATACCGTCGAAATATCCATATCAATACGGTTGGCAATATCCTTCAAAATCATTGGTCTTAGTTTAGATTCGTCACCATCAAGGAAGAATTCATGCTGAAACTCCACGATTGATTTCATGGTTTTTAGCAACGTTTGTTGGCGTTGTTTGATGGCATCAATAAACCATTTAGCTGCATCAAGTTTTTGCTTTACGAAGGTTACGGTTTCTTTAATACTCTTGTGTTGTGCCGAACTATTTTTATCGGTTTTATCGTAAGTATCAAGCATTTCAGCAAACGAACGACTCACTCGAAGCTCAGGAGCATTTTTTGAATTGAGAATAACATCTAATTTACCATTATTATTCGTTACTATAAAGTCAGCCATTAAATAGGCGGCAGCACTATCGCCAGTACCGATGCTACCTGGTTTTGGGTTCAAACGAGTAATAACTTTTATGGCACTTTTCAACGTTTCATCATCAATATCTAAGCGACGTTGTATTTTTTCGTAGTGTTTTTTTGTAAATTCATCGAAGTAAGCATCAATGATTTTTGTAGCTGTTTCTACTGCAAAATCATCTTGATCTTTACGGTCGAGTTGTAAAAGTAGGCATTCTCTCAAATCTCTCGCTCCAATTCCAGCAGGTTCAAAAGTTTGCACTTTCTTCAAAAGATTCATTACCTCATCTTCATTGGTATAAATATTTTGCGTAAAAGCTAAATCATTGCAGATTGAACGAAGTGGACGACGAATATAACCATCTTCTTCGATACTACCGATGAGCTGCATACCAATTGATTCTTGACGAATATCGAGGCGTAAAAAACCCAACTGTTGCACCAACGATTCGGCCAATGTGCTGGTTGCAATTACAGGCATTGAATCACGGTCGTCATCTCCCCAACCATCGCCTTGCATTTTATAGCCAGCGTAGTCGTCTTGGTTTAGGTATTGCTTTACGTCAAGTCCTTCGTAGGTTTCATATTCACCGTATTCGCCATAATCATCATGGTCGCTACTGCTATCGCCATCATAATCATCATCATACTCATCTTTCACACGCTCATTCATGTCCATGCCTTCCTCTAAAGCTGGATTAATTTCAAGCTCCTCTTCAATTCTTTGGTCAAGTTCGGCAGAAGGTATCTGTAACAGTTTGATAAACTGTATCTGTTGAGGAGACAGACGTTGCTGTAGGGACTGGTTAAGACTTAATTTTTGCATTGAGTAAGTAGAGTGTTTTCATTCATTTTAGGGACTTATACAACCCCCCTCCACATTTTTCGTGCCAACTGAATGTTTTTTTAATAAATAAAGAAAAATATTTTTTTACAAATTGCCAAACTTTCTTATAAAAATAAATACCATTCCATAAAAATAAATATATAAATAACTGATTATAAGCATTTTATATATTGCCTAAATTATTCAAAAAAATATTTATAATTTATACGATGTTTTATGAAAAAAGTAACAGAAATAAACAACTATATTTTGATTTATATACATTTCTGTTCAAAATCTTGTAGTCGAAAATGAAGTCAAATTTTCATTTTTTACTAAAAAAGCGTGCCTCATCGCCGATGAAACACGCCTATAAAACGGTTAAATATACTGTCCGTTTAACCGACTTTTAACTCAAAAATGGCAATTTCGGGTAAAATACCCAAGCGTCCAGGATACCCGATATAACCAAACCCACGATTCACATATAGTTTTTGGTCATTTTCTTCATAAAGTCCAGCCCATTCTTTGTAACGTAGCTGCACTGGCGACCACTTGAAATTTCCCAATTCAACTCCATACTGCATTCCGTGTGTATGACCCGCAAAGGCGACATCAATATCGCTGTGTTTACCCAAAACCCGATTTCGCCAATGGCTTGGGTCGTGCGAAAGTAATAGCTTTACAGGCAAATCATGGGCATTTTGTTGGGCTTTCTCTAAATCTCCGTATTTGGCAAAATTGCCAGCCCCCCAATTCTGAATACCTAAGACTCCGATACTTTCGCCGTCAACTTTCACGGCACGGTGTTCATCCATCAGCAAATCCCAACCCATTGTTTTATGGGCGTTCATTAAGTCTTTTAGATTTTGAATCTTCTTTTCGGGCGATTCCCATTGCGTATAATCACCATAATCATGATTACCAAGAGTTGAAAAAGTGCCGAGCGGTGCTTTAATTTTTGAGAAAATATCAATATAATCTCTTACTTCGGGTGCAACATTATTGACTAAATCGCCCGTAAAGAAAAACATATCGGGTTTTTCTTTCATCAGCATCTCAACGCCACCTTTTACGGCAGTTTTATTAAAAAAACTCCCCGAATGAATATCCGAAAGCTGAGCTATTTTCATTCCATCAAACTGTTTCGGCAGATTTTTGATACGAAGCGTTACATTGCGTACTCGGTAGTCATGAGCTCCCGATAAAATCCCCCAAGTCATTCCGCCTGCGTTCAAGCCTCCAATGGTCAGAGCAGTTTTTGCCAAGAACTCCGAACGACTTATTTTTTCAGCAGCAGGTTGAAGTGCATCGGTAGCTACTTGAGTGGCAGTCGAATTTCCTTGAAAATAATTAACTACCCATTTACCAAAGCGAATCAAATCATCAATAATTAACACCAAAACCGAAAAGATTTTTGAAATATAAATGATGAAAATGCCTGCCATCAAGAAAGTACGAAAACTTGCTTTTACGGGTGCCGACACGGGCATATAAGTAAAAGTGGCGATAATCGAAAGAATTGAGAAAACGGTGAATCCCCAAAATCCGAAACTAATAAGACGCTGAGTGGAAACACTGGTCGAACGCATAAGTAACTTTATCGCTTGCCAAACATAAAAATCAATTAATACAAAAAAGAGTGCCATAAGGGCAAACCCAACCATTCGATTCATAAAATAATAGTATAAGTGTTTAGAGAAAACTGAATGAAAACACAACGGTTTTGATAGAAATAAGGTTTCAAACTCGGTAGAACGATTCTCCGAATCGTTCATAATCAGTTATGAATGGCAAATATCTATGATGTATGACTATTTCGGCGAGTATATTTTCACGGCTGTTTTCATAACCTCTGCTTTATCAAGTGTCATTTTTTTGGTTTTTTGACTCAAATACATATCCATTTGGTCGGCAAAATGTGGGCTTTCAGCATGGGTCGATTGTCCAAAATTCAGCACCGTTTCTATTTCGGGTAAGCCATCTTTCGGAAACTTAATTAAACCAATATATGACTCGCCTTGCACGACTTTCAATTTGCCATCTTTATACGGGCGAGTGTGCATAGCCGTGATGACATCGGGTAAACCCCAAGATGGTTTTTCGATATTGCCACGCACGAGTTTTTGTAAATCTCCGAGTGCAATGTCTGTTCGTCCGAAATGTTCTTTCATATAACTACTCACATAGCGAAAAGCTGCAATGGATTCGTCTTTTGAGATTACATAATCGGTCATTTCGCCTCTTTTTCCCAACTCAGTTGTAAAGTAATTGAGCATAATCAAAAATATAGCGGCACCTTTACTTTCTACGTTAGTTTTTCTATCCCAAGTGTTCAAGTTTTCGATAAGAGTTTGATTATCAGCATGTTCTTTCGGATTTAGCTGAAATAAAGCATCAGTATTGGAAGGGAAATATAGTTTTCCTTTTGGCAATTGTCCGTCATATTTGATGCGTTTGAAATCATCAAATGAAATTTTATCAAACTGCGAAAACAACTCCTGAAAGCGAATACTTCGGTTATTATCTTTCACCTCATAACCCATTGTTTGGTCGAAATCTTTGGCTTTTAGGTTATCTTTTTCGCCCGTTGCATTGAAAGGTGTATGGTTCGCATTGAATAAATAGCCACTCGCAGGATTGATGTACTGAGGCAAATCTTTCAGCGGGTGGAAGGAAGTAGTAAGTGTTTTGGAAGTATTGCCAGGAATTGTGTTTTTCCAATCGTAACCTTCGGCACGGAAAGGAATTTTGCCGTTACTTACATAAAAAATAGTATCTCGTTTATCGGCATAAATGGTATTAAACCCTGGGATAGCGGTCATTTGCATTGCCTTATAAAACTCCGAAAAATTACGAGCTTTATCCATTTTATACCATTGCTCAATGCCTCGAATATCTTGATTAGCACTGAATCTAACCGAAAACGTACCCTGTTTGGTCTGAATCGTTGCCCCGTATTTACTCCATAAAGCTACTTTTTTGACAGGAATCGTAAAAGCCCCCATTTTTACTTTGAGCTTTACGGTTTTCTGTTCTAACGTTTCCCATTTTCCATCAAATTTATACTGCATTTTGTTTGCAGGATTCATTTCAAGTTGAAAAACATCTACTTTATCTTGATAATTGACGGTGTGAGTCCAGCCTAAATTTTCGTTTGCACCCACAAAAATTACTGGCCCACCTGGGAATAATGCTCCTAAAACATTAAGACCTTCTTCGCTGCACAAATGAGCTTCGTACCAAGCTACTGGCCCTTCGAGAGGCTGATGCGGATTGATAGCCAGATACGAACTTCCATCGGTAGTTTTAGAACTATGGATGGCTATGGCATTAGAGCCTGCTGCCTTGAAATCATCGAGTGTTTTTACTTTTTCTTTGAAGATTTTCTGCAAAACTGCATCAACACCCGAAATCATTGATAACGAAAGCACCGTGCTGGTTGTATATTCTTTGGGGTTTGTCGGAAACGAACCTTTTACCAAAACTTCTTCGGGATGCTTGGCGGCATAAGCATTTATACCCGCAGTATAACCTTCAATAAGTGCTTTGTATTCGGGAGAAAGGGCTTTGTCGTATTGCTCTTCGACTACTTCTCGGCAACGTAAGAGAGCCACAACGTAATCAACGGTTGCCCCATCTTTGCCTTTGTGGCGGCCTACCATGCCTTTTCCTGCCAAAAGCGTGAGTTGCATAGTTTTGAAATCATCTTCGGCATTTGCCCAAGCCAGTCCATACGCCACTTCAGGGTCGGTTTTGGCATAAATGTGCGGAACTCCCCATCTATCACGCACGATTTTAATGTTTTCAGGATTTATCTGGGCAAATGCCCCCGTAGAGCATAAAAGAAGAATGAATAGTTTTTTCATTGTTAGGTTGAATTTGAATTACTCGATATAACAAAAGTAAAGTTATTTCAGTACGAGCCAACTACATTTAAAATAAATTTATCTTTCAGATTAATCAATAAAAATATAACTTTGATTTATCATCAATATAATTTTATTAGCTATCATGACTCAGCAATTAGTACTTGAAACATTGAAAAAAATGCCTGAGCGTTTCGATGTGGAAGAGCTTATCGAGCGACTTATTTTCATTGATAAAGTCGAAGAAGGGCTTGAAGATTCTAAAAACGGCAAAGTTGTTTCATTAGACAGTGCAAAAGAACAGTTAGGCAAATGGTTGAAATAAAATTTACCGACCGAGCATTGAAAGATATTTCCGAAACTGCCGAGTATATTTCCTTGAATTCACATCAATTTGCTCGAAAATTCACATCTTCTATTATCGAAAAAGTACAAATGCTTCAGAGTTTTCCAAAAATTGGTCGGGTTGTAGATGAATTTGGTATTGAAGAAATAAGGGAGATTTTTTATCAACAATATCGAATAGTGTATCATATCATTAGTGATGATGAAATACATATACTGACCGTTCAACATAGTTCAAGAAATCTCAGAGGGACTATTTCTAAGTTTTAAAAAATTTAATCTTCTTCTCGAAATACTTAATCAACAAAAAGGGAAGACATTTAAAATGCCCTCCCTTTGAAAACTAACAACTTGGAAAGTTGTTTTACAATAAATTTGCTTTCAACATATATTCAGCAATTTGAACAGCGTTGGTAGCCGCACCTTTGCGGAGATTATCGGCAACCACCCAAAGGTTTAATGTATTTTTTTGCGATTCGTCACGACGGATACGCCCTACGAAAACCTCATCTTTTCCATGCGAATTGATTGGCATTGGGTAAACAAAGTTCTTCACATCGTCTTGTACGATAACGCCTTCGGTTTCGCTCAAAATCTTACGAACTTCATCTAAGTCGAAATCGTTTTCAAACTCAATGTTTACTGCTTCTGAGTGGCCGCCAACGGTTGGGATACGCACCGTAGTTGCCGTAACAGCAATGCTATCATCACCCATGATTTTCTTAGTTTCGTTTACCATCTTCATTTCTTCTTTGGTATACCCGTTATCTAAGAACACATCAATATGAGGCAAAACGTTAAGGTCGATTTTGTGCGGATAAACCTTCTTCACGCTATCATCACCTACACGCTCGGCAAATAATTGGTCAACTGCTGCTTTACCTGTTCCCGTTACCGATTGGTAAGTAGAAACAACCACACGTTTGATTTTATATTTATCGTGTAATGGTTTCATTACCACTACCATCTGGATTGTCGAACAATTTGGATTAGCAATGATTTTATCTTCTGCCGTAATGGTGTTTGCGTTTACTTCTGGAACAACCAATTTTTTAGTTGGGTCCATTCTCCATGCCGAAGAGTTGTCAATTACAGGAATACCTGCCTCAGCAAACAACGGTGCTAAAGCCAAAGAAGAACTTCCACCTGCCGAGAAAATCGCAACCGCAGGTTTCATCTTGATAGCATCTTCGTAGCCTACCACCGTAAACTGTTTACCCTTAAACTCAACCTGTTTACCAATTGATTTTTCGGAAGCAACAGGAATGATTTCGGTAACGGGAAAGTTTCTTTCCGCCAATACTTTCAAGATTTCAGTGCCAACTAAGCCAGTTGCACCAACTACTGCAATTTTCATTTTTTTAAAAGCCGACCACCCCCAGCCCCTAAAGGGGAGTCTTTTTAGTTAGTAAAATACATCATACCCACATAGGGCGTTCCGACGAATCGGTTTTGGGTTCGCAAAGATAATGTAAAATCTGGTTTGATTTCTTGGAATAGTACAAAAATTACAAAAAACTCCAAATTTTATTTGGTGTTATGCAGTAATCCATTTTTATATCAAACTCATCAACATCACTGATTGCATCGACTGGCTCAAAAATTGAAAGGCCAATTTTCATAACATCGGGGCGGCATTTGGCCAAAAACCTATCGTAATAACCTTTTCCATACCCTACTCGGTAACCTTTTTTATCGAAGCAAAGCAATGGAATGAGCACTAAGTCGATGATGGATGATGGATGTTGGATGTTGGATATTGGTTCTGGAATTTTCCATTTATTTTCTTTAAAAACTGTATTTTTCGTGAGTAAGTAATGACTCATTGTACCGTCTTCGTGGCTTTTGGGAATGACAATGTCAGTGGCGAAATCTTTTTGTAGTGTATTGATAATGAACCAAGTATCTATCTCATTATTGCGTTTGATGGGCAAAAATGTATGAATCGTGGCGTAGGCATGCACAGGAAGGCTTCTAAAAAACCAATCGTGTATTTTTCTCGAAAAGCCCTCAACTTCTATTTCGCTGAGGGCTTTTCGTTTTTGAAGGTATTCTTTTCTTAAATCCTGTTTTTGCATAGATAATATATAGTCCAAATTTTATGCCTTGGTCTGTGGACTATAGACTAAACCAACACTTCATTAGCATTTTCAATGGCTTTGCGTTCTTTCCATTGTTTCCACGAATCACCCGCCAGTTTGGTCATGCCTTTATCAATAAATGTATGTCTTACCACATTCCAGCCTCCACGAGCAGTTGTAAAGATAGAATCATTTGCTCGAAGTGCCAAACTAAATCCACCATCGACATACTTGATATAATGCCACCACAATGACGGAATAAATAGCGTTTCGCCATGACCAAACGTTGCCTCGTATCCTTCCAGGTCTTTCATGGCAGGATAACGCTCGTAGTCTGGATTTAACGGATTTACATGAGATTGAACCGTAAACGGATGTTGATAAAGATTCGCACTCTTATCGGGCGAGAAAAGGATGGCTTGCTTGCGAGTCTGAAACTGGGTCAGGAATACATTCGAGCAGTCCATGTCATAATGCAGATTCACGACCGAATTTTGCCCACCAAAAAACATAAATTTGTAGCTTTTCAAGAAGCCGTCCATGATAGTCGGGAAACGAATATCGTTAGCCAACTCTGGTACAATCTTAAAAATATCAAACAAGAATATACGTAAATCAGTAGGACCTTGCTCAATCAAGGTCAAGTACTCGCCAAAAGGCATGGTTTTGGCCGCTTGAAAGTAATTTTTAGTATCGTGAACATGATTATCAAACAACGGAACCTTGATATGGCCGTAGTTAGTCCGTAACCAGTCGAAAGTCCATTTGTCAAGGGCTGGCCAATCTTTCACCAAATCAGTAAAAATGACAGGTTTTTTAGGCTTCAAATAACTTTCGATAAATTCTTCTCGACTTAAATTGCTGCGGCGTTCGAAGATCGGAAGAGCACACGTCTGAA
>JAIYBU010000030.1 GCA_027488335.1 Cytophagaceae bacterium
ATCAATCATGTTGGTTCGATGTATAGCCTTTTCTTTACCGATACACCAGTAGTAGATTTTGAAACGGCAAAGACATCAGACACCGCCAAATTTGGTAAATATTTCCACGGAATGCTCGATAAAGGCATTTATCTTGCACCGTCGCAATACGAAGCTCTTTTCCTTTCTACAGCTCTTTCGCAAGAAAATATTACTGAGATTTTAACGGCGAATGAGGCCACTTTATATGCTTTGATTTAGTTTCAGGCGAGAATTAAAACTTGTGTCCATCGTGTACTCTATTGTGTCCATTGTGGTAAAAAAAACATCAAAAATTAATTTAACCACGATAGACACAATGGAAACACAATTGACATAAGATAAAACTACGAGTTAAACGTGTGTAAAAGTAAACATTCATTTAAAATTATTTAACCACGATAGACACAATGGAGACACAATTGACACAAGATTTGGATTCGCTCAACGAACTTGCTCGGAAGGTATATTTTTGTGCATTGAGAGTGCATCAAAATTTGGGTCCAGGTTTACTTGAAAGTGCCTACGAAGAATGTTTGTTTTACGAAATTCAGAAAGAAGGACTGTTTGTTGAAAAGCAAAAATCTTTACCATTAGTTTACGAAGAAATAAAATTAGAAGTAGGTTATCGACTCGATTTAATTGTAGAAAATAAACTAATACTTGAAATAAAGGCAGTTGAGGCGTTAAATCCTGTTCATCTTGCTCAATTACTATCCTACCTTAAATTGTCAAAATGTAAGTTGGGATTGTTGATGAATTTTAATGTAGCAAAACTAAAAGATGGTGTAAAAAGAGTAATATTGTAGAAACATTGTGTCCATCGTGTCTCCATTGTGTCTATCGTGGTTATCTTTTTACCACAATAGGCACAATATAGACACGATATACACAAGTAAAATTGTAGTATGAAATACTCAGTAATAACCCCCGTATATAACCGCCCAGAAGAGGTTAGAGAATTGCTTGAAAGCTTGAGCAAACAGACGTATAAAAACTTTGAAGTAATCATCATCGAAGATGGTTCAACGTTGAAGTGCGATGAAGTATGTGCGAGTTTCCAAGACAAACTTGATTTGAAATACTACTTCAAACCCAATTCTGGGCAAGGTTTTTCTCGAAACTACGGCTTCGAGCGAGCAACGGGCGATTATTTCGTACAACTCGACTCTGATGCGATTATCCCTGAAAAATATTTTGAAATTGTAGATAATCATCTAAAAACTAATTGGTTGGATGCCTATGGTGGCCCCGATGCGGCTCACGAAAGTTTCACGGATATTCAGAAAGCCATCAATTATTCGATGACATCAGTTTTTACGACTGGTGGAATCAGAGGCAAGAAAAATAATGCGGGCGGACAGTTTCATCCACGCAGTTTTAATTTCGGAATTTCTCGCAAAGTTTGGGAGGCAATGGGCGGTTATACCATGACTCGCATGGCCGAAGACATTGAGTTTAGTATCCGAATTTTATCGAAAGGCTTTAAAGTTGGTTTAATAGAAAACGCCTTCATTTATCATAAAAGAAGAACTGATTTTGGTCAATTTTTCAAACAATTGCATTTTTTTGGTCGTGGGCGTATCAACCTTGCCCGAATGTTCCCTTCGGAACTTAAATTAGTGCATTATTTCCCGATGCTCTTTACACTCGGAGTTTTAGCCATTCCGATAATCTTCTTTATCGACAAAATCTTATTCTTTATTGCTGCCTTTCTGCTCTTGATTTATATCATGATGATAGTGATTGACTCGTCAGTTCATAATAAAAGTCTAAAAATCGGCTTTTTGAGTGTAATAGCCTGTTTTATTCAGTTAATGGGCTATGGCTTTGGTTTTATGCAAGAAAAGTTTTTAGGAGATAAGAAATAAATGTAAGTATCCAAAAACTGTCGACTATTGACTAACGATAGTGGACTTTCAAATAAAAACCTCCTGATTTTCAAGCACTTCTTCTTTCAAATCTTCAATGATTTTTTCTAAGCCTTCATACCAGTCAAGGTGCGGAGAATGTGCTTCACAGCCCCCTGCGTGCGGTACACATGCTGTGTATTGATGTTGTTTGTGGCAAGCTGGACAGCGTGCAATCGTCTTGAAAGTATCCCAGATGTGGCCGCAGTCGCATTGCCAATATTCACCACCATCAGGTTCCCATTTACATTTTGGGCAACAAATCTTTATTTCACTCATAATTTTTAGTCAACGGACGACGGTCGGTAGTCCACAATTTTTCTTTTAATTAAACGTCAAATTTACCAACACAAAAGACTTAATTTTGGTTTGAAATTAGATTGTAAATTATCAAATTTACTCTTTTTTTTGAAATTTCTTCAAAACTTTTTTCAGTAAAAAAACAAAAAGCAACCCACCAAGCACCGCCACAAAAATAGGTAACCAAAGCGTCAGAAGAGAAAAAATAATAGCAATCGAATTTTCAAAAGTTGCAAAAAAAGAATTTCCAAAACCACCCGTAAATTTCGAAGAAGCCAGTCGAAGAAGGCCAGTTCCTGCTTGAATTGTTCCAGCAACGCCACCACCTGCCAATATTCCGAGTGTCCACTGGAGTTCGGGCGAATCTACTTTCAGAAATGAAGTTGTCAGAATAGTTCCAGCCACAAATGAAGCGGGCGTTGTGATGGTATCGAGCAAATTATCCACTACAGGAATGTAATAGGCCATAATTTCGGCAACTGTGGCCGCTCCTAAAATATAAGTTGCCGTTGGACTACTCAACCATTCAAAACCGTTAGAAAGGTCAAGCACGTGAAATCGAGTAGCCAGATTAGCAACCAACATCGGTATAAATACTCGAAAACCCGAGCAAGCACTGAGTGCAATTCCTACGGCAAGGTTGATGATAAGTTCGGTCATGATTATAAGCAAAAGAATATTTTCAGAAGTAAAGCTAACGAAATTATTGTAGAAAATACGTATCAAACTGACCATTAAAAAATAATCGCAGAGCCTGCTGACTCTGCGATTGGGTTTGTTTTAGATTTCTATCGAAGCATTTATACTTATGTTTTCGCCTTTCTTTTCAATATATTGTCGGGCATCGAATAAGTCTTTTTGGAGTTGTTTTATTCAGTTTTCACGCATTTTTATATCTTCTTCACTATCGTTATTACTAATGATATTTTCGTGAAATTTCACTTTTGTATGAATCATCTGCGTGATTAGTTCGATGGCCTCTTTACCACCAAACTGCCCTTGAATAAGTTGTATATTCATTTTTTGATGTTTTTTTGATTATTGACCTTGACCTAACGAGAAACCCATTTTCCCATCAAACGTATAGAGATTTTCGGTTTTTATGGTATCAATTCCTTTTTCAATAGCCCCATTGAGCAGCTGAATAATAACTTCTTTGCTCATCTGATTACCTTCGGTAGGCTTGAATCTACAACGCCAGTGGTCAGTACAGAACGTTTCTTCAAAACCTTCTGGCCAAACCTTGATGCCACGATTGGTTATCATCGAAAGTTTCACTTCGTTGGAGTCGAGTTCCTGCACGATAGTAGCCAACTCGTCTGCACTTTTACCTGCCCAATGAACGAATAAATCAACACCGACTAACTCTTTTTTAGTTGGAGCTTTTCGTTCGTATTTTGGTAGATTAAGTGTGGCGTTTTCGGCATAACTTACTGATTTTAAGAGCTTTGGTTCTTGGCCGAGATTCGCTATTACAGCTTGAGCAAATTCTTTCGTACCAACTTTTTCTTTACTTATACCTTCTTTATAAATATCGTACGTATGAATACCGTCTTCAATGGTTTTTAGCCAAGCATTCTGTACTTTTTCGGCAACTTTGGTTTGTCCGATGTGGTTGAGCATCATGATTGCTCCTTGCAAAAGCCCCGACGGATTAGCCATATTTTGTCCTGCTCTACGAGGTGCCGAACCGTGGATTGCCTCAAACATGGCACATTCTTCGCCAATATTTGCCGAACCCGCCAAACCTACTGAACCTGCAATTTGAGCCGCTACGTCAGAGAGTACATCGCCGTAGAGGTTTGGCATCACGATTACATCAAAAGCCTCAGGCGTATCGGCCATTTTTGCCGCACCAATATCTATAATCCAATGCTCATTTTCAATTTCAGGGTATTCTTTTGCAATTTCATCAAAAACTTGGTGGAACAAACCATCGGTTTGCTTCATGATATTATCTTTCGTGAAGCACGTAACTTTCTTGCGGCCGTAGTGTTTGGCGTACTCAAAAGCATAACGCACGATTTTTTCGCAACCTGGGCGGCTGATAAGTTTTAGGCACTGAACCACCTCATCGGTTTGCTGGTGTTCAATTCCTGCGTATAAATCTTCTTCGTTTTCACGCACAATAACTACATCCATAATTGGGTGTTTGGTAGCTACAAAAGGGTGCAAACTCATGCACGGACGCACGTTTGAGTAGAGTCCCAAAAATTTACGAGTTGTTACGTTTAAGCTCTTGTATCCACCACCTTGAGGCGTAGTGATTGGTGCTTTCAAGAAAACCTTGTTGCGTCTGATTATGTCCCAAGATTCTTTGGCAATACCCGCAGTGTTACCTGCCAAATACACTTTTTCGCCAACTTCAATTTCTTCTACTTCGATTTTTGCTCCTGCTGCCATCAAAATCTCAAGCGTGGCGTCCATGATTTCTGGACCGATTCCGTCACCTTTTGCTACTGTAATTTTTGTCATTGCGTTTTGATTATTTTGATTTAACGCTGCAAAATTCCGAACAAAATATTATTTATTTTTATTTATATTTGTAATGATATATATAAACATAAGTTATGAATTATACACTGCATCAATTACAGGTATTTCTGAAAATCACTCAGACTCAGAGCATCACAAAGGCTGCTGAAGAGCTTTATCTCACCCAGCCAGCGGTATCAATCCAGCTAAAAAACTTGCAAGACCAATTTGAAATTCCACTCACGGAAGTGGTTGGTAGAAAGCTATTTATTACTGATTTTGGTAAAGAAATAGCTGTGGCCGCCGAGAAAATTCTCAACGAAGTCTATGCCATTAATTACAAAACAATGGCACATAAAGGCAAATTAACTGGCCGTTTAAAAATCTCGATTGTTTCGACGGGTAAGTATGTAATGCCTTATTTTTTGACGGATTTTATTACCCGAAATGAAGGAATAGAATTGGTGATGGACGTAACAAATCGGGCAAAAGTGATAGAAAGTTTGGAGAAAAATGAAGTCGATTTTTCGTTGGTTTCGGTGCTTCCTGATAATCTAAAAATTGAAAATATCGAACTCCTACAAAATAAATTATTCTTAGTAGCCAATACCAAAAGTAAGTTTACAAAGAAAATTTATGATAAAAGTATTTTTGAAGAATTACCACTTATCTACCGAGAACAAGGCTCAGGCACAAGGCTCGTGATGGAGCGATTTATCGAAGAAAATAAACTACCAGTCAGAAAAAAAATGGAGTTGACTTCCAACGAAGCCGTAAAACAGGCCGTTATTGCGGGTTTGGGTTGCTCAATTATGCCATTGATTGGTATCAAGAACGAACTACTTCACGGCAATTTACAGATTATACCCGTAAAAGATTTTCCAATTACTTCGGTTTGGAATTTGGTTTGGATGAAGAATAAGAATTTTTCGCCCGTAGCCGCTGCATTTTTGAAATATATTAACGAGCAAAAAGATGCCATCGTTCACGAAAAATTTGAGTGGTTTGAAAAATTTTAGCATTTGTTTTATAATACATCAGCCTCTTTTTTATTATAAAATTATCGTTTTAAAAAAATCTCTTCGTTACTTTGTGCCGAGCGACGGTCGCCTTTGCCACTCTGTGCCTTTTATAGAAAATTATGTTTGTTGATGCCATCGAAGAAGTTGGTCGATTTACTCGTCCGATTCAGTTTATTTCAAGAAATTACAACGAAACAATCGTGTCGCCTGGGGCGGCTACCATGTTTTTTGTTAACGAATTTTCTTGTGCTGTTACCTGCAAGCACGTCATTGATTTGATTGGAAATCGCATGAATATTAATCAAAAGTATGCGAATTTCAAACGAGAACGTGCGTCTATTCCTCGCAATCATCAATACCAGAAATTCATTAAAGGACTTGAAAATAAGTACGATTACACGCCTGAAACAATTGTTGAACTCAATGAACGTTTCCTTGATTGCACCGCCGACCCAACGCTTCGTTTTCGTTGGATAACTCACCCAAAATATGATTTAGCAATTATTATTTTCGAGCAGTTTCAGCAGCCATTGTATCAATCGTATGCTCGATTTATGAAAGATAGTTCAGGTTTGAAACAAGGAAAATCGCTTTGCCGACTGGGTTATCCATTTCCCGAATTTACGAACTTTCAATATAACTCTGAAGCCGATGAAATTTCGTGGACAAATAGCGGAATCATCGGTACGCCACGTTTTCCGATTGATGGAATGCTGACCCGACATTTGGTTGAAAACAACGAACTTTACGGGGTCGAACTTAGCACTCCAGGTTTGCGTGGACAAAGCGGCGGGCCACTTTTCGACCGAAATGGCGTAGTTTGTGGCATGCAAAGCAAAACCAACGCTCTGCATTTAGGTTTCGATATGCACAATGCTTCGCACAACGTCAATGGCAAAACAATTAAAGTCAATAATCAACCTTTCTTACACGTTGGGCATTGCATTCATGTTGATATAATTAAATCATTTTTGGCTCAAAATGGTATTAAATTTTACGAAGCGTAGGGGGTAATGCAG
Source organism: Cytophagaceae bacterium (assembly GCA_027488335.1). GTDB lineage: Bacteria > Bacteroidota > Bacteroidia > Cytophagales > Spirosomataceae > Emticicia. Next base: position 6,745 of record JAIYBU010000030.1, read on the forward strand.
AATGTATAATGCTACATGGTTAATGAAACACCTTGCTATTCTCCTCTTTTCCTGTAAAATCACAGATTTCATTCAAAAATCCGTACTTTTGTAAAATAATAATAAAAACAAACGATGGATATTTTTGTAGGCAGTTTACCATTTAAACTTAAAGAGAAAGAATTAAAAGAACTTTTTGAAAAGTTTGGAGAGGTAACATCGGCCAAAATTGTAAAAAGTAAATCTACACGCCAAAATAAGGGTTTTGGATTTGTGGATATGCCTAATGAAGAAGAAGTACGTAAAGCGATTTTTGAGCTAAACGGTTTCGAGATTATGGGGCGTAATTTGGAGGTAAGCATTTCGGAGAAAAAAGATAAATCAAAGGCGAAAACAACTAAAGCTCCGAAGCTAAATTCGCAAGGAAAGCTATTTGTGAAAGAAGGATATAGACCTTTCAAGGGAAACGATAAACGTGGAAACCGATGAAATTCGACGATTATAGTATTTCGAACGAACTCAAAAAAAATATTGCTGCTTTGGGCTTCAAACGTCCAACCGATATTCAGTTTAAAACGATTCCGCCTATTCTAAAAGGTGAAGATGTATTGGCAATTGCTCAAACAGGTACAGGAAAAACTGCTGCTTTTGCGATTCCGATTATCAGTATTTTGCAGGAAATGAAGCATTCGGTGCGATACGAAGAAGGGGTAAAGTGTATCGTTATGGAGCCAACTCGTGAGTTGGCCTTGCAAGTTGCTGAGGTTTTTCAGAAAATGGCCAAAGGAACGAAAGTAGAAACGCTTTGTTTATTTGGAGGCGTGGAGCAAGCTCCTCAAATTGAAAAACTTGTGAAAGGCGTCGATATTTTGATTGCTACCCCAGGCCGAATGTTTGATTTGATTTATCAAAAACACCTCAAAATAACGGGCGTAGAAATCTTAGTACTTGATGAAGCCGACCACATGCTCGATTTGGGCTTTATCAAAGATATTCAAGATGTAAAGAAGTTTTTACCTAAATTTCATCAAACGCTGTTCTTTTCGGCAACAATCAATGAGCAAATAAAGAAGGTTGCCTATTCGTTGGTCAGAAATGCCATTCGTATTCAGCTTTCACCCAAGGACCCTGTTGCTAAAAATATCACACATTCGGTGGCGTTTGTGGAAATGGACGATAAACGCTTTTTCTTGGAAAGAGTTATCAACGAAAACCCTGAAAGCAAGATTTTAGTTTTTGTGCGAACAAAAGTGCGTGCAGAAAGAGTAAAATCGGCCATGCAACGAGTAGGAATTGAAAGCGAAACGATTCACGGAGATAAAGAACAACAAGACCGACTTTTGGTATTGGATAAATTCAGAAGTGGAGAAGTTAAAATATTGATAGCCACCGACGTAAGTGCCAGAGGAATTGATATTGCCAACGTAGATTACGTGGTAAATTATGATTTGCCCGATGTACCCGAAAATTATGTGCATCGAGTAGGACGTACGGGCAGAGGAATGCAGAAAGGTTTAGCAGTTTCGTTTTGTGCGACCGAAGAAAAACCAATTCTCGACGAAATCGAAAGTTTTATGGGCAAGAAAATCAGAGTGCTGGAACTTGACCAACAAGAGTACGCCGAAACGATTGATTTCTCGAAAGATACAACCAATTATGATTTAAAGGCTTTATTAAAAGAGGCAGAAGAATTGGAAGCGTTAAAGAAAAAGACAAAAAAGAAGAAAAAATAAGGTATGGAACAACCCAACAATCCGCTGCATGGCATTACGCTCGAAAGAATAGTAAGAGAACTCAGAGATTATTACGGCTGGGACCAAATGGCTTATCATGTGAATGTTAACTGTTTTGCCAATAACCCATCGCTCAATTCGAGCTTGAAGTTTCTAAGAAAAACCGATTGGGCAAGAAAAAAAGTGGAGAAATTATATCTCAGAATGATTGAAGAACAAAACCGATAAAAAGAAACCGCCCCACTTTGAGGCGGTTTTAATTTTTTACTCTCTTTGGCTACTATAAAAATCTATTTTGAAGCTAAATTAACTTTATGTATTTGGAATTTGCTGCAGTTCGATTACTTTTTTTCCTAATTCATCAATGAAACCATGTTTTCCACCAATCATTATCGCAGCCAAATCTTCCGACAATGGCAACGAAAATCTATATTTTGGAGCAATTATTTGTTCGCCTTGTTTGTCAATGTATCTATTTTTGACTTTAAAATGCTTATCAAACTACTGGCTTCATTTACGCTGACTTTCCATCATGAATAAATCAAGAATCTTGAAAAACTCGGTACGGTAAGTATCTCCCAGCGGAATATATTTTTTATCCTTCAATACTATTTGATTTCCATCTACGGCCTTAATGCGGTTGAGAGCCACGATATATGATTTATGTACCCTAATGAAACCTTTGTTGGTGAGTTTTTCTTCTATTTCTTTGATTGAAAGTAGCGTAATGATTCGGTCTGTTTCAGTATAAATCGAAATGTAATTCTTTAAACCTTCAACAAAAATAATCTCTTCAAAATTTACTTTTATAAATTTACCCTTCGTATCGGCTTTTACAAACATAAAATTGTCTTCTGATGCCTTATTAGAGTCGGTTTTAGCGGTATCTGTTTTGGGGCTGGTCGGAACTTGAATTTTATTGACTGCCTTCAAAAATCTTTCGTAGGAAATGGGCTTAAGTATATAATCAACCACTCCGAGGTCGAAGCCATCAAGAGCATATTGGGTGTATGCCGTAGTGATGATGACCTTACACTTACCATTGATTACTCTCAGAAAATCAATGCCTGATAATTTAGGCATGTGAATATCTAAGAAAATAACATCTATCTCATTTTGTTGGATAAACATCAGTGCTTCAATAGAATCGGTTGAGCTACCCAGCAAATTCAGATAGGGCGTTTGTTCAACATATCTGGCTAAGATGTCAATGGCAGTAGATTCATCATCTATAATATAGGCAGAATACATGTACGAATCAGAGTTAAAGGTGGATAATTAGGTTACAATTATAAAAAAAATCATCCTGATTTACATCATATTTATAACGGTCCTGATAAAATAAAGATAGTCTGTTCAGAATATTAGATAAACCAATGCCCGAAGAAGGGTCTTTTATTCCCGTTGATTTTTTATTTTGAATATGTAATGAGAATGTATTTTCAACAATATTTATGTGAATAATAGCAGGAGTATTGGCATCGAAAAGTTCGCCATGTTTGAAAAGGTTTTCGACAAACGTAATCAGAATCAAAGGTAAAATACGCTTGGCATAAATATTACCTTTTAGTTGATAATCAATATTACATGTATTATTGAAGCGTAATTGCTGCATTGCAATAAAATTTTCGATGTGCCTTATTTCACGCTCTAAATCTACTTTTTGGTCGCTTTCTTCCTCTGAAACCGCATACCGCATCATGTCAGAGAGTTGATGGATACCGTCGGCCAAAGGCTGCGAAAGAGGCTGTATTTGTCCATAAAAAAAGTTGAGCGTATTATACAAAAAGTGTGGGTTTATCTGAAATCTGAGGTAATCAGATTGAGCTTTTAGTAATTGACGTTTCAATTCACTTTTGCGTTTTTGTAATTTGATGACTCTAAGAGCATACCAATAGCCAGTGCTATAAATAATATACTGCCCCATATAAGTAATTTGTAACGCTAAGAAAAACCGAAAGCCAATATTACCATATACACTCATTTCTTTGATATTGAATGCAGGTAATATACTATACCTAATGATATATTTTATGTAGATAAGACCCACTATTAGGCCAGCCAATAAGATTATGTAAGCAACAAAGCGGCGTTTTTCTAAAAATTGTGGTAGTAAAACTAAAGCATGCACATAGACAAAAACTGCAAAAATTGTATAACTTGGAATCAGATATGCAAACGATACTACTTCGAGTTTAGCAATCTTATAAATCAGTACCCCTTCGTAGAGCATAAAAATAACCCAAAGTGAAAAATGTACAGCTATTTCTTTCCAAATACTTTTGGAAATAGATGCTATTCTTTTGCCTAAACGAGTGCTTTTTAATGTTTGTAAACTGCTCATTATCAGAATGTTGTGTTTGTTTTTTGGATTAATGGCTTGATTATAGGTATCAATGTGTTTTTCTCAAAAATACACAAAAAATAGCGTTTGATATAGCTTATAAGTCCGAAAATCCCATTTATTATTCCCTGTTTGATTCCCTCCTAATATTTGCATCAGTTAAACGATTCTCCCATTCCTCTTTTAAACTCTTACTAAAATGAACGCACTTACTACCACATCGTCTAAATCAAAATCATTGAAGCCATTACGCAAAGTAACAGTTTATAGTTTCAGACAGACCTTAACCCCTAAAAACCTTTCTACTTTTATTCCAACAGGAATGTTCTGAAATCAAAAGTTCTTTTAGTCCTATTCGTGAGAAACTAATAGTGTCTTAATTAAAATTTAGATTGTTATTATCATGGAAATACTAATTATAGGCAAATGTAGGTTGATAAATGAAGCACTAACGGAGTCGCTTATATGTAGAAGTTTTAAAACTAAATCGACCGATAATATACATCAGTTTTTCTCAGAATTTAGCCACAAGCCCACCACGATTTTTTATATTGATAACGAAACTTTACTGAGCTACGCCGAACTAAAACAAGTGCTACATAAAGTCAAAGAAGACCATCAACTTAAATTTATTGGGGTTTGTGTAAACCAAGCAATTGCAGCCGATTGTGTCCGAATGCAATTTCAGTTTGATGCCATGCTTCTGGCCAGCTCGGGTTTGAA
>JAIYBU010000189.1 GCA_027488335.1 Cytophagaceae bacterium
GAAGAAATGATTAATGATGGTTTCTTGAAAATCTTTAATAATCTACCAAAATACGACTCAACTCAGCCTTTCAAGGCATGGGTTCGTACAATCATGGTCAACACCGCCATTGATTATTATAGAAGCAACAAAAAATACCAACTACATATTGCAGTCGATGAAATAGAAGTAACCGACTTCAACGACGACGTGATTAGTCAACTTTCGGTGGACGAAATCATGGGACTTGTCCGTAAGCTTTCACCGATGTATCGCATGGTTTTCATGCTTTATGTGGTTGAAGGCTATAAACACAAAGAAATTGCCGAGCGGCTGGGCATACAAGAAGGCACATCGAAATCGAACCTCCAAGATGCTCGTATAAAATTACAGGAAATGATACGGGTTCATTATCCTCATTTATTTGATATTTACGCAGTGCGAAAAAATAAACTCAATGAAAACTGACAAATTTGATGAAGCTTTTCGACGTAAAGTTGAAAGCTTTCACCCACCTTTCAGTGAAGACGAAATCGACCGAGTTCAAGGATATCTCAATCAGCATATTCCTCTGAGCCTTTGGCAACGCTTTGGGCATATCTTTACCTATTCGGTTGGTATGCTCACGATTCTAACTTTACTAACAACAAACATTTTTCAAGCGAATGAAAATAAATCTTTACTAAATAAAATCTCAGAATTAAGCAAGCAACTAAAGCAACAACCCATTCAAACGGCTGTAAAAGGTACATCTTCGCCCCTTATTATCGAAAAAATCGACACGATTTATGTTGTCAAGCATATCAAGCATGAAATTACCGTTGATGATTATAAAGAAAGCATAGCCACACTACAACCCGCAAATAGTAGTGAAGATGTTTCGCCTGAAAATAGCGGTGATGTTTCAGAAAATATAGACATCAGTTCAAATAAAAAACCTGAAAAATCAATTTCAAATCTAAGTAAAGAGCAAACTAACAAAGATAGTTTCAGTCATATTAGCAATAAAAACACAAATAATGCGGCCAATAAAGGTATCAATAAAAACAAACAACTTGAGGCTATTGCACAACAAAATGGTTTTGTAGATAATAATTTGGTTTCCACTTATAATGGTCAAGCTACTACAAAAGGTTTTGATGAAAATAAAAAACTAAAAATTACGCAAGATACTGATAATCAAGCACCTTATAACAATCAAACTCCTACAAACCTGTCTGATTTGAAGGAAATAAGCTTAAAAAACTTATCCCTAAAAGATTTGAAGAGTAGAGGTTACAACCCACTTGGTTTATCTCCTGCTATAAGTTTTGCAGACCGCCCACTTCAAACCACTCGCTGGGTTGATTTAAATTCAAAGAAATCGGGTTTCAGAATGCCACAAATCACTTTGCCATCGCTGAAATACAGAGTAGGTTTAGGCAGTAATATCGACAATGGGCAAATCGGTACAAGCATTCTGACCGAAGTTTTGTTTAGCAAGCGTTGGAGTATAACCTCGGGTGTAAATGTAAGCTTCTTAGGCTTTGAACATTTTGGCGACGAAGATGATTTCAAACGCAAAACCGAACGAGATTTCCGTGAACAACACGACTTAGACGTGCCTTTAAATTCGGAAATCGCAGACATCGAAGCCCATCAGGTATTGCTTAGAGTACCACTTTATCTCAATTATCGTCTGCCGCTAAGAAAAAATTATACCGTATTATTCTCAACAGGCACAGATTTCGACGTAAACCTTCGCAAAATCACGTCGTTTTCACACCGAGATTTTATCAAAGAAAATAAGCAAGAAGGACTTACAGAAAATATAAAAGTAATACCATTCAACAACTGGATACTATCAGCAGGCATCGAAAAACGCTGGAAACGTTTCTCGGTTCAGCTAAATCCGTATGTTTCCTACCAACTCAAACCTCTGTCTTACCGAGCTAACGACTGGCTTTTTGGAGTTAAACTTAATGGATTTTATAGAATTAGCCGTTAGTAAATCAAAAGCACTACCTAACGTGTTAGGTAGTGCTTTTGACAAAATCGTACTCGACAACTAAAGTGATGGATTTACTTTGCCACATTACCCATTTAATCAAACTAAACATCAGAACACAATGCTTACACAAGAATCAATTACAAGAAAAGACTTTTTAAGGAGTATGGGTTTGGGCGGTTCGGCCCTATTAGCAGTACTCGCCTCATGCAAAAACGCAAGTGATGTCGTCATTCCAGCAGGAGGAATAACAGTAGATTTGGCTTCTAAATTACTGACCATCAATAGCTATATTTATAGCAATGGTGTAATCATTGCCCGTACGGCATCAGGCAATACAGCAAGTTCTTTTGTGGCGGTAGCACAGGCATGTACGCACGAAGGTACAAGCGTGGTGTATCAAAGTAGTGGAAAATTTCATTGCCCAAATCACGGAGCTGAGTTTAATACAAGTGGAGCCGTAACGCAAGGTCCAGCTACTAAAAGCCTTACAAAATACACCGTTTCAGTCAGTGGAACCACACTTACTGTATCTTAAATCCATCTATAAAGGGAAGTGTATTTCCTCTAACTTCCCTTTATCTACAATTTCATTTATCTAATCATGAAAAATACATACCTCCTCTTTTTATTTTTTTTGAGTGTTACAGCCATTGCACAAGACGACCCAATGGATATACTTGACAAAAACACTAAACCTTCTACGACCTTTGCTACTGCTACATTCAAATCAACGAGAGTAATTAATGGTCAATCGGTAGAAACAATAGCCAAGCGTCATTTAGACTTTCGTATCGCTCACCGTTTTGGAGCTTTAAATACGGGTGCTTATAATTATTTCGGTTTAGACCAAGCCACCATGCGTATGAGTTTTGAGTATGGTCTAACCAATGATTTGATGGTTGGAATTGGCAGAAGTACAACCCAGAAAACTTTTGATTACTTTGGAAAATACAAATTACTCAAACAATCAAGTGGAGCCAAAACAATGCCAGTAAGCGTTACGTTATTTGCCAGCCTTGCCGCCGTTTCGTTGAGTTCTAATGTTGAAAACTCATTTTCATCGCCAAGTTTTGCTAATAATATTGAGCGATGGAGCTATTGCAGCCAAATCTTGATTGCACGAAAAATTACAGATGGTTTTTCATTACAAATCAGCCCAACCTATTTGCACCGCAATAAGGTTTTCAGAATCAACTCAAGCGATGCCAGCGAAGTACTCGAACCCAACGATATTTTTGCCATTGGTTTCGGAGGAAGATACAAACTCAATAAACGCACCTCTATCAATGCTGAATATTTTTATCGACTACCATCTTTCAACGACCAATATGCACTCAACTCAAAATACCACAACTCGATTTCAGTAGGTGTTGACATCGAGACAGGTGGACACGTTTTTCAACTGCATTTTACCAATTCGTTGGGGATGATTGAAAAACAGTTTATCGCCGAAAACACAGAATCTTGGACAACAGGCGGCATCCATTGGGGATTCAATCTTTCAAGAACATTTAGTTTTGATAAAAAGAAGAAAAAAGAGAAATGGTAATTCAGTGAAAACGAACTGATTATTAAATCCTTAACTAAACATTAACACCATAACCTATAATTTATCCTTGTAGTAGTCGTTTTTTACTCACATTCTTAAAATATGAATCAATGAAAAATATCATAAAAATTTTCCTCGTTAGCCTATTTTTTGTAGTCAGTGCTAATGCTCAAAACTATATTTGCCGTGATGGAGAAACCAGCTTTTTCTCAGAAACTCCGCTCGAAAACATAGCTGCACTCAACAAATCAGTTACCTCTGTTCTGAATATTGCCACCAATGAAATAGCCGTTAAAATGGTTATGACCGATTTCAAGTTTAAGAACCATTTAATGGAAGAACATTTCAATGAAAACTATATGGAGTCAACAAAATTTCCGAATGGTATTTTCAAAGGGAAAGTCAACGAAGCCATTGACTGGAAAAAAGATGGAACATACGATGTAACTGCCAAAGGAACGCTTATCATGCACGGGATTTCCAAAGAACGCCTTCTGAAAGGCAAAGTAACTATCAAAGGCGAAGAAATAACTTTACTATGTGATTTCAATGTACCATTAGCCGACCATAAAATTGAAGTTCCTACACTTGTGGTTGCCAAAATTGCCGAAAATATTGCCGTTAAAAACAAATTTACTTTTACTGCAATGAAAAAATAAATTTGTGATAATTACGCAAACACAGAATTGACTTTTAGGTCGATTCTGTTTGGTCTCAAAATCTTCCTCAAAATATGAAAACACTCATTTATACAATCGCTTGTTTGAGTATCATACTTTCTTGTACCTACAATAAAGCCACACTGATTTCTCCCTCAAACACGAATCCAACCGAAACTCCATTAAATACTGACCCAACTGGTGCTGCTCCCGAAACAACGCCTCCTTCGCAACTTGCCTGTGCTACAACCGCCAGTACAAGTACCGCAATTTGCTTTGACTCGCAGGTTTTACCAATCATTTACTCTAATTGTGCAGAAAGTGGCTGCCACGATTCAAAAACAAGAGCCGAAGGCTATGACCTGAGTACTTATAATGGAATTATGAAAGGAGTAAGTGCGGGAAGTGCAAGTAAAAGCAAGATTTACAGCGAAATGGCAAGCGGAAAAATGCCCGAATCTCCACGAAAAATGGCAAGTAGCCAAATTGCTATCATCAAACAGTGGATTGATGAAGGTGCAAAAAACACCACCTGCGGAGCAAGCGTTGCTGATGCAGTAAATCCAACATTTGCTAAAACAATCAAGCCAATTATTGATACTTATTGCGTTGGATGCCACCAAACAAAAGCGGCTCAAGGAAGTGTCCTATTGGACAGTTATGCTTTCATTAAAAATTATGTAGATAACCAAAAGTTATGGCATGTAGTTAATTATCATGTTGGCTATGTTGGAATGCCTCAAAATAAAAAATTAGGCGTTTGTCAAATTGAAGCTATTAAAAAATGGATTGATTCAGGTGCAACCAATAACTAAACTGGTAAATTTATGAAACAAAAACAGATATTAAGACTTACTAATTTATCTTAATCTTAGTTTAAATTATTACTTTTGAAAAGTTTTACTGAAAACCTATTTCAAATAAATAAAATGAAGCAAAATCAAGACATATTTAAAACCCCAACATTATTCTTGTGTTGTTTGATGTTTACGATTTCTACTGCTTATGCCCAGTATGGAGGTTATGGTGGTGGCTACGGCGGTGGATATGGATATGGTGGCTACGGCGGTTATGGTCGGGGCTATAACAGTGCCTTCAACAATCCAAGTTTTGATAACGGCAAACCCAAGCCTCCACCAGACCCCGATGAAGTTGCCAAGGAAGAAACTCGTGTAATGGTAAAAAAATTGAAGTTAGATGAAGAACAAGAAATCTTGGTTTCGTCGCTCAACGAAGACTATGCCTACCAACGCAAGGATTTATACGAGCTTATCAAAAAAGAGTTTGGTAGCTCTCAACCAACGCCCGCTCAGATAGCAAATGCAAGAGAGAAAATGGAGGCACTGGAAACAAAAAAAGACAAAGAACTCGAAAAAATATTTACGCCTGAACAGTTTAAAACCTATCAGGATATGAAAGAAAAAGCAAAAAAAGCTCAAAAAAAGTGATAATTATTGCAAATTTGGCATAAACATAAAAGCTCTTATTTCAACGAATAAGAGCTTTTATTAATTGTTTTTCCGAAATTTAATGTGATAAAATCTAAAGTAGGATAATATCACGTGAATTGATGCGTTTAAACGTAAGTCTAAGTAGCAGTTTGTGAAGAAAATTACCGCCATCCTACTTTTAAATTTACGAGAAATCCATACTTCAGTGAGGTTTCTCTGTCTGCTATTATGGTTACTTTCTTTAAAAACAATTGCTCAAAACCCTCTAACCGATAGCGTCATAGTTACTTACTCCGATAGCCTTCGCCCACGGCTTAGCTACGCCATCAACTGGGATGCCCGCAGCTCAATAATTAAAGAAAAACGAGTAAATATTTGGGGAATAAACACGGGGGTTATCGTAGGGCATAAACGAAACCAAATAACGGTAGGATACTATTGGCTAAATTTCAATTCGTATTTACGCTTACTCGATTTAAGAAAATCAGCCGCTAAACGAGTCAATATTGATTATTATACCAAAACCGATTTGTATTTTTTTAGTCTGATGTACTGGAAAAACTTCGTCAATAGTAAACGATGGCAAGTAAGTGTTCCTTTTGAAATAGGAATCGGTACAACCAAAAACGAAAATGTGGGACTATTAAATGAAATACAAATTTGGAAACGAAAAGATTATTTTATGCCCATACAAGCGGGCCTATATGCAGGCTGGAAAGCTACACGTTGGGGAGGCCTGTCGGTGCAAGGAGGGTATCGGTATGCTCTACGCAAGAAAAATGTTCCTGAGACCTATAATGGGTTATACTATAGCATTGGAGCAAACGTACAACTGGCCTTACTTACGGATTTTTATAAGTGGGTATTCAGAAAGAAAAAACCTAAAGATATTTTTAATTAAAAAATAGCGATAATGGTTTTAGGAAATTTTAAGAAAATATCTATTTTTGTTTCATAAACGAACAACTCGAAGTACAAAAATGTACTTTGGCCAACATATTCAGTATCGACCTACTAACAAAAATATTTTTAGATGGTCACACAATAAAAAATGCTTTTTTTTATTGCATTTACTTTAAATTCTTTATATGTTTGTCACATAAAATTAAAAAAACGAAAAAATACTTGTATCAACATATAATTTTGTTTTATCTTTGAAACATAATTAAGAATGCAAATATTTTAGCACTTGTGTGCAACCTTTTGCAAGAAAAATTTGTATTATATATAGAAATAAAATATTAAAGATAAAAGTTGTGTGGATTTAGTAGCGGGAAAGGCTGGAATTATTTATTCCAGTCCTTTTTTTTTATATGCCTATTAAAAAATAAATCATATTTGATGCAACCGATTTTCAAAAAACGAAGTCTTATAGATAGAAATTCATTATAGCATTATATAGTTTTCATAAAAGTTGTGTGGATTCAATTAAAAAAGGCTGGTCGATTTGAACCAGTCCTTTTTCGTTAAAAATCGCCATAATTGACTTGTAAACAGGCTAATCCCAACTCCAAACGCCATAAATCTACTACTTGGTTTCGGTCGTCAAGTACAAATTTGATGAAATACTGACCTTTTACGTGGGCTTCGTATAATTCTTTTTTCACGACTGAATCTTTTCGGGTATCACCTGTTGTTCGCATAAAAAGAGCCTCATACGGTATTCGATTATAAGCCAGCCAATTGGTAGTCGGACGACGGGCGACTTCATCACGGCCTGACATTAAGATAATTTTTACGCCCATTGCTGCATAGTTTTTTACAATTTCGGCAATCGGCTCGTTCAATAAATCGGTTTCGCAACGCACAGAATCAAACGGGCTTCGGTTGTGGATAATTGCTAAAGTTCCGTCAAGGTCGCATAATATTGCAGGCGTCAAAGTATCATCTTGCGGCTGGTAATAAGGGCCTCGTGTGCTCAAATCTATCCCTTTTTTAGATGTATTCGTCAATGATTTTACTTTAGCAATATGGTCGTTATACATTCGCATAATTACGTCTCGACCCACCTTTTTTTCACGCACTTCATCACGAGCCAGACATTCTTCGAGCGAGGTTTCCATTGTCTTCATTTCAATCTTTACTTCTTGCCCCGTATCTTTTTTATATCGTCCAATTACCTGCTGAATACGCTCAACTGGTCGGTCAGATAAATTGGTATCGTCAATCACTACGTGCTTACCTTCTTTCAATGCCTCAATGAGCATCATATCACGCACACGCTCAACAAATTTTTCGTTGGCAGTAGTATGATGAGAATTATCAAGCATTGCCCGCAACTCATCTTTGTTGAGTCGTTTCCACGCTCCTTTGTTTTCGTCGATTAGGTTTCGTGCATAAGTCGATTTCCCGCTGGCTGGTAAGCCTCTTAGTATTAATATTGTTTTCATATACCCCCAAACCCCTAAAGGGTAGTTTTTTTTATTTTAAAAGAACTTGGGTTTAAAATGCCCTATCAAATTAAAAAATATCTTATTAATTTCAGAATCAGAGAATCCTAATTCTTCTAAAACATAAAATAATATAATTGCTTGAATTTTTCTTGTTAACCTTATAAGTTCATTATTATCTACTATATCATTTTTATATTCTTCATTCAAATGCATCTGATAATGTCTATTTTTACGTGCTACTTCTCCCCAATTCTGATACTTTGTAACTATATTTGAAAAATTATCAACCTCGTTTCTTCTTGTCTTCATTACTTTACCTACAAGAATACTGATTACATTTTTCTTTTGAGTATCTTGTTTCATTTTCCATTGAAAAAGCCCTTCTAACGCAATATACGTTTCTCGGAAATGGTATTCATAAAACTGGGAAGAAGTATAAGTTCCGTAAAATAAATTGAGTACTTCTGGAATCTCGCTACTTAATCTGAACCAATTTTCAAGTAAAATGCTAAATTTTTCTTTTACATATTCAAAATCAAACATCATAAAACGATTAGATAATTCACCATATATATTCTGAGAATAAAGTTGCATATACCCCGAAAATTCAGGTCTTTGAACTTCCATCCCTTCATAAGTACATACACCCTGTATTATTATTGAAAAAAACATTCTCAAGTTATTTATCTCTTGCATATATATAGAGAGAGGTAATAATGAGTTATCTTTTGATTCTATATTAAACCATATATTCCCAACTAACTCAAACGAATTTTCGGAATAAGAATTATAGTTACTATTATCCATATAAATCTGCCCCTTCAGAAGGTGATTTATATTAAAATCAATCCTTTGTGGCGTCTCTTCAATGATATATCTACTTTCTGAATAATCAACATTATAAGAAGTTAAATGTCTAAAAAACTTATTGGTGTTATTAATTTGAGTACATAGATTCGTGAATTGAATATCATCTTTATGTTCCAAATAATGTGTATTATGAACAAAAAGATAATTTGAGTCAAAAGTTTGATAACTTAAATTACTAATTGAGAAACTAATCTGACGACAGTTATATAGAGTAAAAACTTGATTATCAGCAATCCCATAAATTATGTCATACTTCTTATTCCAACCTAAAAGTTTTTTCATCCCTTCATCGTGAAAAACTTTTAATTTTGCTCCATTCTTTTGAGAAAACTTCAAAAGTCCTGGTAATCTATTTTCCGAATAACCTAATATCCACCAAAAACCTAACACCTCAATTTCATCATCTTTTTTCATATTATTCTTTATTTTATGTTGGAAGAATTTTTATCCCCTTTAGGGGTTAGGGGTGCTAAACGGCTTTTCAAACTTTGGTCGAATCATTTTCAAAATGATATGGTCATAAGGTCGATTTTCCATCATTTTAAACAAAATTGCTGGGTATTTGCAAGTTTGATAATAAAGAGCCGTTTCTTTTTTGGTTGCTAAAATCTTAAATTCTGACTTGGCTTCGGACTCAATCAGAGCAAAATCATTCAATAATCTTGCGTGAGTTTGCTTTACCCAATCATAAAACTCATCGGGTACTCGTTCCAAAATTGGTAATAATTCTTGTCCTTCTTTCAGATATTCCCAAATATTTATGCTCGAAACTCTCGTAATAATATGATGAATACGCACATACTCCGTAAATTTCACTTTTAGTCGATACCCGCTCTTAAATTTTACCACAAAACCTTCTCGGTTGTCTTCTTCCAAAGCTCTTAATTGTTGCAAATCATTCAAAGCATCGTATCGTTTTACGATTTCAAACTGTTCGTGTGGTTGGTTTTCGTTTTGTAGAGACGTTGCATGCAACGTCTCTACGGTTGATAATGGAATTTCGATGCCTGTTTTGTATCAATAACGGCCAAAAGTACCAATTTTCGTGCATCGCCATAATCAATCACAATTCGATTTTCTGGATAAATGATTTCAAACAAATAGGTTTTGGTTAGGTCTAAATGTTTGATTACATCGGCATATTTTGTGTGTAATAATTCTGTGGCAACGATTGCTTGTTCGCTCATAAACGAACCACGAGTCGCTATCGCAGGTTTTCCATCAGCCCAATATAAAATACCGAGCGAGCCATCCTTTTTTTCGTAAACCTCAAAAGGTTCGTCAGGCAAAATCAGGTTTTCTGATTCCTCTAAATTAAAAAACTTCTGAAACGGACGAGCCATAATTTCATGCAAGCTATTCATTATCAAACCTCTACAAGCCAGCGTCCATTCGTTCCAAAGTCGGTCGTATTGAGTTTTGGGCGAATAATTATAGATATACAAATCAGCCGTTGGATGCTTTTGTACATTGATATAATCGTCGGCGATAAGTTGTTTTAGGTCTTGAATATTCATTTTGTTTTAATTTGATGCTACAAAGTAAAAACATCATTACGCAGTCTATTTGCGTAGATAGGAAATATTTTGTCTAATTCCGATAATTATCATTATTTTTACTAAAAAAAGATTTCTACGAATATTATGCAAGAAAATGAGGATATTGAAAAGGAGGAAATAAACGGTATAGATAATATAAAAGACCCGTTCAATCCAAATGAGATTAATATAAATATTGTACCAAGAAGTGTTGGCCAATTAGTAGATTTATTGGAATATGATGAAATTTTAATCCCTAAATTTCAACGAAGGCCTAATTTATGGAATAATGAAAAGAAAAGTAAATTTATTGAATCTCTGATGCTTGGCTTACCGATTCCTCTTTTTTACTTTGATGAAGGTAGTGACCATAAATGGCGTATCATTGATGGACTTCAAAGAATTAGTACACTTGAACATTTTATATTAGGAACAAAAAAAAATACACTTGCAGGTAATAAAGAACCTCTTACATTGCAAAATTTAGAATTTTTATCAGATTATAATGGATATTCATGGGAAATGCTTCCGAGAGATATGAGAAGGCGAATTCTCACAAATACTGTTACAGTCAATTTAATTGGAAAGGGAACTCCAGAGGCCGTTAAATATATCATTTTTAATCGTATTAATCAAGGTAGTACATCACTTGAAGCTCAAGAAATTCGTACTGCACTATTTCAGGGGTACAGGACTGATTTTTTAGAATCCTTGGTACTAAATAATACTCTTGAAGGTCAAGCGTTTATAAAAGCGACAGATGGTTCTGTAACTCAAACAAGGCAAAATGATTTAGACTTTGCCACTCGGTTCATTTCTTTTTATTTAGTTGATTACAAAAAGTATGAACCTGATATGGATGCTTTTTTAGCTAAAGGGACGAAAGAAATTCCCGATAAGAGAGAAAAACAAGATGAAATTAGAAAAAACTTTAGGTCAGCGATGGAACTATCTCTTGAAGTTTTCGGAGATAAAGCATTTCGTAAGACATTAGACGTAACTGGCAGGAATCCAATAAACAAATCTTTATTTGAAATAGTTAGCACTAATTTTGCTAAATTATCTGATAGACAACGACAATTGCTCGCAAATAAAAGACAAGAACTCATTGAGCATTTTTTACTGCTTCAAAGAAATCAAGATTTCATGAGGTCAATTAGTATAGCAACTGCTACCAAGGCGAGTGTAAGCCTTAGACATGAAAAGTTTAATACCATGATTAACAATTTTTTAAATGATATTTAATCTTAAAATAGAAAACTTTAAAGTACATAAACATACAGATTTAGCGTTATCAAATTTGACCGTTCTGTGTGGCTCAAATGGTGTAGGGAAGTCATCTGCTCTACACCCTTTACTCTTATTAAGAGAATCATACCTTCGCAATCTAAGTTTTGATTATTTAGACTTAAAATCAAAATCAATTCGAATTGGTACTGTGCAAGACGCATTATATCAATTCAGTCAAGTAGATGGATTTGCATTTAAGATTGATACTGATTTACAATCCTTTGAATTTCAATTTTCATATTCTTCTCCGAGTGACATTTTAAGTACACTAATTCATAAAAATAGTCAGAGTAATCATTCAATAGAAAAATCAAATATAGTTTCGAACAGCCTATTTAACTCTAACTTTCAATTTATAAGTGCTGCTCGTTTGGGGCCTCAACTACACTATGAAAAAGACGATAAAGTAGTAATTATTGATAAACAAATCTCAGTACAAGAAGGTAAAGCCGAATTTTGTTTGCATTTCTTAGAACAATATAAAAACAATTTAGTAATTCCAGAAATTTGTCACAAAAATCAATTATTCAATGATTTATTTAGTCAAACAACAGCTTGGGAGAGAGAAATCAGTGAAGGAGTTAACATCATAATTAAAGATATTGGGAATCTTGGATATGAGTTAAAGTATCGTTTTGATACAGAATCTGATATTGGTAAAACTGGTGAATTTAATGCAAGTAACGTTGGATTTGGTGTCACCTATGTAATGCCGATTATTGTTGCGATTTTATCTGCAAAACCGGATGCACTTTTATTAATCGAAAATCCAGAAGCCCACCTTCACCCAAATGGTATTGCCAAACTTACTGAATTAATCTGTTTAGCTGCCCAAGCAGGTATTCAAATTATAATTGAAACTCACAGTGACCATATAATTAATGGTATTTTGGTTCAATCTAAAAGGTTTGAAGAAGAAGGAAAGGGTATCAATAAAGACAACGTAAGTATTTATCATTTTGATAGAGATGAAACTGAGCATTGTACAAAATCAACAAAAATAAAAATTGAAGAAGGAGGAAGAATTCGTTATACTCCGAAAGGTTTTTTTGACCAATTCACGATAGATAGAAAATATTTAATGGGATTCTAATGTACCAAGATTTACACTTTTATATAGATTTAGATTGGGTAAAGCATATTAGTGAAGATAATTATTTAAAAAAAATATATTCATTAATAGATTTTGTTCACAAGCATAAAGCAAAGATTTTTTACAGTCATACCCAGCTAATTGAATTTACAAAAAATTGTAACGATTTAGACGAAAACTTTTCTACTTCAATTGGGAATCAATTAGATGTTATAATTAATACGGTAGGAGCAACTCCTATCAAAAAGCAGGATTATATTTTTGAAGTTTGTTTTGCCGATAAAAATACATCATTAAATCACGTAAATGACTTCATTCTTTCATCAGTTATTCCTCATTCAAAACAAGCAATTTTACTATCCACACATAATAAAAGCCCTTTATTAATGGTAACTCCAAATGGAGATTTTCATAAGATTGAACTAAGTTATCTTGAAAAAGTTGAAGACATTCAGCATTGGATAGTGGAAAACTCTACAAAAAGAAATTTTAATCTATCCCCAAAACATGGAGAAAATGGAAAAGGCAATTGGAAAGGAGAATCAGTATTATTATGTAATGAGAAAGAAGCGAACGAACTATTAAAATCAGCAATACCTGACTTTTTTATCCATGATAATAGACTATTTAATTGGGATGAAAATTGTAATACTTATATAGAGTTTTTCTACGAGGGAGAAAATCCACAAAATCAATGGCATGGTTTTCATTTAGATTTAAAAGATTGGAACAGAGTACCCACTTCTATTAGAAAATTCTTCAATAAGTAAATGCCCGTCAATCGCAACGCCCTTATTCGCTATAAAGTTATTGATAGCTGTCTGCAAAGACGCAACCGTAAATGGACGCTCGAAGATTTAATCGAGCAGGTTTCTGAGGCTCTTTATGAATACGAAGGTATGGATAAAGGCATTAGTAAACGAACCATTCAGGCCGATATTCAGATGATGCGAAGCGATAAATTGGGTTACTTCGCCCCTATCGTGGTGCTTGATAAAAAATATTATACGTATGAAGACCCTACTTACAGCATAACGAATATCCCGATTTCGGATGCTGATTTGGGTAGAATGAACGAGGCCGTTGAACTTTTGAAACAATTTAAAGGCTTTTCGCATTTTCAACAACTCAATGAAGTGGTGCAGAAACTCGAAGACCACGTATATTCGGTGACAAATAAGAAACGCTCCATTATTGATTTCGAGAAAAATGATAATCTACGTGGACTGTCGCACCTTGATTTACTCTATAATTCGGTGATTCATCAGAAAGTAGTACAAATGACTTACCAATCATTTAAGGTTCGGGCAGCAAGTGTGTTCTATTTCCATGTTTGGTGGCTGAAGGAGTTTAAAAATAGATGGTTTGCAGTAGGTGTGCGAAACGGACAAAAGACTGTAACTCATTTGGCACTCGACCGTATTTTAGAAGTAAACATTGACGAAAAAATAGCTTACCGAGAAAACACCGACCTCGACCCCGAACTGTATTACCGAGATACCATCGGCGTTACAGTTTCAGAAAATATGCGAGCCGAAAAAGTACAAATCTGGGTCAATCTCGAACACGCTCCTTATGTCGAAACCAAGCCTTTGCACCATTCACAAATTGTGTTGGAAAGGCTTGATGATGGCATGATTATTCAGATTCAAGTACAGTTGAATTTTGAATTGGAGAAAGAAATACTTGGTTTTGGCGAAGGAATGAAGGTTTTAGCACCCGAAAAACTCAAAAAAAGGATTTTTTATCGGATGAGTAAAGGTTTGCAGAATTATGAATCGTAGCACAATTTTCCTTCTCGAAATACAGCTATATTCTAAGCATTTCTCAGAAAATCATCAAACATCTGAATGCTACGAAAGCTCTTTTTTATTAAACCATCATGTAGAACTTGGTCACGAGTCAGTAAAGGAATATCTAATTGCATTGATAAAGCCACATAAGCTATATCTTTTATATCAACATCGCTGACTAAGTCGAGAGCTTTTTGTTTTACGCTTTCATCAATCACATAGCTGGGCAGAAAATGCACATTGGAAAATACAAAATAAGAAAAATGTTTGAATGAGTCTTGGTCTAACTTGGCTTTTTGCAAAATAACTTTTTGATATTTATCAATTTCTATAAAAGCAAAATCACTACTCAAAAACACATATTCTTTCAATAGTGTATGATAAATAGCTTTGCCACTAATCAGTATTGACATCAAAACATTGGCATCAACAATGTACGTTTTCATTGTGCTTCAGTTTCAAAATTATGCTTATAAGTGTCCCATGCAAGCGTACGTGCCACTTGCCAACTTGGGTCATTATTTAATTGAAAACTCTCTAATTCTTCGGCAGCTTCTTGTAGGTCAATCTTCCTTTTGAGTTCTTTCAACCATTCACCAATCTTTGTTTCAATTTGTTGTCTGCCTAATGTTTCAACAATCGAATCATCAATTTTTAGCGTTATTTGTGTCATAATTCTGCAATTTATACACTAAAAGTAAAAAACTATTAGTATACTGTAAACTAAATTAGTATAAGTTTTTGTGTCGCTGTCATTCCGAAGGAATCTGTTCGTAGCGTACAAATTTCGACGATTCCAGCGGACGTCGCACGGATGCTTTCAGCATGACATTGACGACGAGAAATGTTGTACTAACTTAGTTTACAATGTAATTAGTTCAAATACAAATATTTACCTTTATTATCAAGTCAATTTCACAGCCCATGCTCGCTCGAAGACATCGCCTGCGGGTAGAATATTAATCCCTTCTTTTTCAGTTAATTCTTGTGAATGTCTGACCGAATCGGCAATGCCACACCACGGTTCGATGCACACAAAATCGGCATCTTTAGCTGCCCAAATACCAAGAAATGGAAACCCTGCAAAATCAAACCGAAGCGAATGTTCACTTTTTTCTGATTTTAGGGTTACGGTCGAGGAATTTAATTGTTTGAAAACCAGTGCGTCTTGATGAAATAATTCTTTGGTTAATGGCAAAAGTTTCGTTTCGATTTCGACCCATTCATCATCAATTAGTGTTTGCTCGAAGATGGCTTCGGGTTCGTCCAGAATTAAGCCTTGTGAACTTAACGGCCAACGTTTGAGGTTTTCTTCTTCTTCAAATTCCAAATAATAATCTTGATAAGTGAGGCCTTCTTCGAGTGGCACTTTAAATGCTGGATGTCCCCCAACTGAGAAAAGCATATCTTTTTCACCCAAATTAGTCACGTGATATGTTACGCTCAACAAATTGGCGTAGAGTTCATAAACCAACCGAAATTCAAAATTGAACGGATAAACTTTGAGCGTATCTTCGTTGGAACGAAGTAAAAAGCTGATGCCATCGTCCCAGTGGTCTTCTACTTCAAATTCATAATCACGGGCAAAACCGTGACGTGGTAAATGATAGGTTTTTCCATCAAAAGTGTAAGAGTTATCTTTTAAACCTCCCACAATCGGAAAAAGTACGGGCGAAGATTTTCCCCAAAAAGCTGGGTCGGCTCCCCACATATATTCTAAATCGTGGTCTTTCTGGTAAAGGCTAAATAATTCTGCCCCTTTTGGGTCAATTCCGACCTCTAAATATTCGTTTTCGATGTAATACATTACTAATGAAAAATGTAAAATGCAAAATTGAAAATGGACACATACTCATTCTACATTATCAATTTTACACTATCAATTATTAATTCTCTATCCAAATAATTCACTAAATACCTCTTCGAGCTTGCTGGCTGCGAAAATATCAATTTTATATTGCTTAGTATCTAAGCCTTTGAGATTATATTTTGAGACAAATATTTTCTTGAATCCCAACTTTTCAGCTTCCGAAATGCGATTTTCGATGCGATTAACGGCACGAACTTCGCCACCCAAACCAACTTCGGCCGCAAAACAGCACGAACTCGGCACGCTAATGTCTTCATAAGAAGATACGATAGAAACACAAATCGCCAAATCAATGGCAGGGTCTTCTACTTTCAAACCGCCCGCAATATTCAAAAACACGTCTTGTGTGCCAAG
Organism: Cytophagaceae bacterium; assembly: GCA_027488335.1. Taxonomy (GTDB): domain Bacteria; phylum Bacteroidota; class Bacteroidia; order Cytophagales; family Spirosomataceae; genus Emticicia. The sequence goes on from JAIYBU010000189.1 coordinate 16,830, forward strand.
TCGGAAACCGCCACGTTTTTCGAGAACTGCCAAAAGCATTTGGGTGCGTCGGCTATCGAAACCATTGCTGGTGCGTTGCGGTGTTCCATAGGTTGCAATACTCACAAGCGACTGAATTTCAATTAAAAGTGGGCGATTTCCCTCCAACATCGCCGCAATCGTGATACCGCTCAAATCTTCCTCCCGTTGTGAAATCAATATTTCAGATGGGTTGCTCACTTGGCGTAAGCCCGTACCTTGCATTTCGTAAATACCGAGTTCGGAAGTGCTACCGAAGCGATTTTTGGTTGTACGCAAGATTCGATAAGTCATGTGGCGGTCACCTTCAAACTGCAAAACGGTATCAACCATGTGTTCGAGCACCTTCGGGCCAGCCAAACCACCATCTTTCGTAATATGCCCAATCATAATTACGGGCGTATCCGATTCTTTCGAGAATTTCATTAATTCGGCCGTACATTCTTTCACTTGCGACACACTTCCTGCCCCCGACTCAATCAATGGCGAGGCCAAGGTCTGAATCGAGTCGATAATTACAATATCGGGTTCGGTCAGCTCGATTTGGCGAAAAATATTGTCAGTCGAAGTTTCATTCAAGATATAGCACTTATCGTTTACGTACTGCATACGCTCGGCACGCATTTTTATCTGCTGCTCACTTTCTTCTCCCGACACATAAAGAATTGTGTAATCTTTTAGGCTCAAAGAAATCTGCAACATAAGCGTAGATTTACCAATGCCAGGTTCGCCACCAATCAAAACCAGTGAACCAGGTACGATTCCTCCGCCCAGCACTCGATTCAGTTCATCATCTTCGGTTATGATTCTGTAACGCTCTTGTGTGGTGATTTCAGTAAGCGTTTTGGGTTTGTTTGCCGTACGTGGTGTACCCGACGAAGTAAATTTCCAATTACCTTTTTCGGGTTCTTCTTTGGCTAATACTTCCTCTACCATTGTGTTCCATTCGCCACAAGACGTACACCGACCGAGGTATTTTGGAGAACTAAATCCACAACTTTGGCAGAAATATGCCGTTTTAATTTTTGCCATTTTTTTATTTTTCAAGTAAGCAATTTTGACAATTGCTGTACAAATTTGTTAATCTCATGTTAATGAAATACGAATTTGCGAATAATCTACGTTATTTCCTCGTATGCCTCTGAGATAAAAATCAATTAGTATCTGTGGCACGATTTTTTAACAAATAATTTAAAAATCCCTTTATGTCTAAAAGTCTATTTTTTTCTACGTTTACTAATTATTTAACAAAAATCAACATGAAAAAAATCACGGTTCTTACGCTTTTCGCTTTCCTTGGTGTATTTACTAATACTTTCGCTCAAAAAGGTTTTCAATTGGGAATCAAAGGTGGTGTTACGTTTAACCAAGTTTATACCGATGCAGGTTCACTTGGAAAAAACATTTCTCAAAGTTACGATACAAAAACGGGTTATGTAGCAGGTATTTGGGGACGTTTTGGGGATAAAGTTTATCTACAACCTGAGCTTTTGTTGGCACAAAAAGGTGGCACGATTGACATTCAGAATGTAGGAAAAGTAAAGTTTTCTTACAGTAATTTGGATGTACCAGTATTGGTTGGATTTAAAGTTTTGAAGATTTTTAGAGTAAATGCTGGGCCAGTAGCTACTTTTAAACTTTCGGAAGACCAAAAACTAAAAGATGCTCTGAAAGGCCTCACAACCAACGATGATGCTATAAAAAATGCGTCATTTGGTTATCAGTTGGGTGTTGGTGTAAAAATTTTGGGAATCAACCTCGATTTGAGGAAAGTTGGAAGTTTATCGGAAGTTTCGGCGTTGAATATGAATAATAATCAATTTAAAGATAAAGGTTGGCAGTTTACAGTTGGCTTTAAAATTATTTAACAGTTGAATACTTTTTTGAGTGTGAAGAGTCCCTCCGATTGGTGGGATTTTTCTGTTTTAAAGCTGTTTGGTTTTCGATACATTTGCTTCAAAAATCTATTCTCATGAAAAAAACCATTGGACTATTTCTTTTAGCATGTTCGATGTTCCACGTACAGGCTCAAGAAAGTTTACTTGAAACAAAAATAAAGCAGCTTACTCCCAATACTGTTTGGGTACAAGAAAAAGCTCTGCCGCTTACATTCCCAACATTTCACCCACAAGGCATGGTAAAAATTGGTAATTTCTTTTTTATGAGTTCGGTGGAAGTAATAAAATCGCCTAAAAATGGAGATACTGGCGAGGGAGTCGGACACCTTTTCAAATTTGATTCAACAGGAACTCTTATCTCTAAAATTACTTTAGGACAAGGCAGTATTTATCACCCTGGTGGAATTGATTTTGATGGAAAATACATTTGGATTCCTGTGGCTGAATATCGCCCCAACAGTCAATCAATCATTTATAAAGTTGATGCACTGACACTCAAAATCGAGGAAGTGATACGTTTTAATGAGCATATCGGAGCGATTGTTCACGATACTGAAAGTAATCAATTACTGGGTGCAAGTTGGGGTTCGAGAAATTTTTACGAATGGAAACTGACTACAAAAGGTATAAACACAACAACAAAATTGGTTGAAGAATTACGCATCAAAAATCCTTCATTTTACATTGATTACCAAGATTGTCATTATTTGGGTAAGCATAAAATGCTTTGTTCAGGATTTCAGAAATACACACAACCCAATGGAAATGTGGTTCGTTTAGGAGGATTTGAAATAGTAAATTTGGTGGATAAACGCCCTGTCTTTCAAGTACCAATTAAACTTTGGTCGCCCAGCGGTTTGGCTATGACCAACAACCCCTTTTGGGCAGAAACAAGCAAAGATGGGCTAAAAACCTATTTTGTACCTGACGACGACTCGGCCTCTACCTTATTTATTTACACAACCAAATTAAAGTAGATTTTGGATTTATCTTAAAAAAACATTTACATTTGCCCAAATCAAGCATATCAATCGGTTAAATCAACGTCAACAATGACTTTACAACAACTTTTTCAACGTATTGGCGAAAACCCCAATTTTTTACTTTTTTATTTTCTTATTATTCCGATTGCGGCAATTATTGCGGGAGTGTTGGGCAAAGGAGAAGGACACCTTTCACCATGGAAATATCTATACGCAACTTTGATTTATTTGGTTAGTGTACCAGGAATCTTTGCTGTGGCGTTGAATGCCTATTTCTTTTTGTTTCAGAGAGGCGATGTCATGCAAACGGATGTCTATTTGCAGATTTTACCCATTATCGTTATGGTCATTACAATTTTTGTGATTCGCCGAAATGTTGATTTATCGCTCGTACCAGGTTTTGATAAAATTTCTGGACTGTGGTTTATGCTTTTTGCAACGATGTTTTTGATGTGGTTTCTCGAAAAAATCAGAATTGTTGTTTTTTCGTATCTACCTTTTCAATATTTATTGGGCATTTTTGTGGTACTTTTCACTTTGATTTATTTGGGTTGGCGGAAGTTTGTAAAGTAAAATTTCAATTATTTTCGTTCATTAATACAATAAAAATTACAAAAAAAGCCTTGCTGATTAATCAACAAGGCTTTTTTTGTATTGAGGATTTCAGAATTACTTATTCAGGAAATCAATCGTACTAACACCAAACAAGGCTTTGCCTTCAGCTTTTGGATTTTTGAATACAAAATAAAGATTTTGCTGGCCAGTAGTATTTACACTCACTTTCAACGGCATCATATTCGACTCCGAAACCTCAGCCTCTGCCAATAAAACACCCGTTGGAGAACCAGTACGTACTTCAACTTTACCGCCAACACTTTGCCCTTTTTGCGAAAACGCTCCAATTGTAAGACCTTTTACGCCAGTCATATCAATGTCTTTGAAGCCAAAATATGCACCATCTTCAGTAGCAACAACAATTTCTCCACCCAATGCTTCCACATTAAATTTCGATGTAGCTTTAGAATCGTCATAAGTAATAGCTCTCACTTTCGAGCTACGTAAAGCAACTGACTCCGTATTTGTCAAAGGTCCAACTATCTTACCACCTTTGTCAGTATAAGTTGCTTGAATGATGTATGCACCCTCTTTTTTACCTTTATGTGCCGCTGTTTCATAAGCTGCCTTGATTGGCTGAGAGACTTTTTTCTTATCGTTTAGAGAAAGAATATAATCAACCATATCACGGGCGTCGGCAAGCGAAACTTGTGGGTGAGCCGCCATTGCTTGTTCGCCCCAAACACCACCACCACCTTTGATTACCTTCTCGGCCAATTGATTGATAGCCGTTTGTCCACGTCGATATTTTTTTGCTACATCAATGTACGCTGGTCCGATAGATTTTTTATCAATTGCATGACAAGCCTTACAGTCACTCAAATCAATTAGTCGTTTTCCAGCAGCAAAGTTCATATTTTCTTTGTGTCCTTGCTCAATCATTGTTTTGTCGTAGCCTTCCAAATAATTAATATTTACAACCACATCAGCAGCATCAATACCTTTGGCAGTTGTACCATCTTCTTTGTCTGAAACGCTTACTTCGTAATCAATTTTTTGGTCATCGAAGAAGAAGGTCTTATTACTTTTTACAGCAATATTGACTTTTGGTTCGGCATTTCCAACTTTTACTTTCAACGTTTGATTAGCCTTATTTCCGGCCACATCTGTTACCGTCAAAACAACATCATATTCGCCAGCTTTTGCAAAAGTAACCTTCGGGTTTGGCTGTGTACTTGCAGGTATTCCCTTGCCAAAATTCCACGAATATTTCAGAGCATCCCCATCATAATCCATTGTTCCTACCGACGAAAAAGCTACTGTCAATGGGGCTGCACCTGCTTTTTTATCAGCTTTTGCCATTACAACTGGTTTACGATTTCCTGCATTGTATTCGATTACCGAAAGCGTTGCATCCTCGTTTTGCGTAAACCAATTCATTCCATAATCCAGCACAAACAAACGTCCATCTTTCGAGAAAGCCATATCCATCGGATGAGCAAATTTCGTACTTGGCATAAAACGCTCCATGCCTGTATAATTTCCATCCTTATCCATGCTTACCATATAAATCCAGTCACGCATCCATTCATAAGCTAAGAATTTTCCATCATAATAGCTTGGCAATTTCTTTGAGCTTTTATCATAGTCTTCCGAATAATAAACTGGCCCCGCCATCGGATTACACCCACCTTTACCAAATTCTGGATATAGTTTAGAGTCTCCATAACCATAATAAATCCAAGCTTTTTGAGCAGGTGGAAGTTCTCGCAAACCAGTATTATTCGGTGAATCGTTGATTGGTTTCAACGCATCGTATTTTTCACCTGACTCTTTTTTGGCAAAATCATAATGATTATAAGCAAAATTAGGACCTGTAAAAATCGGCCAGCCAAAGAACCCTGGCTTGCGAGCTTGATTAAACTCTACGATACCTTCGGGGCCACGTTTGTCATTGCCTTTTCCAGCATCTGGGCCTACATCGCCCCAATATAAATAACCTGTACGCTTATCAACTCCAATTCGATACGGGTTACGCATTCCCATTGCATAAATTTCTGGACGTGTTTTGTCGCTTGCAGGAAATAAATTTCCTTCTGGAATTCTATATGAACCATCCATTTGCGGGGTTATTCTCAACACTTTTCCACGTAAATCATTGGTATTGCCTGACGAACGAAGAGCATCCCAACCAGCACGCCCTTCTTGGAAATCAATCGGAGCGTAGCCATCAGAAGCAAAAGGATTGGTATCATCGCCTGTTGAAAGGAAAAGATTTCCTTTACCATCCCATTCTATCGAACCACCAGTATGGCAACATTCGTCACGCTTTACGCCTACACGCAATACCACTTTTTCAGAAGAAAAAACAACGGTATCTTTTTGGTCGTCATACACAAATCTCGACAAGAAATTATCTTTCGTAACCTCACGAGTATCATCAGGCGTGTAGTAGAAATAAATCCAATTATTTTGGGCATAATTTGGGTCAATGTTTACGCCCATCAGACCATATTCAAATTTGGTATAAACAGGCATTTGAGCAGCGATTTTTACTTTATTCGTTGCAGGATTCCAAACTTTTACCAAACCTTTTCTTTCCGTAAAAATCACTTTTCCATTTGGCAAAACCACCAATTCAGTAGGCTCATTGAGATTTGTAGCCAAAATTGTACGTTCAAAACGATTTTCTTCGGGAGCTCTTTGGGTTTTAGCTTTTGAATAATCCAATTTTTCGGCCATTGCCCATTTTAAACCTTGCCAAAAGTGTTCGGTCATCAATGGTTCAACAAAGGTTTCAGGGGTATGTCCATAATTGGAGTAGAAAGCCTTTCCACCATCAAACTCATGATACCACGCCATTGGATGAAAATCGCCCATTTTACCCATTTGGTAGCTTGATTCATCAACCCTTACAATAAATTTCAAAATATCTTTTTTCAAAGATTTAAAATCGTAAAATTCGTCAGTCTTTTCAAATGTTTCAGGAAAATGTGCCGATGCTGGAAACGTTTTATCAAGCGTAATCATTTTACCCTTTTGCACATTCGATACTTTTCCACCTGGGTGACTCGCAAAATATCCACCCATTAAATCATTGTACCATGGCCAGTTATACTCTGTATCAGAAGCAGCGTGAATACCCACATAGCCACCACCTGCTTGAATATAACGTTCAAAATCAGCTTGTTGAGCAGGATTCAACACATCACCAGTGGTATTTAACCACACAACCGCATTGTATTTTTTGAGGTTTTCTTCATTAAATTTGGCTGGATTCGTCGTTGTATCAACGACAAAGCCTTGTTTTTTGCCCAATTCACGAAAATAGTCATTTCCTTCCTTGATTGAATTGTGATGAAAACCTCTTGTTAGAGAAAATACTAATACTCTTTTTTGGGCTTGCACTCCCAATACACTCAGCAAGAGTGCGTAAAGCAGAATAACTTTTTTCATTTTAAAAATATAGGTTGGAGTTTAATTTCAAAATTATTAACCGTAGTTTGAAGCCAAGAAACCGAATGAATTCCTTTTTAAAAACAAAGATATATAAAAATGTAATCTTTAAGTGTCGTATAGACACTAAAAAGTATTTTTTGTAGATAAACTATAATTATTTGCTGTCGAAGCAACCAATCACCATTGAGCTTCGTCATAAAACGCAATTACCTATATCTCTAAATTTTTAATCAATGAAGAAACTCATTACGTGTTTTTTATTATGTATTTCTCAACTGATTTATGCCCAGAATGTCAAGTCTTTGAGCCAAATAACTGTTAACCAACTCTACACGGGTACACTACAAAGTGTTCTAACCCAAATTAGTAAAGAAAATAGTTTAAAGTTTTCAATCTTAGACCCTGAAATTGGCTCAATCGAAATTATCGAACGTCCTGCTAATCAATCGCTCGAAGAATTCCTAAATCTTCTCGCAAAAAAGAAAAAACTAAAATGGTATGTTGGCGAAGATGGCATTCTTTATTTCAAGAATGCCAGTAAAAACGAAACCCTAAACATTGAGCAATCTACTAAAAATGGTTTACATGAATTTCCGTCTCGAATATCGGGTATTGTAAAAGATTTTCAGACAGGCGAAGCTCTACCTTTTGCTTCGGTTTCAGTAAAAGGAGGCAAAGGCACCACAACTAATGTTGATGGTTATTTTACACTACAAAATATACCAAAAGGAACTAAATTACTGTTGGTTAATTATTTAGGATACAAAATTAGAGAAGTAAGTGCTTCACAAATTAGCTCTCCCAATAATGTGGTACTGGAAATTGAGCCACTCAGCAAGCAATTAGATGAAGTGGTAGTTTCGACAGCGAAGGAAGAATTGATGAAAGTTTCTTCCGACGACCAAATAAGTACAATCAAACTTTCGCCAGCCAAATTGGCTACTTTACCTAATATTGGCGAGCGTGATATTTTCAGGGGTTTTCAACTCATGCCTGGTATTAGTGGAAGCAACGAAGCATCGTCTGGGCTTTATGTACGAGGTGGAACTCCTGACCAAAACTTGGTACTTTACGACGGTTTTACAATCTACCACGTTGACCACCTCTATGGTTTTTTTAGTGCTTTTAACTCAAACGCCATCAAGGATGTGCAACTGTATAAAGGAGGGTTCGATGCACGTTATGGCGGTAGGCTTTCGAGCGTGGTACAACTCACAGGAAAAGAAGGAAACGCCAAAAATATCAATGTTGGTGGTGATGTAAGTTTGTTAAGTATGAACGTCTTTGCGGAAGTGCCATTGGGCGATAAATTTTCAAGTTTGATTGCTTTTCGACGCTCATATACAGGCGGTATTTACTCAAAGATTTTCAATAAATTTAATACTTCTACGCAATCGAATGCACAAAATCAACTACAACAAGGGCCAGGTACACGTGGTGGCCCAGGCCCAGGTGGATTATTAGGTGGAAATAATCGTTTTGCAGATATTCAGACTATTCCGAAGTCGTATTTTTATGACCTAAATGCCAAATTTACGTATAAGCCCACCACAAAAGATATAATCTCGCTGAGTATCTTTAACGGAACTGACGATTTAGATAATTCGACTATTATTTCTACGCCCGCCGCCTTGGCAAGTCGTGGAATTACGTTTGATAATACCACTAACGACAAAACCAATTATGGCAATTTGGGTTCAAGCCTCAAGTGGTCGCACCGATATAGTGATAAACTTTATAGCAATACGCTTATTAGTTATTCGCAATATTATTCTACTCGAAACCGACTTTCAACTATCAATATTACTCGAAATAACGGCACTCCTATTGAAATAAAATCGGGTTTTATACAGGATAATAATTTGGAAGACTACTCAATACGAAGCGATTTTGAGTATAAAATGAATGCCAGCAATGATGTAAATTTTGGGTTGCAACTTACTCACAACAAAATCAAGTACGATTATACACAAAACGATACTGTGAAAGTATTGAATAGAAATAATGCGGGCAATTTAGCCGCATTCTATGTGCAAGATAATATTAAGATTGGCTTTTTGAAAATTACGCCTGGTGTTAGAGTAAATCAATTTTCGGTAACTAACAAAGTATATGTTGAGCCTCGATTAAATCTTAAATTAGCCCTCTTAGAAGGCTTCAATTTTGTTGCGGCAGCAGGTATTTATCATCAATTTGCTCAAAGAGTAGAACAAGAAGATATTTTGAATGGAAGTAGTAATTTTTGGCTTTTGCCCAATGGCGATAATATACCGATTAGTTCATCAAAACACTTCATTGCTGGACTAAACTATGAAACTAAAAATTATTATTTTAGTGTAGAAGGGTACTATAAAAGCCTGAGCGATATTACTCAATATTCGCTACGTGTACAGGCTCGCCCTACCCGTGGTCGTGAAGGCGGTGGCCCTCCAACCCCTGGCGGAACTACAAGTACGGTTTTAGAGAATTTCTTCATTGGAAGTGGCTCAGCCAAAGGTGTTGAACTAATGGCTCAAAAAAAAGCAGGAGCATATAATGGTTGGGTAAGCTATACTTTAGCACAAGTGCTAAATAATTTTGATGCTTTTTCAACAAAAGATTTCCCTGCCTCGCAAGATGTTCGCAACGAATTTAAGATGGTACATACTTATCGTTGGAAAAAATTTGACTTTTCTGCCACTTGGATTTACGCTACAGGTCGCCCCTATACAGCCCCCGAAGGTGGTTATACCATTTCATTGCCCGATGGTTCAACTCGCTCGTATAACATAGTGGGAGCAAAAAATGGTAAACGCCTACCCGACTACCATCGCTTTGATATTGCAGCAGTGTATAATTTCAAATTATTTAAAAATCTACCTTCTACTTTATCATTATCTACATTCAATGTATATAATAGAAAAAACGTTTGGTATAAACAATTTAGCATTGTTGATAACCAACTGGTAGAAGTTGATGTAACAAATTTAGGTATTACGCCCAACCTGACGCTTTCGGTGCGACTACGCTAAACTCAACAATAATACTATGTTAAATTATTTTACTGAAATGAAAAAATCTTATATAATACTTACTATCAGCTTTTTAGCAACAATAATGAGTTGCAAAAAAGTAGAGTTTGATGTAACAAATCTTAATAAACCAACAGTAGATGGAATAGTGTTTGCCAACCAAAATCCTAAAATTCATCTTACGCTTCCGATAGGTTATGGCGATGATGCCACAAGCCAGACGACGATTGATAATGCCCAAGTTTCGATGGAAATTGCAGGTATAAAATATATTCTTACCTCAACGGGAAACGGCGATTATATCAACGACAAAGTAAAACTAAAAGCGGGGCAAGAGCTAAATTTAACTATTTTGTATGCAGGATATACCGTTACAGCATCAACGATTGTACCTACCAAACCCAAAAACTTTCAAACATCTGCTTCACAAATACAAGTTATAACACAACAAGGCGGTTTTGGCATGGGTGGTGGTTTCAATCAGACACCTGCAACTACTATCTCGTGGGACAATGATACTCAGGAATACTATGCTTTACTCACATCAAACACCGAAGCTACCCCTGAGCCAATCGCTGGTGGTGGTGGGCGTGGTGGCGAAATGAATGTTCCACTGGCGAAAAGATTATCTCAACCCACACAAACCAATTCTCAAAACCTTAATCAGCGACAATTTAGTTTTTATGGTAAACATGATTTGATTTTATTTAAGGTCAATGCTGAATATACCAACCTTTACAACAACCGAGGACAAAGTTCACTAAATCTTACCAATCCACCTACCAATATCACCAATGGTTTTGGCATTTTTACGGCCATGAATGCCGATACATTAAAGATTCAGGTTGTGAAGTAATAGTATCATTAAAACTCCAAGAGCCACGTTTATAATAAACGTGGCTCTTGGAGTTTTATACTTTTATCATTTCAGAACCTCAATTAACTCCGCAATCATCAAGGCGGTTGCACCCCAAACCACTTGTTCTTGAATCACGAAGCACGGCGTTTCGAGCTTTACACCTCGAGTTTCTACTGTTCGGACTTGCACAATTGATGGGTCAAGGATTTCAGAAATGGACACCTCAAAAATTCCTGCAACTTCACGTTCATCGGGGTAAAAATCGGGCCGAGAAGGCATATAACCCACAACTGGTTGGCAAAACATATTTGATGGAGGAATGAATAATTCGGTGAGATTTTTTATAACCTTTACATCGGTTGCCTTTATTCCTATTTCTTCTTGAGCTTCACGCAATGCAGTTGCCTGAATATCTTTATCTTTCAACTCTACTCTTCCGCCAGGAAAAGCCATTTGTCCACCATGCACGCCATCGTATTGAGGGCGTAGAATTAATGGCAAATAAATATCTTCACCTTTCGGATAAAACATCATCAAAACCGCACTTCGCCGAGTGCTTGCATTCGGTTCAATCTTTACTTTCAGCCGATAAGGTGACATTTTTTGCATGATAATTTCATGCCCTGGTAAAGCTTGCTCAGAAAGCCGTTTGTTGAGAATATTTATAAAGTCAGCAAAATTCACGATGTTAGGTATTGGTCAAATGAAATTGAATATTATTCATGGCAAGATAAAAAAGTTTTTTATCTTAACCATATATTCTGACAAGTTGTTCAGCACAACGCTCGCCATCCATTGCTGCCGAAACAATGCCACCTGCAAAACCAGCACCTTCTCCACACGGAAATAATCTTTTTATCTGTAAATGTTCGAGCGATTCTTTATCTCGTGGAATACGTACTGGTGAAGATGTTCGGCTTTCAATACCAATCAATTGAGCTTCATTCGTAACGTATCCTTTCATTTTTTTCCCAAACTCTCGTACCCCATCTTGCAGCGGTCGAGCAATAATATCGGGTAACACTTCGGCCATGTCCATCGAAACCAAACCTGGTTGATAAGAAGTTGGTAAAAGTTCATGTGAGATTCTACCTGAAAGAAAATCATTTAAACGTTGTGCAGGGCATACTTGTAATTTTGGTTTTTGAAAATTATCACCCACTACCGACTGTTGACTGCCGACTGCTAATTTCCATGCTTTTTGCTCTACATCTTTTTGTAATTGCAAACCTGCCAATGGCCCAAGATGCTTGTATTTTTGCCAGTCAATTTCATTAATGGCAACTACAACGCCCGAATTGGCATATTTAGAGTCCCGACGAGATGGCGACATTCCATTGACCACCAATTCTCCTTCGGCTGTAGCAGCAGGTACTATAAATCCACCTGGACACATGCAGAAACTAAAAACACCTCGCTGAATATTTTTATAGTACGTTTGAGCTACCAAACTATACGATGCCGCAGGAAGTAAACCTCGCTCTGGACGGTGATATTGGTGCGTATCTATCAGACTTTGTTGATGCTCAATTCTGACGCCCATTGCAAAAGGTTTAGCTTCAATCAATATGTCTTTTTGGTGCAATAATTCAAAAATATCCCGTGCCGAATGACCCGTAGCCAAAATTACTCCAAGACCAATTATTTCTTTGCCGTCGGCGGTTATTACGCCTTTCATTTCGCCATTAGCTAATACAAAATCCACAACTTTTGTATCAAAATGTACTTCTCCACCTGCTTTCAGAATACTTTCTCGCAAATCGGCTACTACACTCGGTAATTTGTTTGTTCCAATGTGCGGATGTGCATCAAACAAAATTTCGCTCGTTGAGCCGTGAGCCACTAAAATCTCCAAAATTCGACGAACATCTCCTCGTTTTTTTGAACGAGTGTATAGTTTTCCGTCCGAGTACGTTCCTGCACCACCTTCACCAAAACAATAATTAGATTCGGGGTTTACGACGTGTTCTTTGTTGATAGCCGCTAAATCTCGCCTTCTGGCACGGACATCTTTTCCTCTTTCGAGTAAAATTGGCTTGATGCCCAACTCAATCAAACGCAAAGCAGCAAACATTCCAGCAGGCCCCGCCCCTACTATTATTGCTTGTGGTTGATGAGCTACCTCTTGGTATTCTTTCCTAAATTCCATTTCGGGGGGTGGAACTTTTCCCGAATAAATTTCTATATCAAGATTAATTTTTACTTGTCCTTTTCGGGCATCAATCGATTGGCGAACTTTCCGAAGAGAGAATTCATCACTGTTTGTGTTTAGATATTTTTTCTGAATATGCTGACGCAGAACAGCATCATCGAGAGCAATTTCTGGCTCTAAGGTAAGACTCAAGGTTTGTTGCATTGCTTGAAAGGTTTTTATCCTCTAATTTTAATGCAAAGTTAAGCAATTAGCCCCAATTTCCTTCAATCAGATTCATCGAATTAGATGTAGTCAAAAACTTTGAAGTGAAATTTATTGTTTATCATACTAAAAAGATAGACTATTATTTCAATTTTGAGGCTATCTTTGCAGGAATCAAATAATTGTGACCCGAAAAATAGTACGAATGTCCACTTATTTTAAAAATATCAGTCGAGGAATACAAACAACCGTCAAAGGTATGAGCTTGACGCTTAAACACTTTTGGCAGGCTCGAAGAAGCCGACAACCTTTTGCAATGGAAGATTCGAGTTATTTCGATTTGCAAACGGGTATCGTTACGCTTCAATATCCTCACCAAACTTTGCCTGTTCCGGACAACGGACGTTATCAACTCGACTGCGAGATTGATGATTGCATTGTATGCGATAAATGTGCGAAAATATGCCCCGTTGATTGTATTGATATCGAACCGATTAAATCTTCGGAAATTATTAGTTATACTTCTGACGGCTCCCCTATAAGGCTTTATGCAGCAAAGTTCGATATTGATATGGCAAAGTGCTGTTTCTGCGGACTCTGCACAACCGTTTGTCCGACGGAATGCTTAACTATGACCAACGAATATGACTTTAGTGTTGTCGATATTACGCAGTTAAATTTTGAGTTTTCAAACCTTTCGGCCGAACAAGCCGATAAAAAACGCAAATTATACGAGCAGTATTTGGAAGAGAAAGAAGCATTAAAGAAAACTCCTACCGCTGTAACTTCAAGCGAAACCGTTAATGAAACACCAAAACCGAAGACTTCGTTTAAACCTGCTTTCAAACCTACCGCAAAACCAGTTGTGAAGGATTTGGAAGAAGCAAATTTTGGAAATAAAGAAATAAGTTCTGAATCAGAAACTCCTATTTCGGAAGTTACGAAGCCAAAACCTGTTTTCAAGCCAAGTTTCAAACCTGCGGCTAAAACGGTTGAAAAAACTGATGCACAGGTAACTAAAACAGAAGAAGTAGCGGCAGAAACAACAAAACCGAAACCTGTTTTCAAGCCAAGTTTCAAACCTGCAGCTAAAACGGTTGAAAAAACTGATATACAGGAAACTGAAGCAGAACAAACAACGGCAGAAACGCCTAAACCGAAACCTGTTTTCAAACCAAGTTTCAAACCTGCAGCTAAAACGGTTGAAAAAACTGATGCACAGGTAACTAAAACAGAAGAAGTAGCGGCAGAAACGCCTAAACCGAAACCTATCTTCAAGCCAAGTTTCAAACCTGCAGCTAAAACGGTGGAATCAACTGATATACAGGAAACTAAAGCAGAACAAACAACGGCAGAAACGCCTAAACCGAAACCTGTTTTTAGACCAACAATGAAAATTACACCTAAAAATACGGACTAAATTGTTAGACGAATTATTAAAAAATCTTGACTATTGGCTTATTAAGCAAATTACTTTTTGGGCCTTTGCAGCTATTACGGTTAGCGGGGCATTGTATTTGCTTTTCACCAAAAATGTACTCTATGCAGCATTTAGCTTGCTTCTTACACTATTAGGAGTTGCAGGGCTGTTTGTTTTTGCGGGGGCTGATTTTCTGGCAGTTAGTCAGATTATGATTTATGTAGGTGGAATTTTAATATTAATGATTTTTGGTATAATGCTCACTAATAATAAGAATTTCCAACGAACCAACTTACAACCGAATAAAATAGAAGTTGGACATCACAATTATTTTTGGGCGATTTTGGTTACCGTTCTTGTATTTTTGGGTTTTCTAAAAATTATTTTTGAAGCTAATTTTCACATCATCGGCAAACAAATCCATAACAACAGTAGCGTTAGGCAAATTGGAATAAACTTAATGACCGATTATATTTTTGCCTTTGAAGTCATTGGGATATTCCTGTTAGCGGCTCTAATTGGGGCGGTATATATAGCCAAAAAAGAAAAAAATTAATTTGATGATAGCCATTCAAAATTATCTCGTCATAAGTGTCTTACTATTTTCGATTGGCTTGGCAGTTGCGGTCACCAAACGAAACGCCATTTTGATTCTAATGGGCATCGAATTAATGCTCAATGCTGTTAATTGGAATCTCGTAGCATTTAGCCAATACGACCCAAATCGACTGCAAGGACAAATGTTTGCCCTGTTTATAATGGTTGTAGCTGCCGCAGAAGTAACAGTGGCACTGGCAATTATCTTGAAAATATATGACTATTTCAAGAACCTTGATTTAGATAAAATAAATTCATTAAAAAAATAATAAAAGGCTTGACAAAGGCATTTTTTAGTCGTACTTTTGCAGTCCCAAATAGGGGATAAGTATAATAACTGGCTGCGTAGCTCAACTGAATAGAGCGTCTCACTACGGATGAGAAGGTTTGGGGTTTGAATCCCTACGCGGTCACAAAGGAGAAGAGCAAATGCTTTTCTCCTTTTTTTATTGCTCCCAATCCGAGGAATTGAAGAAAATATATTACAAAAAAGTCGTTGAGCGAAAACTCAACGACTTTTTTGTAATTATATAAAGACTAATTCTCAACGGCTCAAGTAAAGATTCCTTTCTGAGTAAACTTTCAAGAAATAATCATCGGTCAAATCATCAATGAAGTAGATTCCTTCACCTGTCGATTTCATTTCTGGCCCAAGTTCTTTATTTACATTTGGGAACTTATTGAATGAGAATACAGGAATCTTGATTGCAAAACCTTTTTTCACTGGCTTAAATTCAAAATCAGTTACTTTCGCACCTAACATCACTTTCGTAGCATAATTTACGTAAGGCTCTTGATAGGCTTTACAAATAAATGGCACTGTACGTGATGCACGAGGATTGGCTTCGATTACATATACTTTTTCGTCTTTAATTGCAAACTGGATGTTGATTAACCCAACTGTATTCAATCCTACGGCAATTTTACGAGTATATTCTTCGATTTGAGCAATTACGGCTTCGCTTAAATCAAAGGTTGGAAGTAAAGCATAAGAGTCTCCTGAGTGAATACCCGCTGGCTCGATATGCTCCATGATTCCGATGATATATACATTTTCACCGTCACAGATGGCATCAGCTTCGGCCTCAATAGCATTTTCTAAGAAATGGTCAATCAGAATATTATTATCAGGAATATCGTTCAAGATTTTCACCACATGTTGCTCCAACTCTTGTTCGTTGATAACAATCTTCATGCTTTGTCCACCCAAAACGTAGCTCGGACGCACCAAAAGTGGAAAACCTAATTCACGAGAGACTTCTGCTGCGTGGTCAGCCGTACGAACTGTAGCAAACAACGGATAAGCAATATCCATTTCTTTCAATTTTTGCGAGAAACGCCCCCTATCTTCGGCTAAATCAAGGGCATCGTACGATGTTCCAATGATTTTTATACCGTACTTAGTCAATTTCTCAGCCATTTTCAAAGCTGTTTGTCCGCCCAGTTGCACAATTACACCTTCTGGTTTTTCGTGCTGAATAATGTCATAAACGTGTTCCCAGAAAACAGGCTCAAAATATAATTTATCCGCAATATCAGGGTCGGTCGAAACCGTTTCGGGATTACAGTTCACCATGATTGCTTCGTATCCACATTCCTTTGCTGCCAAAATTCCGTGTACACACGAGTAGTCAAACTCGATACCTTGTCCGATACGGTTTGGGCCTGAACCCAGTACAACAACTTTCTTTCTATTCGAACTAACCGACTCGTTATCGAGATTATCAAGCGATGTACTGAAAGTTGAGTAGAAATAGGGTGTTTTTGCTTCAAATTCGGCCGCACAAGTATCTACACATTTATAGATACGATGAATTTTCTGCTCAATGCGTTTATTGAAAACTTGGCTTTCCTTACAATTCAATAAGTGAGCAATTTGGCGGTCTGCGTACCCTTTTTGCTTGGCAGTCAGTAATAATTCCTTTGAAATATCATCAATCGAAACTTGCTCAATCTCTTTTTCGAGCATAATCATCTCTTCAATCTGACGCAAGAACCATTTATCTATCTTAGTTAGATTCTGAATAGTTTTGAATGAAAGACCAGCCTTGAATGCATCATAGACATGAAACAAACGATTCCAAGATGGATTTGCCAAAGATTTTTTGAGTGCTTCTTGGTCTTTTAGCTCTTTACCGTCAGCCCCCAAACCATTTCGTTTGATTTCGAGCGACTGACAAGCCTTTTGAAGAGCTTCTTGGAAATTACGTCCGATACCCATTGTTTCACCCACCGATTTCATTTGTAAGCCAAGTGAGCGGTCACAACCTGGGAATTTATCGAAGTTCCAACGTGGAATTTTTACGATTACATAGTCGATTGCTGGCTCAAAATAGGCCGATGTGCTTCCTGTGATTGGATTAATCAACTCATCGAGGTTATAACCAATTGCCATTTTTGCAGCAATTTTAGCAATCGGATAACCCGTTGCTTTCGATGCCAATGCCGACGAGCGAGATACACGGGGATTGATTTCGATGGCAATGATTTCATCAGTTTCGGGGTGAAGCGAGAACTGTACATTACATCCGCCCGCAAACTGTCCGATGGCATTCATCATATTGATTGCCATGTCACGCATTCGCTGATACACAGTATCAGGCAGAGTCATGGCAGGTGCAACCGTAATTGAATCGCCCGTATGAACTCCCATTGGGTCGAAGTTCTCGATGGTACAGATGATTACAATATTGCCAAGATTATCTCTTAATAGTTCTAATTCGTATTCTTTCCAGCCCAAAATTGACTGCTCAACCAATACTTCGTGTACGGGTGAAGCGTGCAAACCATTATTGAGGGCTTTGTCAAATTCTTCGGGAGTATTCACGAAACCACCACCTGTTCCGCCGAGTGTATATGAAGGGCGAATAACGAGTGGAAAACCAATTTCTTGAGCAATTTCTTTTCCTTCCAAGAAAGAGCGAGCCGTGCGACCTTTACAAACACCTACGCCAATTTCAAGCATTTTTAGTCTGAATTGTTCACGGTCTTCGGTAGTTTCAATGGCTTTAATATCAACACCGATTAACTTAACGTTGTATTTTTTCCAAACACCTGCTTTGTCGCAATCAATGGCTAAATTAAGAGCAGTTTGACCTCCCATGGTTGGTAAAACAGCATCAATAGGGCGACCCATCTGCTTGTGTTTTTCCAAAATTTCAACGATAGATTTTTTCTCCAAAGGTTTTAGATAAACAAAATCAGCATTGAGGGGGTCGGTCATGATAGTGGCTGGGTTTGAGTTTATCAAACTTACCTCTATGCCTTCTTCTCGAAGCGACCTTGCGGCTTGTGAACCAGAGTAATCAAATTCGCAGGCTTGACCGATGACGATAGGACCAGAGCCGATAATAAGAATTGACTTAAGATTGGGATTTTTTGGCATTTTTTCTTTGAAGGGGGTTTCGATTACTACACGGTTAAACGTGACTATCGAAGGACAAAGATAACATAGATTTTTTGTTTTTTCATTGACACACGTCAATTATCTTAGAAAAGTACAATAAAACCGTAAAAATATTAAAAGTCAGAAGAAGCTAAAATCTTTTTCTCTAAATTCTAAGGGCATTCATTATACATTTAAGTTTCATAAAAAGTAATTTATTGAAACTCTGTATTCTGAAAAATATTGTATATTTTTGATTACCTTAATTGAGTTAGGACTCAAAAGCTGGTGAATTTTATAGAATTACTACTATGCTAAAAGAAATGTTTTTGAGACTTATTGGCTTATGGTCGTTTTCGTCAAATCTTTTGACTCAAATTCGGCTAATAGAAGCGAAAAAATTAAAGTAAATTATTGTTTTTTGATGCTAAACTTGATGTAGCGAAGGTTGCCATTGAGGCTAATTAATTATACTGAACTTAACCCAAAAATGCCATCTATTAAGCGGCATTTTTGACTTACTTTACTACAATGTTTTTCTGTTCAATCAGAGAAAGCAATGAATCTTTTCCTGCAATAAATGCTTTGTCATAATCGAAAGCTCGGATAGTTGTATCAGTAATAGCAAAGTTTTCATAATCTTGAAATACGATTCCGCCCACTGTTTGACGGTTTTTTACTCGACGGAATCTTGGTCCACCATTAGTGTAAGCCAAGTAATCTATCAAATGAGTTTTCTGATTGAACCAATAGCAATATACATCTTCAAAATCTTTCCCACCCCCTTCTTTGTTGAACCAAACTTTTACTTTATCATATTTTTGTTTAGCTATTTCAGTTTCACCAATATATTCGAGATTTACGGCGTTATCTTTCAATTTATAGGGCAAAAGCACAAAATATGCTACCGAATTGACAGCATTTTTGTACTTTTCTTGGTCTTTCTCTGAAACGCTGACTTGGTTTCCGTTAATTAAACGAAGATAGCCTTCATTATTAATAACATCCCAAATATCATTATTAGCACTATCTTTTGAGATACGTTCGTATTGAAATTTCCCTTCATTCTGCATAAGTTTTATATGAAACTTACGAAAATCAAATTCGGCCGTAAAGTTTTCATACTTTGCTCCACCATGTGCTTCGATGCTTTTATCGACTATTTCACGGGCTTTATCAGCTTTGCCTTTACAGGCAACAAAACCCAAAGCTACTATTAAAACGATAATAATTTTCCTCATAATTGGTCGTAAAATTCTATGAATTGTGTCTTTTATTTTTATAAAACACAATTCGTAGAATTGTGCTACTTATATTGTCAAAAATACGAACTAATAACTTCTTGAATCTTACCCATCGGCACAATCATTGGCTTTTTAGTAATTGTTATTTCAACTTTTGTTTGTGGACTATTTGGCTCTGAAATGACTTTATAATTACCTTTTACTGCTCCAATAAGCGTTTGTAAACTAAACGAACCAGCATTTGCATTTCCTTGAAAAATACCGCCCTTGTTCTGAATTGCTTTTGTTGCGTTTACCACAAATTCGTTAGACGAACCTGGGTAGTCGATGTTAAATGATGCCATGATTTTTAGTTATTTGTGATTTAGTTATTAGAAAAATGGTATTCTTTTATACTAATTTTACCAATTCGTTAAGCTTTAATAAAGCTTCGATTGGAGAAAGCGTATTTACATCTATTGCTTTTAATTTTGCTTTCAATTCTTCAACTTTTAGGTCTTCTGGCTCAAAAAAACTTAGTTGAAAGTTGTTTTTCGGAGCTTCACGAATACGCTCTTTATTATCTTCCTTAATATGGTCTTTTTCGAGATGATGCAAAATTTCGTTGGCTCGAAGCACTACCGATTGTGGCATACCTGCAATTTGTGCCACATGAATACCAAAGCTATGTTCGCTGCCTCCTTCTTTGAGCTTACGTAAAAATACAACTTTATTATCAAGTTCTTTTACCGAAACATTAAAGTTTTTGATACGACTAAAATCTTCAGCGAGTTGATTGAGTTCATGATAGTGCGTAGCAAAGAGCGTGTAAGGTTTACATTTGGGGTGATTATGCAAATATTCTGCAATACTCCAAGCAATACTTACACCGTCGTAGGTGCTGGTTCCTCTACCAATTTCATCCATGATTATCAGACTTCTATCGCTCAAATTATTCAGGATGGAAGCCGTTTCGGTCATTTCAACCATAAATGTCGATTCGCCACGAGAAAGGTTGTCACTCGCTCCTACCCTTGTAAAAATCTTATCGACAATACCCAATTCGGCACTTTCGGCGGGCACGAAACTACCTACCTGTGCCATGAGCGAAATCAAAGCAGTTTGGCGAAGTAAGGCCGATTTACCCGCCATATTTGGCCCTGTAATGATGATAATTTGCTGGGTTTGGTCATCCAAAAATAAATCATTCGGAATGTAGGCTTCGCCCAAAGGAAGTTGTTGCTCAATAACTGCGTGGCGTCCTTCTTTAATATTAAGCACCTTATTATCAGACACTTGTGGTTTACAATAATTATTCTTCTGAGCCACCTTTGCGAACGAAGAAAGAGCATCAAGGATAGAAATCACACGAGCATTTTGCTGAATTTGTGTCACAAACTCATTAGCAGCCAGCACCAATTCGTTGAAAATTCGGTATTCAATTTCAAAGATTTTCGATTCGGCCGTCAGAATCTTTTCTTCGTAAATTTTTAATTCCTCCGTAATATATCGCTCGGCATTGACGAGTGTTTGTTTACGAATCCATTCGGGTGGAACTTTGCTTTTGTGTGCATTGGATACTTCAAGATAATACCCAAAAACTTTGTTGTAAGAAATTTTCAACGAAGGAATCGCTGTCCGAGCCGACTCTCGATTTTGAATTTCAATCAAGAAATCTTTTCCCGAAAAAGCAATTTTGTGTAATTCATCAAGTTCGGCATCTACCCCTGACTTTATCATGTTCCCTTGGTTCGTTACAACAGGGGCATCATCACGTAATTCTTTTTCGATTTTCTCGATAAGATACTGACAATCAGTGAGTTGATTGATGTATTTTTGCAAAACTGCAAACTTTTCTCCGCCCAAAGCCAGTTGCTTTTTGATAGGTTCAATTTGCATTAAAGCTCTTTTGAGCGTTACCAATTCTCGTGGATTGATGCGTCGAACGGCTACTTTTGAAATCAAACGCTCTAAATCTCCGATTGGCTTGAGAAGTGTAGAAAGTTGCTCCAAAATTTCATCATTCTTCACAAAAAATTCAACAGTATCGAGCCTCTCTTGAATGAGTGAGCGTTCTTTTAGCGGTAAAACTAACCATTTACGCAACAACCTCGCTCCCATCGGTGTAATGGTGTGGTCAAGAATTTGAATTAAAGGAACACCACCATCGTGCTGAGCAAAAACCAATTCGAGGTTACGAATCGTAAATTTATCGAGCCAAACGTATTTGTCTTCATCAAGGCGAGTTATGCGAGAAATATGTCCCATTTCTTTATGCTCAGTATCAGCCAAATAACGCAAAATTACGCCCGCCGCAATGATTCCATCAGGCATGGTATCTACGCCAAAACCTTTCAAAGTAGCTACTTTAAAGTGATTTAAGAGCAAATTATAGCCAAAATCGAATTTATAAGCCCAGTCTTCAAACGTAAACTCATTAAATCTATCGCCGAAAAGTACTTGAAATTCTCCTCGGTATTTTTTACAATAAAGCACTTCTGAAGGTGCAAAACTTTGCAATAATTTATCAATATAGGCTGTATTTCCTTCGGTTGTGAGAAATTCACCCGTTGAAACATCAAGAAACGAAACGCCAAAATAATCGGGTTTCGCAAAGTGAATAGAAGCCAGATAATTGTTTTGTTTGTGGTTCAACACATTATCGTTGAACGAAACCCCAGGTGTAACGAGTTCGGTAACCCCACGACGCACAATACCTTTGGCGGTTGAAGGGTCTTCGAGTTGGTCGCAAATGGCTACACGTTCGCCTGCACGAACGAGTTTAGGCAAATAGGTATCGAGCGAATGGTGTGGAAATCCTGCCAATTCTTCTTGAGCTCCACCATTATTTCGGCGAGTTAGTACGATTCCGAGGATTCTTGAGGCACGAATGGCATCTTCACCAAATGTTTCGTAAAAATCACCGACCCGAAACAACAACATCGCTCCAGGGTATTTTGACTTAATTTGGTTATATTGACGGTTTAAGGGAGTTTCCTTGATTTGCTTTACTAATTCTTCTTTTGAAGGTCTTGCCACGATTCTCTGCTTGCTAAAAGTTTGTAAAATTTAATTCAAATTTAGGAGAAAAAAGGGGATTTTGAGAGAAAAATTAGAATCAGATTTTCTTTTTTGTTATATTTTTCAAAAAATCATTGACGATTATAGCATTAATAAATAACCGACAATCTTTCGGAGTACGAAAAAGAATGAGTAAAACTCACTCTTATACTTCTTCACTGTTATACAGTTTGAGTTTGTAGAATAGAAAATATATACCAAGCACTAAGCGGTTCTATTTTATGCTTTCACCTAAAATCAAACCACTTTTGTATTCTTGTAATTCCCCAAAATTCTCATAATTTTGTTTCTCTTTCAACTCAACAAAACTATGAATTTCAATATCGATGCTGACAAAAGCACAACTTATGATGCAATCGTAATCGGTTCGGGCATTAGTGGTGGCTGGGCGGCCAAAGAACTCTGCGAAAAAGGGCTAAAAACCCTCGTTTTGGAGCGTGGCGGAATGGTCGAGCACGTAAAAGACTATCCGACCTCGATGACCAATATCTGGGAATTTGAGCATCGGCTACGAGATACCAGAGAAGATTTACAGAAAAATCCCATCGTCAATCGTTGCTATGCTTATTCAGAAGCCACTCAGCATTTTTTTGTAAAGGACGAACAACACCCTTACATTCAAGAAAAGCCCTTTGATTGGATTCGTGGCTACCAAGTGGGTGGAAAATCGCTGCTTTGGGCGAGACAAACCCAGCGTTGGAGCGAATACGAGTTTGAAGCTCCCGCTCGTGATGGGTTTGCGGTAGATTGGCCAATCAGATATAAAGATATTGCTCCTTGGTACAGCCATGTAGAGCGTTTTGCAGGAATTTCGGGAAATAAAGATAATATCAAAAATCTACCAGATGGCGAATTTTTGCCTGCATGGGAATTGAATTGTGTAGAAAAACACATTCAGTCGGCAGTAAGAAAACACTACCAAGACCGCCAAGTGATTATTGGTAGATGTGCTCATCTGACAAAACCTAACGAAATTCACGCCAAACAAGGCCGTGGACAATGCCAAGCCCGTAGTTTGTGCGAGCGTGGCTGTCCGTTTGGTGGCTATTTTAGTTCAAATTCCTCTACCCTTCCGTGGGCAGCCAAAACAGGTAAACTCACCATTCGCCCACACTCGGTTGTTCATTCAATTATTTATGATGAAAAAAGTACTAAAGCATCGGGCGTGCGAGTGATTGATACCAACACCAAAGAAAGTATTGACTATAAAGCAAGAATCATATTTGTCAATGCGGCAACTCTCAATTCTAATCTGATTTTATTAAACTCTACCTCTAACCGTTTTCCGAATGGCTTGGGAAATGACAGTGGTGTATTAGGGCAATACATTGCTTTTCACCAATATCGTGGGCAAGGTGGAGCAACTTTTGATGGTTACACCGATAAATATTACTATGGTCGCCGACCAACTTCGGCATTTATGGCCTCGTTTAGAAACGTTGAAAAACAAGAAACCGATTTCCAACGTGGCTATATGGTAGCATTTTCGGCAGGGCGTGGTTCGTGGCAGCGAGGCTCACAACCCGAAGCATTTGGAGCAGATTTTAAAGAGAATCTCACTCACCCAGGTGATACATGGGGCGTTTATATTCAGATGCAAGGCGAGACGATTCCCAAAAAAGAAAATCATGTAAGGCTCAGCAAAGACAAAACCGATGCTTGGGGCGTACCGCAATTGATTACTTCCATTGGTTATGATGAAAATGACCATAAAATGATGAAAGATTTTCATGTGCAAGCCTCAGAAATGCTTGAAAAAGCAGGCTGCAAAAACATTAATATGTTTGATAGTAAGCAAAACCCAGGGTTGGATATTCACGAAATGGGTGGTGTAAGAATGGGTAAAGACCCAAAGACTTCGTTGCTCAATGAGTGGAACCAGCTACACGCTTGTAAAAATGTTTTCGTTACCGACGGTGCTTGTATGACATCCATCGGCAATCAGAATCCTTCACTTACTTTCATGGCTCTTACGGCTCGTGCTGCCAATTATGCGGTTAGTGAATTGAAAAAGAAGAATTTGTAAGGTAGGGCATGAAGGAAGGCGTTTCTATATCGTTTAGCGATTATTTAAGTTTCAAGTTAGATTTTTTCGTAAAATTTCTATTCTTTTGAGATGAGATTTTTGGGTCAACGGTCGATAGTCCATTGGCTTACATCAATCACAATCTTACTGAACAAAAGAATATGCTAACCAACGTAGAACACATCGGTATTGCCGTAAAAGACATTACAGCATCAAATGATTTATTTACAAAACTTTTCAATACAGCTCCCTATAAATCTGAAAGTATTGAAAGTGAAGGAGTTACGACTTCTTTTTTTAAAATAAATGCGACCAAAATTGAATTACTCGAAGCCACAAATCCTGATAGTGCAATAGCAAAATTTATTGAGAAAAAAGGTGAAGGTATTCATCATATTGCTTTTGAAGTAGATGATATTTTGGCAGAAATGAAACGTTTGGAAGGAGAAGGTTTTATTCTTTTAAACACAACACCTAAGCGTGGTGCGGATAATAAATTGGTGTGTTTCCTACACCCAAAAGGCACAAATGGCGTTTTGATTGAACTATGTCAAGAGTTCTGAAATCTGAGTTTAGACTTCTGAGTGAAAAATAACTCAGAACTCTAAACTCATAACGCAAAATTCACATCGCTTCTTTAACAAAATCTAAGATTCCGCCGAGTTGTTTTTTTACGGCTGGTTCGGCAGTTTTAGCAGTCATGCCTCCTTTACTGAGGTTGCCTACGCTACTCATGGCAGTATCAAGTAAGCCGCCGAGTTTACGTTGAGAATCGCCCCCGAGAGCAGGCAAACCTGCTTTCATTAAACCTAAATTTTTGGTTAGACCACCCACATTTTCCAAAAGGTTCGAACCACCTAACGCACTTTCAATCCTCTTGGCAGCTAAGAGCATTTTCACTGTATTAATTACTTTTTTCAATACATCGCCCTTCAAAAGTCCACTCTTTACCATTGGAGCAAATTTCTGTAATGCTCCCACTTGATTCAAAAGTTTATCTTTGAAACTTCCTTTATCGGCATTAGCCTCTTTTTCAAGAGCAGCCGTACCAGCCGTCAATGAACTCAAAAGAGCTTCTTGATTTCCAGCGGCTTCGGCTTCTACTGCTTTATCTAAAAGAATTTCAGCTTCTGGTGTTTCGTCTTGAACAATTACTAAGCTTGTAGTAGTTGCTACACTCATATTTCCTACGCAAACATTCAAAATAGCTGCCGAAATGGCAAACATCACATACTTTTTCATTCGCAAAATTGTTTTAGTTTTTATTGAGACGCTTTTCTTTTGAAAAGATTACATTTTTGAGCAAAAAAACAATTCAGCCTATCTCGTTCAGTCAAGAAATTGACCAAATAAGAAAACAAAGAAATGACTTTATAAAAAAATAATCGGACTTGAGGTCCGATTATTCATGTAAATTTAATCTGTTATTTTATTAGTCCCCATTTCAATAGGGCTACCATTACTTTCTAATTATCGCTCCTAATTCTTTTTCGTAGGCCGCAATCAGGCGTTGCATTGTTTTATCAATTACATCATCGGTTAAGGTCTTTTCTTTGTCAATGAGTGTGAAGCTTACTGAGTATGATTTCTTACCCTCTCCCAATTTTTCTCCTGCATAAACATCAAAAGCGTTGATGCTTTGAAGTAAATTCTTTTCGGTTTTAGCTGCAATGGCCGCAACCTGCTCAAACTTCACTTCCGAATCAATCACCAATGAAAGGTCACGTCGTACCTCTGGAAACTTCGGAATCTCAACAAATGCGACTTTACTCGAATATTGTTTCAATAAATACTCCCAATCGAAGTCAGCATAGAAAACTGCTTGTTTCACATCCGCCAATTTAGCCAACTGTGGTTTTACTAAACCTAAACTTACGACTGGCTTTTTGTTGATTAAATAAGTAAGGCCATATTGAAAAACCGAAAAATCGGCTTCTTGCGTATCGAACTTCACAACTTTCATTGCCTTCAAAATCTTTTGCACCACCAAAGCCAAATCATGGAATGCCAAAGGCGTACTTGGGCTCGCCCATGATTCGGACTGACGATTTCCCGTCATCCATACGCCCAAGTGCTTATTTTCCTTGTATTTATCGTCTTTCTTAAAATAGCTACGACCAAACTCAAACAATTTCAAATCTTTCTGACGACGATTGATATTATAGGCCACCGATTCCATACCTGTTAATAAAAGACTCGAACGCATGACCGAAAGTTCTTCACTTAGTGGATTCAAAAGTACCACAGTCTCGCCTTTTGCAGTTGCTTCAAGTGCTTGATTATAAGCAGGTCGAGTAATTGAAAGTGTCTGAATTTCGTTGAAACCATTCGCTGCCAGTAGCTCAATAATACGGAACTGCAATTTATCGGCATCTTTCTCGGCAAACGATGATAAGAAATCAGTCTGGAGGGTTTCTGAAAGTTCGATATTATCAAAACCATAGATTCTCAAAATTTCTTCAATCACATCAGCTTCACGGGTTACATCCACTCTGTAAGGTGGAACGCTTACTTGCATTTCGCTGCCGTTGTCGCTCAAAATTTCAATATCAAGGCTTTTCAGAATCTTATGAATCAAGCGGTCGTCTAAGTTTTTACCAATTAGGCGATTGATATTTTTGTGCTTAACCGTAATTTCAAAATTACCAATCAGATTCGGATACACATCCGTTGGCTCGCCAATTATTTCACCACCCGCCAATTCTTGAATCAAAACGGCTGCCAAGCGAATCGCAAACGGTGGCATATTTGGGTCAGTGCCACGCTCATAGCGGAACGAAGCATCGGTTTTTAGGCCATGAAACGTCGCAGTTCGACGTACCCAAACTGGGTTAAAATAAGCAACTTCTAAAAATACATTTTGCGTAGTTGATTTAATACCAGACTTTTGTCCACCAAAAACCCCCGCTATCGCCATTGGTTCCTCAGCATTGCAAACCATCAAATCATTACCCGAAAGTGTGCGTTCCGTTCCATCAAGCGTAGTGAATTTTGTGCCTTTTTCTGGCACACGCACCACAATTTTATGCCCTTTTACTTCGTCGGCATCAAAAGCGTGCATCGGTTGGCCAAGTGTATGACAAATATAATTCGTGATATCAACTATATTGCTAATTGGGTTCAGACCGATAGCCAATAAAGCATTTTTTAACCATTCTGGCGACTCCTTTACCGCAATTCCACGGATTTCTAAACCACAAAAACGTGGACAAGCTTCCGTATTTTCTAAAATTATTTGAAAATCAGACTTTTTGGCAACAGGCTTAAAGTTTTCGATGGATGGCATGTTGATTTCACGACCTAAAACCGCTCTGAGGTCACGAGCAACGCCCAAATGCGAGGCCGCATCAGCACGATTTGGTGTAAGACCAATTTCAATTTGATAATCAGCCTCAAACGATTTTCCAATTGATTTGAAATATTCCATCGCTGGTGTGCCATTTGGCAGGGCTGTATCTAAAACCAAAATTCCATCGTGCGAATGTCCCGTTCCGATTTCGTCTTCGGCACAAATCATTCCTTCTGACGGATGCCCATAAACTTTACGTTTTTCGATGACAAACGATTTTCCGTCTTCAAAATAAATAGTAGTTCCGAGCGTAGCAATGATTACTTTTTGCCCTGCTCTTACATTGGCAGCTCCACAAACAATCGTCGAAGGTGTTTCAGCACCTATACTTACAGTTGTTAAACTTAACTGCTTTTCTTTCACCATAAAAGTCTCACAAGTAAGCACCTCGCCCACTACAAAACCTTTCAAGCCACCTTTAATCGACTCTATTTCTTCAATACCTTCTACTTCTAAGCCAGTAGCGGTCAATAATTTACCAATTTCTTCGACCGATTCTTGAATATCAATCAGGCTCTTTAACCAATTGTACGAAATTTTCATTTATGCTCTATTTGCTATCTGATATTTTGTACAAAGGTAATATTTTTTGATGGTTAACAAAAGGAAGGCTTTCTTCAAAGGCACGCCTTCCTTAGGTTTCGCTCATATATCCGTTACGCAAGATTCTCTTTTAGGGCGAGCTTGGCACTGAGTTTGACTCCTAAGAAACACTAAAATTAAACTTGACAAGTTGCGATTTAAAAACTACCAAATAGACAGATGTATCCGCTGGGTAAGATTATATACAAAAAGAATCGATTGGCATAGGTTTGGCAGAATAATATCTAAGTAATGTACAAGTTTGTTTTCCTAATAACCATATAATCCCATGAGTAATTTTCTTAACAACAACTTACAAAGAAGCCTATTTTGTGGGTTGGCTTTATTTTCAAGTACTATTTTTGCCCAAGAAGCAAAAATGAAATTTGCATCAGCCACACAAATAAGCGATTTTCAATCGGGTATTGCTCGTATTAAAACAAAAGATAAAATTGGTTTCGTTGACAAAAAAGGAAAAGCGATTGTAGCAGCCATGTACGAAAATGCCTACGACATGAGCGAAGGCATGGCAGCCGTAGAAAAAAATGGTAAATGGGGTTTTGTTGACAAATCTGGTAAGGAAAAAATTGCTTTTGTTTATGACGAAGCACTTAATTTTTCACAGTCGATGGCAGCCGTTAGATTGGCAGACAAATGGGGATTCATTAATAAAAAAGGTAAATTAAAAATTACTCCTCAGTACGAAAACGTATTAAGTTTCAGCGAAGGTTTAGCCTTTGTGAAACAATACGGAAAATGGGGCGTGATTGATGAAAAGAACAAATATGTGGCACATCCACAATTCGACAAGGCCGAAAGTTTTTCGGAAGGAATGGCCTGCGTAGCGATTGAAAACAAATATGGTTTCATTGACAAAAAGGGTATTCAGATTATTCCTTTGAGGTATAAATCGGCTAAAAGCTTTGCAGAAGGCCGTGCAGCAGTAAAAACTGACAATAAAAAATGGGGTTTTATTGATAAAAACGATGCTCTATTTGTGGTAGATACGTTTGATGAAGTTGATAGCTTCCCAGAGGGCTTGGCGGTTGTACGCAGCAAACGCAAATGGGGAGTGATTGATAAAGCAGGCAACGAAGTTGTTCCAGTGATTTATGATTTCATCGAAGGTTCTTCAGAGGGTTTGATGGTGGTAAGTGTAAAAGGTAAATACGGCGTAATCGACAAAACTGGCAAAGAAGTAACACCTGTAAAATATGACAATGTTTGGGGTTTCTCGGAAGGTGTAGCAAGAGTAGCGATTGCTGGGAAATACGGATTTATTAATAAATCGGGGGAAGAAATAATTCCGATGATTTATGATGAAGCATACAATTTTTCGGAAGGAATGGCTCGTGTGAGTATCTTCGGAAGAAGTGGTTTTGTTAACAAAAAAGGTAAAGAAACGTTTGTCGAAACTAAACCGTATAGCAAAGGAGAATTAACGAAATTGGACAAATAACTTGAGTTTATCAAACGATATTTGAGTAAATTAATGAACTGAGTATGAAGGCGGAGCATCGGAAGGTGCTTCGTTTTTTTTATCCTTCATTAATAAAATTTTGAGTGGAAAATGAGAACTTTTTAAAGGTATATTTTTACATAAAACGAACACCATTTTTTGTAATAAATTTGCTAAAAAAATGGGCATAAAATGAGTCCTATATTCTGAAATCATTTATCCTTCCAAAATATTTCAAATACTTAACAACGACAATTTTATTTCGTTAACATCTTCTTCATTTAACCTATACAAATCAGCTTTCCAAGAGTAAAAGACATCTTTCTTATAAAAACCACCATTCATAAGTAATTGACTATAAGTGCATTAAAAAAAAATAAAAATAACTGGGAAATATCTTGGAATATATAAAATCTTTTCACGTACCTTTGTAACACAAAAACAAACAGAAAAAAATGCAAAATTATTTAAAAAATACATCTTTCAGTTGCGGAGCAAAAAGCCCGTTTGGAAGAATTTTGCATACATGGCACAGGTATAATTTGTAGTTAAACACTACACCAAAATTTATCTGAGCCTGACCCCAAAAAGTCGGGCTTTTTTATTGCCAAAAACTTAAAATAATTTTTATTTTTTAAAACGAAAAAACAAGCTAACAAAATGCTAATGCTCAGAAACATACACCCAAAACCCGTAGGATTGCAAAGTCTGATTGTCTGTGCGTGGGGAGAAGTATGTTCGATTGGCAGTTATCGCTCGAATACAGATGCACAAGCAGATTTTGACAAAGCAATACGACTGAGGTACGAGTGTTTATGCCCATAGGTATGTTCTGGATTTGAACACCCGCATAAAGCCCGACCTCAACCAAAACGAGGTCGGGCTTTTTTGTGACCAGACTGATTTTCAACTCATTAAAATCAGAAATTTATGGACATTTTAGAAGATACGCTCCACTGCTCTTCGCAATCAATTGATTATTAACAAATTAAAAAAATATTAAAAAATATTTTAACTACGCAAATAGGCTGCGTATTGAGTTCTGAACTTTGTATCATCAATCTGAAAGTAAGGTTAAAAATAGTAAAAACTGGGTGTTATGCAGAGGCTATACAACGGTGTTTTGGAAACATCGGTTCGCAAGTTCGAATCTTGCTACCCAGACGATGGAAGTTTTTTCTCTCGAACCTGATGAGGGTTTCTGTATGGCCCCATAGTGTTGGAGTAATTACTACCAATATGCTGTCGTTGAAAGCGACTTCTATCACCAGATACCTACAGGTCAAGGGTTCAAATCCCTTCTTTGATTAGGTTCAGAGTAGCTCAGTTTGGTAGAGCAGTAGATTCTCGATTAGTGGGTTCGATTCCCACACTTCCCCGCACGGAAGCTCTTTGGATGAAGGAAGGGTTTTATCATGCCCCAATATGATAGCGTCAGTCTGGGCAAGTTTGGGTGAAGTAATTCGTAAGAATATGGTTCACAATTCAAACAAAGCTCGTAAAACAGTAGATACCGATTTAGAACGGATATTTTGCTTTTTTATATTTCTGCAAACTAAAACAATATAACTAACTCGCAATAAGCGAGTTACGAATGTTGAAAAAGTTCAAAGATATATTCAAAACCAAATATTCAATCATCTCTCAAGCCGCTTTCCGCTTAGCAGAATCAGATTTTCTCGGGCTGACTTTTAGTTCTAAACACAATTAAACTTTATAAAACAATGCAAAAAGTAAGAGTAAATACCAATCAAATTGGGTTGGTTTTGAAGAATGGGGCTTTCAAGCAAATGCTTTCAGAAGGTTCGTACTGGTTCTGGCGAAACGAAGAGGCTTATATCTATGACAAAGGCACGCAGTTTATAGCACCCATCGAGCTAAATTTACTTTTGCAACATTCAGAAATCGCAGAGGCTTTGGAAGTTGTAGAAGTACAAGACAACGAAATCGTGATTCAATACGAAGATAATCGTTTTCGTATGGTCATGCCCGCTGGTCGATATGCCTTCTGGAAAGGTGTACTGAATTTTACTTACACCAAGGTCGATTTAAATAAAATAGACATCACCGAAAATATCAATAAACAGTTATTAACTGCTCGGTTACCGATGTATATTCGTAGCTATGTGGTAGAATCTTACGAAAAAGGAGTCTTGATTGTCGATGGAAAATTTGAGAAAGTTTTAGACGGAGGAACGTATCATTGGTGGAAAAACGCCACCACCATTCATGTAGCAAAAGCTGATATGCGTCAGTTGCAATTGGAGGTATCGGGGCAAGAAATATTGACTAAAGATAAAGCCAATTTACGGTTAAATTTCTTTGTTCAGTACCGAATCACTGATATTGTAAAGGCGTTATACGAAAACAAAGAGTACGAAAAACAACTCTATATCTTGTTGCAATTGGCCTTGCGTGAATACGTGGGAAGTTTCACTCTCGATGAGTTATTGGATAAAAAAGATGCCATCGGTGAATTTATCTTGAAAAATACCACAACAAAAGTATCAAATTTAGGCATCGAAGTAAAAAGCTGCGGTGTACGAGACATCATTTTGCCAGGCGAAATGAAGGACATCATGAATCAAGTTTTGATGGCTGAGAAAAAAGCTCAAGCCAACAATATCATGCGTCGTGAAGAAACAGCCTCGATGAGAAGCTTATTGAACACCGCAAAATTGATGGAAGAAAACGAAACTTTGTGGAAATTGAAAGAGATGGAATACGTTGAGAAAATTGCCGATAAAATTGGCTCAATCTCAGTAGCTGGAAACGGACAAATCATCGACCAATTGAAGCAGATTTTTGTAAAAGTTTAACAAAAAACGCAGAGTAGAGACGTTGCATAACGTCTCTACAATTAATCAAACAAATGAACATAACAATCGAACAAATAACAGCCCTTGCAGCAATTCCAGAAGATTTGCATGACGCATTTCTGAGAGTTGCCAAAGGCCTAACCGAGCGAGCCGAATATCCATCAGAAAAAGCCTTGGGCTTATTCGCTCAAATGCTCGAAAATCCAAAAAAATTTGCTTATTCAAAGAATAAAGTAACAAATTTGGCTCAAAAAATTTACGAATTACAAAAACAAGGCATCGAAATAAAGCTTACCGATGAAGGTCTTGCCTATATTCCGAAAGAAGAATTCATGCAAATTGATGAAAAGCCAAAGGCTTTACCAAGCGAATTTGGTTTACGAGATGAAAACGTAGCCTACAAAATTTTTGGGGAAAGCTTCATTGAGCAAGGAGCTTTAAATCAGATGAATACGGCCGTGAGTTTACCAATTTCGGTGGCTGGTGCGTTAATGCCAGATGCTCATCAGGGTTATGGTTTGCCCATCGGTGGCGTGTTAGCTACCGAAGCCGACAAAATCATTCCTTATGCAGTTGGGGTTGATATTGCTTGCCGTATGTGCTTATCAGTTTTTGATGTTTCGGCTGATATTTTTAAGCGTGAGCCTCATCTTTTAAAACGAACTTTACTCGAAAACACCAAGTTTGGTATGGGTGGCGAAACCGCCCGTAAGTCAGATACATCGGTGATGGATAAACCCGAATGGACAGCCACCAAAATTATCCGTGATTTGAAAGATAAAGCCTATCGCCAACTCGGAACCTCAGGCACTGGTAATCACTTTGTTGAATGGGGCTTGTTGGAAGTCGCCGAACAAGATGATTTACTCAATTTACCAGCGGGTACATATTTGGCTTTACTATCGCACTCAGGTTCACGGGGTTTTGGCGGAACAATTGCAGGTCATTATTCAAAAATTGCGATGCAAAAAACAGTTTTACCAAAACAAGCCGCACATTTGGCATGGCTCGATTTAAACACCGAAGAAGGCCAAGAATATTGGATTGCTATGAATTTGGCAGGCGATTATGCCTCGGCCAACCACCACGAAATTCATGCAAAAATAGCTAAGGCAATCTCAGAAAGACCACTTTTAATGGTCGAAAATCACCATAATTTTGCTTGGAAAGAGCAATTTAATGGGAAAGAGGTCTTGGTTCACCGCAAAGGTGCAACGCCTGCGGGTGCAAACGACTTAGGAATTATTCCAGGTTCGATGACTGCTCCAGGTTTTGTGGTGCGTGGTTTAGGAAATACTAATTCTATCAATTCAGCCTCGCACGGAGCAGGACGTTTGATGAGCCGTACGGCAGCTTTTAACTCGGTCACCAAAAATTCGATGAATAAGATTCTGAACGAACACGACATCGAACTCATCGGCGGCGATTTAGACGAAGCACCAATGGTTTATAAAGACATCAACGATGTAATTTCAGCACAAACCGATTTAGTGAAAGTTTTGGCAAAATTTACTCCAAAGATTGTCCGAATGGCCGATGCGAATCGGAAGGAAGGTAGAGAAGATTGAAGAAGTTTATGGAGTGAAGCATCTTCTGATGCTTCACCTTATTGTTTTCGGAAAACTTTAGTCTGACTTTTCAAAAAATCAAGTTCACTTTTAAGATAATTTGTAAAGTTTCTGAAACGACGCTCACCAGGAATCCAATAGGCAAATTTCCAGCAAGCCCAATTTGAGTTAGCTTTTTTGGGAGGAATCAATAAAACTTGTTGTTCTTCATGAAAGCCACCAATTAAAATGCTTCTTTTCAAAATTTCACCTAATTTAGAATTTCCTTCACACCAAATTTCAACGGTTTCTTTATCTAAATGGTAGAACAAATCCACTTTTTCAAGGGATAAAAGACTTGAGTTGATACTATCAATTGTTTGCGGAAAACCATTTGAAATCTTCAAAAACTCAATATAATCTTTTGGTAACTTACACTTTAGCCTTGCTTCTGTAATTTTAATCGCTCTTTCATTGGCTGGCATAGTACCAAGCCATTGGGCTAATTTTTCATTTTCAGAAAAATCAGCTTCTTTCAAAAGAATAGCATATTTAGATATGTCTTTTAGAATATTTTCCACATTATGGCATTGTTATCCCAATATCATCTCCGCCCCTTTCTCAGCAATCATATAGACAGCCGCATTCGTATTACCCGAAACAATAGTTGGCATGACCGACGCATCAATCACTCGCAACCCTTCGATTCCTCTTACTCTTAATTGGTCATCAACCACAGCCATTTCATCATTTCCCATTTTGCACGTTCCCACTGGGTGATACACCGTTTCGAGTTGTTTTTTCAAGTGTAGCATAATCGCATCATCCGAACTTCTATCGGGTGGAGTAATCAACGCTTTTCGGTATTGGTCAAAAGCAGGTGCTTGCAATACTTCAATAGCCTTTTTGGCGGCTTTCAGAAGCGTAATTTGGTCTTGTTCGGCTTCTAAAAAATTAGGTTGGATAATCGGAGCATCCATTGCATTATTACTTCCAAGAGTCACGTAACCTCTACTTTCTGGACGAAGCAGTGTCGGCAAAATCGTGAAGCCATCAGTGTGCGGAAAAGTATTCATATCATAAAAATCATAATCATAACCTTCTCCAACTTGCAAGGAAGCAAAATGAAACTGATAATTTACTCGGTCGGGACTATCATCAGTCATCCAAAAGGCAGCCGATTCCAATGGGCTAATCGTAAAAACTCCTTTTTTTGTAAAAACATATTTCAACAAACCTTTCAATTGATTCAACGGTTTCAGATGATGGTTTTGCCCAAATTCTTGATTCGACAAACAACTTACCCCCGAAAACAAATGGTCTTGTAGGTTTTTGCCTACGCCCGAAATATTTTTCTTACATACTATAGTATGTTTCTTCAATTCCTCAGCATCGCCCACCCCCGAAAGCATCAATAGTTGTGGCGAAGCAAACGCTCCTGCCGATAAAATCACTTCTTTATCGGCAAATGCTTTATCGGTAGTATTTTTACCAGTAAAATATTCTACACCAACTGCCTTATCGTTTTCAATCAAAATTTGCTTTACGGGCGAATTTGTCCGAACTGTCAGGTTTTTTCGGTGCATCACAGGCTTCAAAAAGGCAGACGCAGCACTATACCTTTTTGCATCTTTAATCGTAAACTGTAAGCGACTCGCACCTGCTTGTTTTTCACCATTATAATCATCGTTGCGTTTAATGCCTGTCTCATCGCAAGCGGCTACAAAAGCATCTGAAAAAGGCGTATCAAATCTCGTTGCATAAGTCACATTGAGCCAACCACCTTTTCCGTGATAAGCATTTGAAATTTGTTCATTATGCTCCGATTTCTTGAAATACGGCAATATATCATCATATCCCCAACCTTTATTACCCAGCTTCGCCCAATCATTATAATCTTCTTTGTTTCCACGTACATACGCCATGGCATTAGTAGAGCTACTTCCGCCCAACGTTCGGCCACGAGGCAAATAAATTCGTCTATTCAATACGTGTTTTTGAGGTTCGGTAGTAAAACCCCAATCGACTTCCGTCTTAAAGAGCTTGGCATAACCCGCAGGAATATGAATTTCCATTTTTTTGTCGGGTCCACCTGCTTCCAAAAGTAAAACCTTATGGTTTGGGTTTTCTGAAAGCCGATTAGCCAAAACGCAGCCAGCCGAACCAGCTCCAATAATAATGAAGTCGTAACGCATAGTTTATAGTCTGTTTTAGGTTGAAATAAATATAATTTTGGAGCGGAACGCCGCCCTTTCTGAATGAGTGAATGATTGAATAGCAAAATATTAAATTCTATCATTCACTCATTGAGGCATTCAATCATTAAATCTACGGAGAAAGTCGTTCAATTTTCCAATTATCATCAACTTTCGTAAATAAAATTCGGTCATGTAAACGATTCGGCCGACCTTGCCAAAACTCTATTCTTTCAGGCTTCACACAATACCCACCCCAATGAGCAGGTCTTGGAATTAGCTCAAGGTCTTTAAACTCATTCTCCAATTCAGCCAAACGTTGCTCAATGACTTCTCTTCCCTCAATAACCGAACTTTGATTCGATACCCACGCTCCAATCTGGCTACCTCGTGGGCGTGAATGAAAATATTCATCTGATTCTTCGCCACTGACTTTCTCAATACACCCCTCAATCCTAACCTGACGCTCCAGCTCTCCCCAAAAGAAAGTCAACGAGGCAAAAGGCGTTTCGGCCACTTCATTGCCTTTATTACTTCTATAATTGGTATAGAAACTAAACCCATTTTCGTCAAAACCTTTCAACAGCACAATTCGACCATGCGGTTTTCCGTCCGAAACCGTCGAAAGTGTCATGGCATTCGGTTCTAAAATTTTGGCATTCAATGCTTCAGTAAACCACTTCCCAAATTGTTTAATAGGACTCTCTAAAACATTTTCCTCTAACAGTTCGTTTCGAGTATATGATTGCCTAAGGGCAGCTACATCTGTTTTATTCATTAGTTTGCAACGTTTTTAAGTTTTTTTTCGTATATAACATATATATAAGAAATGAAGTTTGTGAAACCTACGGTAATTCGTCTATAATTTTATTACATTTGCAAATCTAATGAGAACTTTTTAGAACATTTAAAAATGACCAATAAAGAATTGGATTTGACAGAAAATGCCACGGATGCTACTGCCAACGAAGAAACACCTTCAATAACAGTAGAAAATTCTACAGTAAATGTAGAAAGTAAAACCATTGCGGAAACAGCCAAAGATAATATGAACGAGCAAAAAGACACAATCGAAAATGCAACCGAAAATGCGGTTGAAGAAACAGTAAACACCGTTGAGAGTGAAGCAACTGAAACATTTGACGCCGTTACAGAGGTGGCGAGCGAGACTGTTGCAGAGGTAGAAAGTGTAGCGTCGGAAGTAACGGAAGCAGTAGAAAATACTATTGAAGAAACACCAGTAGCAGTATCCCACAGCGAAGATATTATAGCTTCGATTGAGCCTTCGGGTGCTGAGGCAGAATTGGCAATTGAGCCAATTGAAGAGGTTGCTCCGCAAGAAGAAGTTGATTACAGTAACTTTACAAAGAAAGATTTTGTTGACCTCGGTGAAAAACTTTTGGCTTCTATCAAAGCCGATGGCGTAAGCGTATCCGATGTAAAAAATGCGGATGTAGTGATGCGTGAAATCAAACCAATTTTTGATGACCTAAAAGCTCGTGATAAAGCCGAAGCTTTGAAAAAATATATTGCTGATAATGGCAACAACGAAGGTTTTGAATACAAAAACGATAATTTCGTAGTGCGTTTCGAGTCGTTGAATGCTCAAATCAGAGATGCAAAGAATGGTTTCTTCCAAAAAATCGAACGTTTGAAAGAAGACTATTTCGAGCGTAAAACACAATTATTACAACGCCTCCGTGAAGTGGTTGATGAAGAAGAAAAAGGCGGTACAAAAAGCAACTGGCAAGAATTTAAGAAGATTCAAGAAGACTGGAAAAATGCAGGAAATGTAAATTCCCCGCACAATACCACACTTTGGTCAGCTTACAATGCTTTGGTTGATAGATATTTCAGCATTCGTCATATCCAAAACGAACTCAAAGACCTCGACCGTAAGAAAAACTTCACCGCCAAAGCCGACATCGTTGCCCGAATTGAAGCTATTTCTCAAGGAATCGAAGAAGGCGGATTGAGCAATACAACCTTGCGTCAGGCAAACGATTTATTGGAAGAGTACAAACATATTGGCCCAGCCGCTCGTGAAGCACAAGATGAACTTTGGAAGCGTCTGAAAGCAGCTTTTGATATTATTCACAACAAACGTCGTGAACAATCGGCACAAACCAACCAGTTACAAGAAGAAATCTACGGGGCAAAACTTCGTTTGGTAGAAAACCTTAAACCTTACATTGAGTTTAAGACCGATAGTATCAACGAATGGAACGCCAAAACCAAGGAGGTAATGGCAATCCAAGACCAATGGAATGCCATTAAAGGTGCAATGCCAAAAGAAAAAGGCAAAGACATTAGCCGTGATTTCTGGGGCTTACTGAAAACCTTCTTCCGTAACAAAGGCGATTTCTTTGCAAAATTAGAAGCTCAACGAGAGGATAACCTCAAAGCTAAAACGGCTCTTTGCGAGCAAGTAGAAACCTTGGTAGCCTCTGAAGACTTTTCGGCTGCATTTACAGATAAAGTGGTAGAACTCCAAAAAACTTGGAAAACCATTGGCCACGTTCCTGAGAAAATGAAAGATAAAATCTATGAGCGATTCAAAAAGGCTTGTGATGAATTTTTCAATGGAAAACGTGCCAAAGGCAATGCCATCGAATTAGAATACGAGGAAAACTTGAAACAAAAAATTGCTATCTGCGAAGAAATCGAAGCGTTGGCAAAAAGTGGCGATACGCAATTAGGCAAACTTTCAGAATTCAAAGCACAATAC
>JAIYBU010000237.1 GCA_027488335.1 Cytophagaceae bacterium
AAATGATTGATGAAACTAATTTCATCAATCATTCAAAAACTACAAGGTAAGTCACTGATTATTAATTTATTACAATCGATAATTGTGCATTTTACCAACTATTTTTTGCTATTATACCTAAATATTACTGTTTCTTCGCTCGTGTATTCGATTTAATAGCTGCCTGAATCACATCCCACATATCGCTCGGAATTTCGTTGAGGTGGTTAAATTCTCCTGCTCCGTTTATCCATTCACCGCCATCAATCGTAATTACCTCCCCGTTAATATAAGAAGAAAAGTCTGACATCAAATAAGCCGCTAAATTGGCCAGTTCTTGGTGCTCTCCTACTCGTTTGATTGGTACGTTTCCGTGGTCAGAGAAACGTTCTCTCAAGTGTGGAGGAAAAGCCTCGACGGGAAAAAGTCTATCCCAAGCACCTTTAGTTGGAAAAGGCCCAGGTGCAATCGCATTGAAACGAATACCATATTTTGCCCACTCAACGGCCAAACTTCGGGTCATTGTCAGAACCCCAGATTTTGCCATTGCCGACGGCACAACAAAACCCGACCCTGTGGAAGCATATGTAGTTACGATACTCAGTACGGTGGCAGGTTGTTTTTGCTCAATCCAATGCTTACCCAAAGCAAGCGTTGTATAGTATGTTCCTTTCAATACAATATCCACAATTGTATCAATAGCTCGGTGCGAAAGGCGTTCAGTTGGCGAAATAAAATTTCCCGCAGCATTATTAAGCAACCCATTTATTTGTCCAAACTCGGCCAAGGTTTTATCTTTCATTGCTTCAATAGCCCCATAATCGCGTACATCGCAAGCAATTGGGAGTATTTTTCCAGCGATATTCCGTCCACCAATCGCTTGTCCGAGTTCATGGGCAGTTTCTTCCAAAACTGCCAATTTTCTACTTGCAATTACTACATTTGCTCCGAGTTCGAGAAAATATTTCGACATTGATTTTCCAAGTCCAGTTCCTCCGCCAGTAACAATAAAGGTTTTCCCATCTAATGCTCCATCTCTGAGCATTGGTTCGTTATATGCCATTATTAATTGATTTTGATGTTGAATAATGCGTAAATCTAAAACAAAAAAGCCACAAATGATGGAATCATCTATGGCTTTTTTAAGAAAAAATATTACTAAAGTAATTTAGAATTATTTAGCAGCTACAATTTTAACATCCACTTGAAAATTGTCATAAATCATCTTATCACCGATAGATTCAAAGAATGATTTCGAACCAAATTTGCTACCAAATTTCGTACGGTCAACGTCAAATTTAGCCGTTGCTGTTGCTCCTTTTGCATCTACCGTCACAACCGCAGGGAATGTGATGGGCTGAGTAACACCATTGATTGTTAAATCGCCAGTTACCTCATAATTTCCCTTTTCTTTAGCAGTTGCTTTTTTGATTTTCAATTTTGCAGTTGGGAAATTAGTCACATCAAAGAAATCTGGCGAGCTTAAGTGACCTACTAATTTTGCATTGTAACCAGCATCTGTTAAATCTAAACATTTGATAGTTTTCATATCAATCGTAAACTCGCCACCTTGTAATTTCCCTGCGTTTACAACCAAACTTCCTGATTGGATACCGATTGTACCATTATGTTCACCAGTCACCTTTTTACCAAGCCAATTGAAAGTACTTGCACTTGGATTCACTTTCAATGCCACTGGAGCAGCTTTTTTTCCACCATCAGCCATTGCTGAAACACTTACCAATGCAGCAAACGCTACAACCATCAAATTTTTAACAACTTTCATTTTGAACTAAATTTGGATTTAAAAAATATAATAAATAAAAAAATGCTATTCATCTTTGCTTCCACGCAGCTTATCTAAAAGCCTACTGAGCGTTTCTGCTTCTTCTTCGCTTAAAAACTGTTTTCCATTTTCCCAGTTTGTCTGAATTTCGTCTATTTGCTTTAAAATCTGTGACCCAGTTTCAGTAATTCTAATATCACACGCACGGCGGTCGGCAGCATTATCGCATCTCGAAACGTAGCCTTTTAACAAAAGCTTATCAACTAATCTTGAAGCGTTCGACATTTTATCGAGCATTCGCTCAATGATTCCGTTTACAGTTATGGGATTCGGAAACTGTCCACGCAAAATTCTGAGTACATTGTATTGCTGAGCTGACAAATCAAAGGGTTTCAATAAACCTTGCTGCTCAGAATTCATCCAATTGGATGTGTACATAATATTTACCACCACTTTTTGGTATGCACTCTTAAATGGCTTTTGCTGCTTAATATCTTTTTCGATTGACATAATTATATTTTTTTCTTAGTTCAATGCAAATATAATACATTGACAATATATGTCTATACATATAATACAACGACTGATTATTTTTAGTTCAAACTTTCAGAAAAAAATTCAATGATTGTATTTAAATTTAGTAAAAAAGGAGCTTCTTCAACTACAAAGCAGCTGACAGTAAGGAGATTACTGAGAAAAAAAATCAGGAAAATAAAAAAGTATGTAGTAGTTAATCAAAAGAGGATTATTGAGTTATTGCCAAGCTAAATCGTTATTAATCAACGCAGTGGAATTATTGAGGGTGCAGAAATATCAAAATCTCTGAGTCGGAGGGGTTGAGAAGCATCAAAAGCAAACCTAAAAGCAGAAGTAATATCTGGAATATTGGGATAATAACCAAGACGTATTTGAAAAGTATTGATGGCTAAATTTTCGTTTCTTAAACGAAATCCAACGCCATATCCTTGATATATCTTACTTTCTATCAAAGATTTACCTTTCAAACTCACCATTCCTAAATTCACAAAAGCAAAATGGGCAACTCTAAAACCAAAGATACTTTTATGCGAAAACAAAACGGTTTCATAGCCAAGTGTCAATCTTTTATCGCCCCTAAGTCCTTCACTATTTACGCCTAAAATACCTTCTCGCCCACTAATATTCAGATAATCAAGGGCATCACGATTAATACCATACGTAAAACCCAAATTGATAAATTGACGTGTTTGAGATTTCCCAATTTTTAAGAGCGGGCTAAAATAAAAACTTTGAACTCCTATTACACCCTGTTGCATTTCTTTTTGTTTAAGATACGTTCCCGCATTTGCTAAAACATACAAATATCCTTTGTCGGCGGGTAAATATTTCCCTTTGGCAAATTGCATTCCCGCATAATTTCGATTACCAAATTCAGTATTTTCTGTGCCAATTGTAAAAGCAAATAAATTTCCAATGGGAACGTCTTCGGTTCTACCGAAACCATAAATTAAAAAATCTCGTTGGTAATTTCGATTAGAATAACCAATACTTGCCAACCAATTAGTACGATTCCAGTAAATTTTATTGGAATCAGCACTCACTTCTGGGCGTTTACGGTATTCAAAGCTACTTCTTCTTAAAGCCAAAACTAATTCTTTATTGCGTTGCGTTGGGTCAAGTCTAAAAGCTCGTCCGTACCAAACATCTGAATAAAAATAGCTGACCTTATAAGTCAAGGCACTATCTATCTCATTGCGTGCGGCGTTCCGCAGAATCAATTTTTTATATTCACGTACACGAGTATAACCCAATTCGGCAGAACCTGCATTTCGAGTTTCTATGGTCAAAAATGGTCGATATATTTGTGCTGAATATTGAGCTAAATCACGCTCATTGATGAGTTTTAGTTGTCCCGACACAAAACTACTGCCAATGTACGGGACGGTATAGATGCTTCGCCAGCCAAAACGCTGGAATGGGTCATCGGCTCGCCACGTTACTTTATTTAGAAATGAATGCCCATGCCCTTGAAAATTTCGTTCTTCTACCCCAAAACCAAAATTACTAAAACTATCGCCTGACACATCAAAGTTTATTGACCAAACATCTTGCGTCAGAATCAGCACATCGACCATCCAATTTACGTCTGAACGTTCGATGATATAAATTCTGGCATCATGAATAATTGGGTTGGCACGAAGTAAACGTTCGTTATCCCTGAGGGTTTGAGGACTAAGTTTATCGCCCTCTTTGAAAAGCAAAAAAGATTGACGAATGACTTTTTCTCGGGTATTGTAATGAAAATTTTTACTGGCAAAATATTCAATTTTTGAGCCTTTTCGAGTAGTATCATTGACACTCGGCCCGAAGATTTCGA
The DNA here is from genome assembly GCA_027488335.1 of Cytophagaceae bacterium. Taxonomy (GTDB): domain Bacteria; phylum Bacteroidota; class Bacteroidia; order Cytophagales; family Spirosomataceae; genus Emticicia. Next base: position 4,122 of record JAIYBU010000237.1, read on the forward strand.
GTTTTTTGATAATAATTTTTCCGATTACTTTTCCATCGTATTTTTCAAATGGGTTTATCTCTATTTCTTTTATTTCTGTATTTTGCTTTGAATTATAAACGTCTCTAAAAACAGCCCCATAGATACTTTTACCAACTTTACTTTTATTCATTTTTTGCTTCAATTTTGCATACATAATACTATCCTCAACCGATTTCCCAGTATCAAGGCTGTCGGAAAGGCTTTTTTGAGAAAAAGCCGTATTACAAAACAAAACAAATAGGATAGACAAATACTTCATGTTTCAATTTAGTAATTTTTCAGCAATTCGGATGTAAATTTAAAATTAAGACTGATAATTGACTAAAAATAACGAATTTCGCTCCTTGAACATATAAAACTCACGAATGAAATTATCAAAACCTTTAGTTTTAGCTTCAAATTCGCCCCGAAGAAAGGAAATCATGCACAATGCGGGTTATGAATTTACAATAAAAGTGATTCCGACAGATGAAAGTTTTTCGGCAGATATGCCAGTCGAAGAAGTACCTGTTTTTTTGGCTCGTACGAAAGCCGAATGTTTCCGAGAAAACCTTCAAGATGAAATCATTCTTTGTGCCGATACAGTTGTAATTATTGACCAAACAAATGAGGAAAGTCAAGTCTGGCCAAGCCACGTCAGGCCAAGTCAAATTTTAAATAAACCAGCCAATGCTTCGGAGGCCAAAGAAATGCTACGAAAATTAAGCGGTCGTGTGCATCGAGTAATTACGGGCGTTTGTGTAATGACAGCCACAGAAACCATTAGTTTTGCCGATACTTCGTATGTACATTTCAAAGCTCTGACCGATTGGGAAATGGATTATTACATTGAGCGTTGCAAGCCATTCGACAAGGCGGGAGCTTATGGCGTGCAAGATTTTATTGGCATGATTGGTATTCCAAAAATTGAAGGTTCGTTTTATACAGTCATGGGATTGCCAATTCATCGGGTTTATGAAGCTCTGGAAAAGTATGTTCTCAGAAATTAGTTGTATTTTTACGAAATACTTTAACCTTTATACGACAATGAAACGCATTTTCCTACAATGCACGCTACTACTATTTGTACTGCAACAGTCTTTTAGTCAAGCAGTTACAACTGATTCTTACTTCCCAAATGGGGACAAAGAAATTACGCTTATTTTCGATTTAAAACAAGCCAAAGATGTTCGGGTGGCTGGTTTACTCGGCAAAACTTCTGATGTTTTTTTATGGTCAGGTGCTGGAACTGCCAATAATGCGTTTGAATTTCAACCCACTGGACAAACTAATTTCGGAGTTCCGTTTGAAATGGGACGCATGACTTCACTGGGCAACGACCGTTGGAGTATCAAACTAAAACCCCGTGATTATTATAAAGTTCCTGTAGGTCAAACCATCAAAAAACTTGGTTTATTGCTCAAAAGTGGTGACGGAAAAGCCCAAACGGAGGATTTTATTTTGGAATTATTCGACGATAAATTGGCTTACAAACTCATCGAGCCAGACTTGGGCAAAATTTTCGAAGCCAATGAAACAATTAAGATAAAGATAAAAACTTCAAAAATTGCGGATAAAATAATACTAAATACACAAGAGTTTTTAAAAACTGACTCAGCAACTTTCAATGCTCCCGCTGGTTCAAGCTTCGTTTCACTTTCCATAATCAGTGGAAACGAAGAAATAAAAACACTTATTAACTTTACGATTAAACCCAAAAGTACAGTTTTGAATTTACCACCAAACATCAAAGACGGCATCAATTATATCAATGATAATACCGTTACGTTTTCGTTTTTTGCTCCCAAAAAAAGCTTTGTTTATCTCATTGGTGATTTCAACGATTGGCAAGTCGACTCAAAATATTTGATGAATCAGACACCAGATGGTGAACGTTATTGGCTGACCATCAATGATTTAGAAAAAGGAAAAGAATATACCTTTCAATATTTAATTGATGGAAAAACAGCAGTCGGTGACCCATTTTGTGAAAAAATTCTTGACCCAAAATTTGATTCAGAAATTTTGTCCAGTACCTACCCCAACCTCAAACTTTATCCATCAAAAAATACTTTTGGTGGCACAGTTTCGGTACTTCAAACTGGACAAATACCCTATAACTGGAGAGTTAACGATTTCAAACGCCCTGCCAAAGAAAAATTAGTTATTTATGAGCTTCTGGTGCGTGATTTTATTAATTCTCGGAAATACCGAGAAGTAGCCGATTCGATAGCCTATTTCAAGCGTTTAGGCATCAATGCTCTCGAGTTAATGCCAATCAACGAATTTACGGCCAATAATTCTTGGGGGTATAATCCGACTTATTACACCGCTCCCGACAAAGCCTACGGTACAAAAGATGATTTGAAATATTTGATTGATAAATGCCACGAAAATGGCATTGCTGTTATTCTTGATGTGGTTTTTAATCATGCCGATTATGAGTTTCCTTACACAAAAGCCTATTGGGGAGGCTCTCAACCTTCGGCTGATAGCCCGTTTCAAAACCCAACGGCTCCGCACTTGTATTCGGTTTTCTTTGATTTTAATCACCAAAGTACAGCTACTCAAAACTATTTTGATAGAGTTTTAGAATTTTGGTTGAAAGAATACAAAGTTGACGGCTATCGTTTCGATTTATCGAAAGGGTTTACGCAAAGAAAATCATTGACGGATTCTCAGATGTCAGCTTATGATGAGAATCGCATCAAGACATTGAAGCATTTTTATGATAAAATCAGAGCTTTTGATAAAGATTCTTATTTGATATTAGAGCATTTTGCCGATAATAATGAAGAAACCGAACTGGCAAACTATGGTTTCATGCTTTGGGGAAATCAGAATGGTTCTGCTCGAAATAATATAAAAGGTACTAACAATAATTTTTCGGGACTAAACTATAAATTTAAAGGCTGGAATGAGCCAAATTTAGTTAGCTACATTGAAAGCCACGACGAAGAACGAATTGTGTATGATGCACTAACAAATGGCCGAAACGAAATTAAGAATTTAGCCATAGTTCTTGAACGTTCAAAGGCAGTAGCTGCCTTATTTTTTGCCTACCCTGGGCCAAAAATGCTTTGGCAGTTTGGCGAGTTTGGCTATGATGTAAACATTGATTTTAACGGAAGAACAGGCATAAAACCACAAAAATGGGAATATCTGAAAGACGATAACCGATTGAAATTATTCAAAGTATATGCCGAACTAATCAAACTCAAAACTACACAAGCTGCATTCGGTTCAAAAGATTTTAATGAATCTGCTGGTGATGTGGTGAAACAAATAGCCCTAAATCACAGCTCAATGAATGTGCGAATTATTGCCAATTTGAGCATCAACAGCGAGACAGCCAACATCAATTTTGAATCGACTGGTAAATGGTACGACTATTTCACTGGGCAGGAAATCAATGTAAATGAGGCTACACCTCGTATCAATTTAGCTGCGGGTGAATTTCATATTTTCACGAACGTAAAACTCCCTACCCCCGAAGCCAATTTAGTACCGTGGAAAGGTGATTTTACGATAACGGCCAACGAGATTTCATCGAATAATTCAAGGTTTCAAATATACCCAAATCCAACGACCGATAAAATAACCTTGAAACTTAACGGAGAAAAAACGAAAATTTCGATAGAAGATAGTTGGGGTAAAACTTTGTTTCAGACCGAAACCAAAGAAATCGAACCAAGTATAGATTTATCGGGTTATTCGTCAGGAATGTATTTTATTCGTACCATTCAAAAAGGTAAAACTCGAACAACGAAAATTATTAAAAATTAAAAGCGGATTTCTGACTCCGTTTCACAAAACTCATGACCAAAGACGAATTAGTAATTTTCTATAACGAACCCGACGAAAAAGTGTACGTAAAAGTACCCGCTGGGCTGGAAACTCACTACCAATTATCAAACCTTTCGGGTAAAATCTTGCAAGAAGCCATTCACGAAAAAGCCTTGCATGATTTCGATTTGTCGGGGCTTCCCGAAGGCATTTATTTTGTAATTGTCAATCAAGATGATGTCATTCGGTCGAAGAAGATTATAAAAAATGGATAAAACCTACTAATTTGAAGAAAAAGCAAGTGCAATTTGTATGGATGATGATATTTGCTCGGCTGCACCCGTTTTGCCTGAATTTGAGGTGAAGGTTAGTGAGATTTTTGAGTGAGAACTATTATATAAAAAAGACCTTTCTACCTATATGCTTTATGACGTGCTTTGAACGTAAACTATACAAAACTCTGCCAATTCCGTTATAACCCACAATGGATATTGAACGGCTGACACTCAGACTAATAATTCCATTACGGATTAAAATTTAGCATAACTCTAACCATAACAACATTAAGGCGAACTGGGATTTTTTCATTTGGTTTTGAAATTTAATCAAACTTCTTCTTGTTAGAAAAAAAACGATATTTGAGTTGAGTATAAAGTATTGGATTGTAATAGGCTGTTGAAAAACTCTCAGCAGTTTGAGTTAAAGGATACATAAAACCACTTTCTATATTCATCCGTCTGCTGAATAGATAATTGAGCTTTAAGGTTACCCCATAGGTATTATCATAATATTTTAAAGGAATTCCTCTACTATATAAATACATATCATTTACACCGTGCAATGCCAAAAGATTATCATAAATGCCTAAGTATGCAAAAAAATTCTTATTTATTCTATAACCATAGCATAATTCGGAGTTGAAATTGTGTATGATTGTTTTTGCTCCGACCGAAACTGGGTTTCCAGATTGGTCTTGTTTTCCACTTCTTACAATAGTTAATTTTCTGATTTGTAGCTCAATATTGTGTTTATCCGCAAGTTTATATGTTGAATAGAATCCATAACAGCTATTTAAGCCATTAGATACCATTGTTTGTTTATTATATATATATGAAATATTATTTTTGGGTTGCCTCGCAAACTCAAAACTTCTTGAAACACCGCCAATAATCCCCCACGAAAATTTTTGGGCTTGACACACAAATCCCGATAAAATAAAAACAACAATAATACATATCTTCATATACATGATAATATTTTTATTTCCATCTAACTTCGCTTGCCGAGGTTCTCTCTTTCGAGACATTATCTTGTTTAGCTTGGGTATTTGAAACATTATTCGGTAAAAAACCTGTTTCAGATTCTTTGCAACTTACAAATCCGTAACTAATAATTCAGGTAGCAAATAATGCCACCAAAACTTTGGGTAATGAGTTGGTTTTCATAGTTTTACACTGTTTAATTGTTAAAAGTTAAACTCATAAGCCTCCCGTCGTCCGCCAAGATTTCTGGGGGCTTATTTATTGCAAAGTAGAGCAAAGTTTACTTCAAAAAAAATTGCGTTTCCGCAAATAAAAACTTGCAAAAACGCAACAAATGTAACTACATACAATTATTTCTTTCGCTCAGCTTTTGCCATTTTTGTTCTAATGCGGCTCAATGCTTGCGGAGTCATATTTAAGTAAGTAGCAATATACTTTAATGCCACACGGTTTATCAAACCTTTGTGGTATTTATAAAACCATTTTAAGCGTTCTTCTTTTTTTTGTCTCAATGCTGTTATAAAGGTTTCGTATTTTATGGTATTCTGCTCCAATAAAATTCTACCGATAAAATTTAGTTGAGGACATTCCAAATAAAGTTTATTGAGTTTTTCTTTAGAAATCACCCACAGTTTAACTTTTTCAAGCACATCAATGGCAACAGTAGATGGTTTTTCTTCTAAAAAACTATCCGCTACATATTGAAAATCATTTTCTGCCATTAACCAGTGCGTAATGGTTTGGTCTTGGTCTTTCATCGAAAACTCTCTAAGAATCCCCGATTCGATAAAATAGAGTTTATCGTTCATTTCTCCAAAATCTAAAACTAATGCACCTTTTTGGTAGATTTTAAGCTCAAACTGTGAAAGAATTTGTTCAATTTCGGTTGTACTTAATACACCAAATGAATCAAATAAGTTGTAGATGTATGGGATACGTTTTCTCATGGATTAATTTTATTATGTATATTTAGCAAAAGAAAAGGTTTACAAGTAACCTTGTAAACCTTTTTGTAAGTAACATAATATCAGAAAAATATACAAATTTTTTAGACAAACTACATTTTTGCCTTGACCAATTATAGTTTAGTCGGTATAAAACACTACACTCAGCCCTACCTATTCATCGTCAACAAAAACTCTTCATTATTGCGAGTACCTTTCATTTTATCGAGCAAGAACTCCATT
>JAIYBU010000105.1 GCA_027488335.1 Cytophagaceae bacterium
AGTATTTTGTCGAGAACTGAGATTTAGGCGATAGTGTTTTGCAACAAAGCCATAATTTATATCATTTTATTGGTGGTTTTGTTGCACTTTTATATTTGAATAAAATCCTGATTTTAAATTACTTTTAAACAAGACAGTGCAGGAGTCTTTTTATAAATGTAAGTCTTATTTTTGAAGTTAGAAACTCAATTTTAAAATGAAGTATTCAACCTTAACGATGAAAAAACAAATACTACTGACAGCTATTTTTATGCTGTTTTTGGGCCAAGTTTTTGCCCAATTTAAACTTCAAAAACTCCAAGTTAATTATCAAATCACACCTTTGGGAACGGATTTAACGACACCACAATTTTCGTGGCAAATGGCAAATACGACCAATAAACGTGGACAAGCTCAAGTTGCCTATCAAATAGAAGTGACTGATGAACAAAATCAAGTAGTTTGGAACTCAAAAAGAGTTGAGTCAAATCTTTCTCATGCCATTCAGTATCAAGGTCAAGCTTTAAAACCTACCACCCGATATATATGGAAACTAACGGTTTGGGATAATTTCAAGGCTTTTTCGGTGAATACTTCTTGGTACGAGACTGGCTTTTTGAATCCTAAAATAGCTGCTTGGTCTGGTTCTCAATGGATAGGTGGAGGTGCAGAAGATATGCCTTTGTACTCGCATTACTTATCGGTTTTCAAACTGCAATATGATATTCAACTGGATAAAAATAGCAATAAAGCCGCATTTTTGTTCGGAGCAAATGATAGCCGCTTAATGAATAAAAATTTAAACCTGATGGCGGTCGAACGTAAGAAAAATGAAAGTTATGTTTCGCTCGAATTAGATATTTCGTCACTCAGTGCTGATACTTCCAGCCGAGCTAAATTGAATATCTATCGAGTTGGCTACACTGCCGATGATAAAACAAATATTCCTTTCAAAACGCTATCAATTCCTCAAAATATTATTAATAACACTAATAAATTTGATAAGCATAGCATTTATACCGAATGTAATTTTGATTTATTTGATTTTTTTATTGATGGTACTGACGAGGCTCACAAATTAAAAGACCCTAATGCTTCACCCGCTGGCCGTTTTGGGTCAAGAGGCATCAATCTAAACCCAGTAGGAAGCGGAAATAATTATATAAGTTTTCCGATGTTGGCCGATATTGGTTTCAAAACCGAAGCCAACCAAATGGCTTCGTTCTCAAATATTCAAGTAAAAAATCTGCGTTACCCAAGCAATGTAATTTTCTCCGAAAACCTCTCTTCGAATAAAAGTATTTTTGAGGGTTTAAAAATAGAGAATGGCGTGTATCAGGTAGCTGGCAATACTCTAATAACGGCAAATCCAAGCAAGAATGCCATGCCAATGCTCCGCAATGTGTTTTCAGTAGATGGAAAAAAAATCAAAAAAGCCCGTTTGTACGTAACTGCTCGTGGTATCTACGAAATCTATCTGAATGGACAACGAATCAGCAACGAATACTTCAATCCAGGGCTTACGCAATACAATAAAAACCATATGTATCAAACCTATGATATTACGGGGTCATTGAGAAACGGACAACCCAATGCCATTGGTGCTTGGTTGAGCGAAGGTTGGTGGTCTGGTAATATTACATATAGCGGCGAAAGTTGGAACTGGTTCGGCGACCGTCAATCGCTTTTGGCCAAAATGGTTATTACCTATGAAGATGGCACAGAACAAATCGTTACATCGAATAATAAAGACTGGAAACTATTTACCGATGGACCGATTAGAGTTGGGTCGTTTTTTCAAGGAGAAGTATACGATGCCACCAAAGATGAAGCTATAAAAGGTTGGTCAACGGCCAATTATGATGATAAATCTTGGAAAAAAGCAGTCGAAGTCCCGCTCGAAGGAACTGCTGTGGTGGGCGATGTAAAATATTCGGGCAGATATTCGGCCTCATTGCCTTACAATGATTTTAAGCTTGTCGGGCAAATGGGCGATAATGCCAGAATCGTAAAAAAACTTACCGCACAAAGTGTTGAAGAAGTTCGTCCAAAAGTTTTTGTGTATGATATGGGGCAAAATATGGTGGGTTTTCCTCAAATAAAGATAACAAATGGTAAAAAAGGTCAAGTAATTACGATTCGTTATGCCGAAATCAAATATCCAAATCTACCCGATTATAAAGGTAACGAAGGTATGGTGATGATGGAAAACATCAGAGCTGCCCTTACTCAAGACCAATATATTTTGAATGGTGGTTCTGAAATTATTCAACCACGTTTTACTTTTCATGGCTATCGCTATTTAGAAATCACGGGGGTTGAGCAAGCCATTCCAGCAAATGATGTCAAAGGTTTGGTAATCAGTTCAATCTCAGAATTGGCTTCTTTCTATGAAACCAATAATGCACTCGTAAATAAACTTTGGCAAAACATTACGTGGTCGCTTCGTAGTAATTTCCTTTCGATTCCGACCGATACGCCCGCTCGAAATGAACGTATGGGTTGGAGTGGCGATATTTCGGTTTTCTCGAAAAGTGCTACTTACCTAACCGACGCCAATTTGTTTTTGAGAAGACACCTTTTGGCCATGCGAGATATTCAACCAGAAAATGGTCGGTTTACTGATGTTGCTCCAATGGGTGGCGGTTTTGGTGGCACACTTTGGGGAAGTGCAGGAATAGTGGTTGCGTGGGAAACGTACCGCCAATACGGTGATATTCAGTTACTTAGTGAGCATTTCGATGCTATGAAAAAATACATCAATTTTTTAGAAACCAAAGTTGATAAAACGAACGGAATTTTAAACGAAGGGCCATTGGGCGACTGGCTAAGCCCCGAAGGAAACAAAAACGATAACACGCTGTTTTGGATGGCCTATTTTGCTTATGATTTAGACATTATGAGCCAGATGGCGGCAGTTTTGGGTAAAACCGAAGAAGCCAAAACCTTAAAAAACAGAAGCGAAGAAATAAAGAAAGCCTTCAACGAAATCTATGTTGACAAAGCTACGCACCGAACCGTAAAATCAGGCGTAAAAACTGGTTTTATGGGGCCACCAAACGCCCAAGAGTCAGCCGCCAAATCAGATAAAGGTCAGTTGATTGACACGCAAGCATCGTATGCAGTTCCGTTAGCTTTGGGTACTTTCAATGCTGAAAATAAGGTTTTTGCACTCAAATTTTTAAATGAGGCAATTGCTCGCAAAAACAAAGATGATGGTGGAGTAGAACGTCCTGAAAACTCATTGATGACTGGTTTTATCGGAACTGCTTCAATTTCAGAGGCACTCTCTGAAAATGGAAGCACTGAGTTAGCCTACAAACTATTGGTCAATAAGCAATATCCATCATGGTTATATTCGGTCGTAAACGGAGCAACTTCTATTTGGGAAAGACTGAATTCTTATACCGTAGAAAATGGGTTTGGTGGCAATAATTCAATGAATTCATTTAATCATTATTCATTTGGAGCGGTGGCTTCTTGGATGTATAATTATTCATTGGGTATTCAACGCCACCCGCAAAAGAATGGTTTTAAGGAGTTTGTGCTGAAACCAACGCCTGACCCAAGCGGTCAAATCACAACTGCCAAAGGGTACTATGATTCGATGTACGGAAGAATTAGTAGCGAATGGAAAAATGAAGGAGGAAAAATAACTTATAAGTTTACAGTGCCTGCTAACACTTCCGCTACTTTATATCTTCCTGCAAATAAACAAATCACCGAATCTGGGAAAACAGTGAAGATAGACAAAACCGAAGGTGATAAAGTATTGATTTCATTGACTTCGGGAGCTTACATTTTTGAGGTGAAGTAAGATACTGAATTTGATTAATCCTGAATTTAGTTAAGGAGGTTCAGGATTAATCAAGTAGAATATGACTTGCCACAAAGACTCCGACGCAAAATATGATTTTGGTTTAAACTGGATAGAGATAAAAGATGCAGAGTTTTGAAATATAAGAATTAAGATTTTTAATGACAGTTATTAGGCTTTTTAAGAGGTTATTTCGTTTTCGTGCAACCTTTTTTATGAAGCTTCGGGTTATCTTATAATATTATAGATTTTGTCTATAATATTATAAGAACAATCAGTTTGATTTATCGTTTGTGATGGTGTAATTTTGAGCATTCATAGAATAATAGAATGCTATTAGAGTTGGAACAAAGCATTACAAGCATTTATCATTACAAAATAATTAAATTAACTTATTAAAAATGGAAAATCATACATCTAATACAGGTGGAGAGGCAAAATGTCCTTTTAATCATGGTGCTGTAAAATTGCCAAGTGCTGGTGGTGGAACACGCAATCGTGACTGGTGGCCTAATCAATTAAATTTGAATATTTTACGCCAACACTCCTCTCTTTCAAACCCAATGGGAGAAGATTTTAACTATGCTGAAGAATTCAAATCGCTTGATTTAGCTGCGGTTAAAAATGACATCTATAACCTCATGACCACTTCACAAGATTGGTGGCCTGCCGATTACGGTCATTATGGACCATTTTTTATTCGTATGGCGTGGCACAGTGCAGGTACTTATCGTACTGCCGATGGTCGTGGTGGTGCTGGTGCGGGTACACAACGTTTTGCTCCATTAAATAGCTGGCCAGATAACGGTAACCTTGATAAAGCCCGTTTGTTGCTTTGGCCAATCAAACAGAAATACGGCAGAAAAATTTCTTGGGCTGACTTGATGATTTTGGCAGGAAACTGTGCTTTAGAATCAATGGGTTTTAAAACTTTCGGTTTCGGTGGTGGACGTGTAGATGTATGGGAACCAGAAGAAGATATTTATTGGGGTTCAGAAGGAAAATGGTTAGATGATAAAAGATATTCTGGCGACCGTGATTTGGAAAATCCACTGGCAGCAGTTCAGATGGGACTTATTTATGTAAATCCTGAAGGCCCTAATGGAATACCAGATGCACTTGCTGCTGCTCGTGATATTCGTGAAACATTTGGTCGTATGGCAATGAACGACGAAGAAACGGTTGCTTTAATTGCGGGCGGACATACGTTTGGTAAAGCTCACGGAGCAGGTGACCCTGGTCAATATGTAGGCGTAGAACCAGCAGGAGCGGGTATTGAAGAGCAAAGTATGGGTTGGAAAAATACTTTTGGAACGGGTAATGGTGAATACACAATAACGAGTGGATTAGAGGGTGCATGGACACAAACGCCAACGCAATGGAGCAATAATTACTTTGCTAACCTGTTTGGCTTTGAATGGGAGCTAACCAAAAGCCCAGCGGGTGCTCAACAATGGATTCCTAAAGGTGGAGCGGGTGCAGGAACAGTGCCTGACGCACATAATCCAGCGAAGAGCCACGCACCGATTATGTTTACAACAGACCTTGCCTTGAGATTTGACCCAATCTATGAGCCAATTTCAAGACGTTTCTTTGAGAATCCCGACCAATTTGCTGATGCCTTTGCTCGTGCATGGTTCAAACTTACACACCGTGACATGGGTCCTGTATCACTTTATCTCGGACCAGAAGTTCCTTCGGAAGAGTTAATTTGGCAAGACCCAATTCCAGCGGTAACTCATACATTAATTGATGACCAAGATATTGCAGCTCTGAAAAGCAAAGTTCTTGCATCAGGCTTATCGGTTTCGGAATTAGTTTCTACGGCTTGGGCTTCGGCATCAACCTTCCGTGGTTCTGACAAACGTGGCGGTGCAAATGGTGGTCGAGTTCGTCTTTCTCCACAAAAGTTTTGGGCTGTAAATAATCCAGTTCAACTCGATAAAGTATTGACGAAATTAGAAGCCATTAAGAATGAATTTAATAGCTCTGCTACTGATGGGAAAGCAGTTTCGATTGCCGACTTAATCGTATTGGCTGGTTGTGCGGGAGTTGAGCAAGCCGCAAGAAATGCAGGTCAGGATATTGTAGTTCCATTTACCCCTGGGCGTACAGATGCTTCTCAAGAGCAAACAGATGTTGAATCATTTGCGGTGATGGAGCCAATTGCGGATGGTTTCCGTAATTATGCAAAGGGGCATTACACAACATCGGCTGAAGAAATGTTGGTAGATAAAGCACAACTATTAACGCTAACACCACCAGAAATGACAGTTTTACTCGGTGGTATGCGTGTGCTAAATGCAAATTTTGATAAATCTCAATTGGGAGTATTTACTAATCGTCCAGAAGCCCTTACGAATGATTTCTTCGTAAATTTACTTGACTTAAATACTACTTGGAAATCTACTTCGGCACATCAAGATGTATTTGAAGGACGTAGTCGTACAACAGGTGAATTGAAATGGACAGGCACACGTGTTGACCTTATTTTCGGTTCAAATTCAGAGCTTCGTGCTTTAGCAGAGGTTTATGGATGTAATGATTCTCAAACAAAATTTGTGAAAGACTTCGTTGCAGTATGGACAAAAGTAATGAATCTCGACCGTTTTGATTTGGCTTGATTTAAGTTTATATAATTGCAAAAGAGGTGGTCTGGAAACAGACCACCTCTTTTTTTGATGCGTTGAGATAAGTTAACGTTTTATTGCTTAAAGGTTTTGGGTAACTCTGTTTAAATATTGCTCCACTTACCAAATTTGCCTACCAAAGTTCAGAAAAAAGAAATCGCACGGATAAACCTATGGAAAGCAAAAGAATTTGTTGAAAAAGGGATGATAAATGTAGGACTTTAATATCAGTAGTATAAAAACCAAAAAAATATCACAAAAATGCCGTAAGTATTCTACTCTTTCGCTTGTTTGTTAATAACTACGGTATTCTGAAAATTAACTCAATGATAGTTTCTATTAAAGTTTTATAGACTATAGGATTTGGAGAATTAAATAAGGAACCTATCTAACATTAAACACTCATACAAGAGTAAACGAATATTCCTATTTAGTTGATTAGTAGTATTTAATGATTCGTCATATAAGAATTTGAAATGGAGAAGTAAAGAGTTGATAAGCTATCCTTGAAATTGGAATCATAGAGTTTAGTCTTTAACTAAAAAAAGTTACCCTCTAAATCTAATCGAAATGAAGGATAACTTTTTATTCAATTTATAGCTTTTAAACTTATTTATGAAGCTAAGTAAGGGTCAATCGTCATGATTTTACCTGCTGAATCGTAGTTGATTTCAGTAACTTTTACACTTCTCAAGTGCGTAACACCTTCCGAAAGGCTCGAATCATGGTAGAATAAATACCATTTTCCAGCCACCTCGCAAATAGAATGATGTGAAGTCCAGCCGACGACAGGGTTTAAGATTTTTCCTTGATAGGTAAATGGACCATAAGGATTATCGCCCGTGGCGTAGCAAATAAAATGCGTATCGCCCGTCGAATAAGAGAAATAATATTTGCCATTGTATCGGTGTATCCACGAGGCTTCAAAGAAACGTCGGTCATTATCCCCCGCTAAGAGCAATGCCCCATTTTCGTCTAAAATCTGCACTTCTCGTGGACTTTCGGCAAATTGTAGCATATCATCGCTCAGTTTTGCTACCATTGGACAGAGTGCAGCTTCATCGGGAAGTGGCTCTTCGTTATTTATATCATATTGATTATTACGGTATTTCTGTAATTGTCCGCCCCAAATTCCACCAAAATATAAATAAAAACTACCATCGACATCTTCAAAAACCGCAGGGTCAATGCTATAACTACCTTCGATTGGTTGAGGTTGGGCCACAAAAGGTCCAGTTGGCGAGTCAGAAACTGCCACACCAATCTGAAAAATATCATCGGCTTTTTTTGCTGGAAAATAAAGATAGTATTTGCCATTTTTTCGAGTAGCGTCAGGTGCCCACATTTGGCGAACCGCCCACGGCACATCTTTTACGTGCAAGGCCGTTCCGTGGTCAATGGCTTCACTATCAATCGAATCCATCGAAAATACGTGGTAATCTTCCATTGCAAAATGGCTACCTAAATCATCAAAAGCAATTCCCGCATCGATGTCATGTGATGGATAAATATAAATTTTTCCATCAAAAACATGAGCCGATGGGTCGGCGGTGAAAATATGTTTTACGAGCGGTTGTGAAATTGCATTTCTATTTAATACTTCAAAATCTATGTGTTCGATACTTTCTTCTGGCATTTCTTTAAATTAATTTTAGTAAAATCAAACATCAATAGTCTGGCTAAGTTACTGATGAGCAATTACTTAAATAGCTATCTACTGCTAACTGCATCGGCGGCCCGATATTGATGGTTGATTAATTATTTTCTTCTTTGTTTTAAGTCAGTTTCAATGGTTGTTTCCATTGTTTTATTTATTTCATACCCAAAGAGCAAAATACAGGCAATCAGAAAAACCAATCCTGGATAAATGCTCACTGATAATTTTATGCCCGAAACTGTATCGGCAGTTTGTATCGCTTGCTCGGCAACATAACCATAGCTTGAAAGCAAAGCTGCACCAACCGCTCCGCCAACGCTTAAACCTATTTTCAAACCAAAAATCATGGCCGAAAATATAATTGCAGTAGCACGACGGTTATTTTTCCATTCTGAATAATCGGCAACATCGGCAATCATTGCCCAGAGTAGCGGAATCGTTACGCCATAAGTAAATCCGTGAAGGATTTGTGTGAAAAATACAATTCCGATGGCATCTCTATCATAAAAATTGAAGGCAACTAAGCACAATGCCGAAAGAGCAAGGAAAATTCCGAAGATATTTCTTTTACCAAATCGGTCAGCGAGTGGTTTGGTAAACATAATTCCAATAATCATAAAGATAATTCCACCTGCATTGAAAAGGCTATTTGCTGAGGTTGGAGCATCTTCTGGCCATTCAAATTTTCCGAGTCCAAAACCTGTTATGGTTGTATTCAAACCTTTTATGAAGGTATTAAAACCAATACTTTCCAAATAGTTTGCTTGGGCAGTGGGGTCGAGATAATACTTAAAATAATAAATATACATTCCACCTTTAAGTGCCAATGTTATGAAAACCAAAATTGTAACCAGTAGCATGATTACCCAAGGTTTATTACGAGACAAGTCGGTTAAGTCTTGTTTAATGCTGTTTTTTTCTTCGGATACAGAAACAATTCGCTCTTTTGTACTCAGAAAAGTAATCACCAAGCAGATAACTCCGACAATGGCAAAAAACAACATTACTTTCTCGAAACCTACGGCTTTATTACCATGCCCCAGCGATAATGCCAAAGGTAAAAGCAATGACTGAATAATGAATTGAGCAACCATTACCGCCACAAAACGATACGATGACAAGCTGTTTCGCTCCTTCATGTCGCCCGTGATTACGCCACTTAGGGCCGAGTAGGGGAGATTACTGGCCGAATAAACAATAACTAAGAAAAAATAAGTTATGAGTGCATAAATAATTTTTCCAGTTTCACTAAAATCGGGTGTTGAGAAAGCCAATAATGAGATAATTCCGAAAGGAACAGAAGTCCATAATACCCACGGACGAAATTTCCCCCAACGAGTATTGGTTCGGTCGGCAATAATACCCATTAGAATATTGAAAAATGCACCCAAAAACCCACCAATAAAAATAATAATACTGGCTGCTCCCGCAGGTATTTTATAAACATCGGTATAGAAATAGGCCAAAAAGGTCATTAATGTCTGAAAAATAAGATTGGCGGCCAAGTCACCGAGGCTATATCCAATTTTTTCGATAACCGATAATTTATATGATTCTGAATTCATAATAGTATAGTGCTTAGGTTTTGCTAAATGTAGATAGGTTAGGGTTTAAGTTTACTTGAACAGCTGAAAATAATTTGTTTTATATGAGAAAGTTAGTAAAATAACCTTATAGTTTATTTTACCACAAGTATAGGGCGTATTTTTCTTATTTACAAAGTTTCATTAAACTAATTATTGAAAAAATACAAAATAAATGAAGTTTGATTTCCAAAACGCTTTATAAATGCACAGCTTAAAAACGAGAAATGATAGCAATTTGAGGAAAAGTATGTGTGAACGTTAGTTTTTCTGGTAAATTGCATAATTATCTTATTAAAAACCTTACAAAATTGCAGTACTCAGATAATATAATAGACGCACTTTCGATTGACTGCGTTATTTTTGGTTTCAAAGATACCCAACTTTATGTTTTGCTGGTAAAACACGGTATTGGCCCAACGCTTGGTCAATGGGCTTTGCCTGGAAGCTGGATTAGATATAATGAAAGTATTGATGCCGCTGCAAATAGGATTCTCTCTTCGCAAACTTCAGTTGGAGATATTTATCTTGAGCAATTTAAGACTTTTGGAGATTTAGACCGTTTTCCTGCTCGACGAGTGATTACGATTGCCTATTATGCCCTCGTAAATATCGAAAAGTTTGAACTTCATGCTGGCCCAACCGAGGCCGATGTACAGTGGTTTAAGGTTTGGGATGTACCAACGATGCCATTTGACCATAAGACTATTTTTGAAAGCTGTCTGAGTTTTCTCAAGCACAAGGTTCAACACGAACCAATTGGGTTCAATTTATTGCCACCCAAATTTACACTCCTTCAACTATTGGAACTCTATGAAGCCATACTGAATCAAAAACTGGACAAGTCGAATTTTCGTAAAAAGTTTTTAAAGATGAATTTACTGGTTGATACCAAAGAACGCCAACAAGATGTTTCGCATCGGGCGGCAACGCTTTATCGTTTTGATGAAAATATCTATAATAAACTACTGGATAAGGGTTTTGTTTTTGAAATTTAGTAGTAAGACATTGATTAGATAACTATCTAATTAGATGAATCAAAACCTTTTCACGAATGAGTTTTGATTAGGCAAGGAGTGAAGGCATAAAGTTTGTTTCTCAAATTTTAAGTATCAAATTGAAAATAATAAAAACAAAAACTACCGAAAATGTTATCGAAAACGTTTTCGGTAGTTGTGTGAAAATTGAACGCAGATTGGCTATCAGAGAATCATCTTTAAAAAGAAGTTAATCTTTTATAAAAATCGAAACAGCAGTATATCTCTCATTGATATATTTTTCTAAATCAGAAACGGCACTATCGAAACTTTGGGGGTTTTGTAGGTAGCTATAAGGCGGTTTTTCTATTTCGGTTGTAATAAAATTGGGTGCTAAAACAGCCTTGTGTTTTCTGATATAGTTGTTCATAGCAGTAGGCGTGAAGTTTTTTTCGACAAAATCTTTGACGGCTGCTTTATAAAAAGCAAAATATTCTGGGTCGTCAACGATGTATCTTATCAAAGGCCATTGACTTCCAACTTCTTTCATTTCCATAGTTAGGGCGGTACGGTTTAAGCCACCTTTCATCTGAAACGAAAGGTTCAAATCATAAGGTATCCAACGCAAAACGCCATTGGTATTTGCCAAAAAATAATTGTGCATGACTTGCCCATAAGTATCCCAATTGCCAACGGTATTGTTTACTGCCAAATATTTCAGATAACTTTTTACATCAAATATGGCTTCGAGTTGTTTTTTCCAAAGTGGGCGGTCGGATACTCTTGAAGAGTTATTGAGTGCCGCAATTAAAGCTTTTACATCGCTGTAATCGGCCAGTTCTTTGTTATTTTGCTTTTCGATTTGAGTTATAATAAATGACTGTAAGTTGGATTCTGGTTTATAAACATTGCCAACTTTTACGCCACTTTGGGTTTCTACCATGTGCTCTTCAACGGTTTCGATGGCTTGGTAAACCCCACAGTATTTTTGTCCTTGACCAAAATCTATATATACTTTATAATAAGCAACTTTGCAGGCCATAACCCCCGCTTTTCTGAAAAGGTCGGTCAGAAGTTTTTCTTTCATAAAGGTATTATCGCCGTAGCTTGGAGCAAATGATAATTCTTTAAAACCGTAGAATCGCTGGTTTTTGGTTTCTGTATATTTATCTTCAAATTCATCAAATTGTAATTTGAAAGGAAGTTTATAGACACCACTTCGCCATGTGGCATTTAGCGAGGCATTTCCTTTTAATCGAAATCCGACTTTTTGCCATTTATTGTTACCTTGTGAAACATCGGCTTCTACATAGATTGGGTCGCCAGGTACGGCATCAAGGCTACCATTTCCTGCGGGGGCAACTGCTCCAGGAATGGTGGTTGCACTACCAAACTTTCGAGTTGTTCGGTATTCCATATCTCTTTGTATTTTATCCCAGTTTGCTTGTCCGACTTGAATATTGATACTCCTCATTTCGGCTTCTGGAAATACCCAATCGTAGTCAGGAGTTTTGCCGTATGCTTTTGAAGCTATTGGGTCTGTATTTTTTTCACAGGCCAATATGAAAAGTAGAAAAATGGCAAAAATGAATGAGATACGCATAAAATTAATCAATTGACAGATGATAAATATAAAATTTGAACAAAATATAGAGAATGGTTTTTAATTAAATTACTGTAAATTTCTGTGTCTGTTATCCAGTATAACTTTTTATAATAGATTGTATAAAAGGCAAAACAATATCTATTTTAATATTTTCTATCAATAATTTTATAGCAGTTTCGCCAACTTTTTTTAGAAATCATCAACAACTGTAAGCGACGGCTCAAATAATTTGGGATGCAAATTATCTCCAAAAACCACAAAAGCAATTTTATCAGGAATTTTAATGGTTCTTTTTTGCTTAAACCTCCAATTCTATTCATTTCAAAATACATCAGGTTGTTTTCATCACACTTATTTCGTGTTTTTCAAGAGCTGCTTTGTAGCCAGTTAACCCAATGTGCAAAATATGAAATTTTTCGGAGCCAATGTGGCTGTTTCAAAAATGTTTTTTGTGTTGACTAATTTCAGATTTATCATCAAAGTCTCTTGAAACTATCGCTACCAAAATTATGAGATGTTCTGCCAAATAGCCTATCGTAATCTACCTGTTTTTTTGATAAGTGGCATACAATTTTTAAAGCAATTTATCCATCGTAAAGGTACTCAATTGCTTTTGCTTTACATTATGTGTTAAAATGACACTTTTTGTTTGTATTTTAAATTTATACCCTTAGATTCGCTTACAAATTCAAATATTCATACATATATGCTTTGGAGCTTCTGTATTAAAAATCGTATTTTTTCATAGGATGGAGGTTTCGACAGGTAAGTGTTAATAAATTTATGTGCTAAAAATAAGTCAAACGAAACGTATTTGATAAAAATCACTGATTGAGATAACAAACTTTCGTTTGGTCTCATACTCTGTGTCTAACGTCAGTATATTATGGACGATAGATTATGTGTAAAAAATGTTAAAATATATATTTAATTACCAAATAAATAATAAAACCGATGAAACACATTTCAGTTCTTTCGTTAGTGTTAGGAGTAATTTTATTCTCAAACTTCAGATTTCAATCGTCGAGTGATAATCCTAAATCGCTAAAAGATGCTTTCAAAAAGGACTTTTTGATTGGAACAGCACTCAATAATTCTCAGATTGACGAAAAAGATGCTATCGTGAACGACCTTATTAAAAAACAATTTAATGCCGCTACGCCCGAAAATATCATGAAATCTGCACTCATTCACCCGAAATGGGATACGTACGATTTTACAATGGCCGATAAATTGGTAGAATATGGCAAAAAAAATAAAATCAAAATCAATGGACATACTTTGATTTGGCATAGCCAATTACCGAATTTTATTAGAGGAATCAAAAGTAGTGATTCAATTCGTACGTTCTTTACCGACCATATCAAAACTGTTGCGGGTCGGTACAATGGAAAAGTTTTCTCATGGGATGTTGTAAACGAAGCCCTCAACGAAGATGGTACATTGCGTAACACTGTTTTCTTGAAACATCTGGGCGAAGGCTATCTTGTTGATGCTTTTAAATTAGCACAAGCAGCATCACCACAAACTGAATTATATTATAATGATTACAATAATGAGCAGCCAGCCAAACGTGCTGGATGTATTAGGTTAATCAAGAAAATCCAAGAATCAGGTGCGAGAATTGATGGCGTAGGAATTCAAGGGCATTGGCACGTGGGAAAAATTCCATTAAAAGATATTGAAGATAGTATTCTCGAATATTCGGCACTTGGACTAAAAGTGATGTTTACCGAGTTAGATATTGAAGTTTTACCACGAAATTTCCAAGGAGCTGACGTGAGCCAACGAATGGCCAATAGCCCAGAAATGAATCCGTATGTCAATGGTTTACCCGAAAATATTCAAAAACAATTGGCCGATGACTACGAAGCTCTATTTAAGTTATTCTTGAAACATAAAGACAAAGTTACGAGAGTAACCTTCTGGGGAGTAAACGATGGCGACAGTTGGCTGAATAACTGGCCAGTACGTGGACGCACCAGCTATCCATTACTTTTCGATAGAAACAATCAGCCAAAACCAGCCTATTTTAAAGTTGTTGGCTTAAAATAATCTTTAAACCTTCCTTCACTTTTTAACTAAGATTTACAAACCATGAAAAATCTATTTGTTTTATTTTTTGTGCTGTGTGGCGTAGCTGCTTTTGCACAAACCAATCCGATTGATGGAAATTGGAAAGGAACTCGTGAGACCCCAAACGGTACGTTTGAAATTGAATACACCTTTAAAGTAGAAGGTGATAAGCTCACTGGAACTTGGAAAACCCAATTTGGCGAAACCAAAATTGAAAATGGTAAAGTAGATGGTAAGAAATTTTCTTACAGCATATCGTTTAATGATATGACAATTAATAACACAGGTGAACTCATCAACGAAGACGAAATCGTGACAAAAAACGAGCGTGGTGAAATGAAGTTAAAACGTATAAAGTATTGATAGTAAGTTATTTACATGATAAAAACCTCAAATATGCTCCATTTCATATTTGAGGTTTTTATTTCTGATTCATACAATGAGCAAAATCTATTAACTTTTCTCTATTCAACAATAACAACCTTTAACAAGAATTACTATGAACAGAATGACTAAATCATTTTTGCCACTGCTTGTTTTTGTAGCATTATCAATACTACAAATAAATGGTATATCCGTTTTTGCACAAGGGCCTCCAAGACCCTCGCTGCCTCCGATTCCCATCAAAGGAGATACAACATATACCTTAACCAAGCATTTCATTTTTTCTTCTGCTGTACCCAAAGTACCAGATGCAAAGGGTTTTATTCAGCGTTGGCTTGTGTTAGAGCCAGTAAAGAAAAACATTGCTCGTAATAACGTTATCACGGATAGTTTTCTGAAAACCAATTTTACGGCTGATAATTTCTCAAATGATTATAACATCGTTCCGAAAAATGGTGGAACTGAAAAAATAGGCGACCAAGAACTCAAGTGGTATGCTCTTGATTGCAAACAATTCAATTTTAATTTGTTTCATTTTACGTATGCCCTCAATAAACCCCGCTACGGAATTTTGGTTTGGCTCGTGACGGTCATTAATTGCCCCGAAGAAATCCAAAACGTACGAATGACGGCAGGGTGTAATTCGGGAAGTATGTGGTGGCTGAACGGACAGGAAGTATTGACACTCTCTGGTGACAGAGATATGATTGCCGATAACGTGACGTCGCAACGTCTGACATTGAAAAAAGGTAAAAACATTATTCGAGGAGCAGTAATTAATGGGCCTGGTATGGCAAATTTCGCCGTTCGTTTTGTAAATGAAAAAGGAGAGCCTATCAAGAATTTCACTGTAAGCTATGAATAATTGATAGCCTTGAAAATCTATGATTAGCCCTATTTTACCTAAATAACATTCAAATGAAAAAAAATCATATACTCAATATAAATTTTCTGTTGGTGTTTTTCACTCTACAAACATCAATAGCACAGATTGGAAAACCATTTATTCATGACCCATCAACCGTTGCTGAATGCGAAGGTAAATATTACACGTTTGGCACGGGCGGTGGCGGACTCATATCAAACGATGGCTGGACATGGCACGGCGGTGGTGTAAGGCCTGGTGGTGGAGCTGCCCCTGATGTTATCAAAATTGGCGACCGTTATCTCATACTTTATGGTGCAACGGGTGGTTCGCCCAATCACAAAGGAGCGATTCTGACGATGTGGAATAAAACCCTCGACCCTACATCTCCCGATTTTAAATATTCTGAACCCATGGTAGTAGCTACATCTGATGGTTACGAAGAATGTGATGCCATTGACCCTGGGGCAATGTTAGACCCAACAACTGGACGTCTTTGGCTAACGTATGGCACTTATTTTGGCTATACTCGCCTTATTGAATTAGACCCTAAAACGGGTGGTTTGAAAAAGGGAAACAAGCCAGTTGATGTAGCTATTGTCTGTGAGGCAAGTACATTGGTTTATCGTGATGGTTGGTATTATTTGCTGGCTACGCACGGTAGTTGTTGCGATGGTGCAAACTCTACTTACAATGTGGTGGTAGGTCGCTCGAAAAAAATAACGGGTCCGTACATCGACAACGTAGGCAGAAGCATGCTCGAAGGTGGTGGAAAAATGGTAGTAGCTACTCGTGGCGATTTGATTGGTCCTGGGCATTTTGGGCATATTATTTTGGAAAAAGGCGTTGAAAAAATGTCGATTCACTACGAAGCAGATTTAGAGCAAGGTGGGCGTAGTGTTTTGGGGATTTTGCCTGTTGTTTGGAAAGATGGTTGGCCAGTGGCAGGTGAAAAGTTCAAGGAAGGTACTTACGAAATCGAATCGGTTAGAAGAGGATATGCCTTAGAATTAGCTGTTGATTTTACACGAATGGCCAATGCCCCACGTGGATTCAATCAACCGAATAATGAACCAATTAAGCCAGTTTCGGCACAGAAATTAGACGACGTAATCAAGACATGGCCAACGGGCAATATCAACTTACGCATTGGTGATTACATGTCTCGTCCGCACCAAAAATGGACGATTACCAACGCCCCCGATTCGACTGGTTATTTAGGAGGTCCTTATTATAAAATCGTATTGTCAGGCACAAACCGAGCTTTGGCAGCAACCGCAAATGCCGAAGTTATCTCGGTTTCAGAGTTTACGGGTTCGCCTGAACAGTTATGGAGAATCGACCAATTGACCGATGGTTCGTACCGCATTATGCCGAAGGTTGTACCAAATTCTAATAAAAAATTAGCTTTGGTGTCTTCGGGCGATAGCACACCGACATTAGCTGAATTTGATTTCAACAGTGATAATTCAAAGTGGAATTTTAGGAATCATTAGATAAATGCTTGTAGTCGTTTCTAAATTTGAAACGACTACATTTTTCAAGAATAAATAGGTCAATAATTAAAATTATCAATTAAGCTTTTCTATTGGAATTATGTATGCTGGCAGCCGAGCCGTCGTTGGGGATACTTGCATGCAAAAAGCACCTGAGCTAAAGATACTATAGACATTTTGTTTAGTAGTTGTGATATTATGTGGCTATTTTGCTGCTCCAAAATCAGCCAATCGACTTAGTTTGAATTACAGAATTGTTGTTGAATTTTTACTTTTTATGCTGACAACGCTCATGCTCTACAAAATTGGACAAACCAATTATGCCATATTTTTCGGATTAGTTGCTTTGTTTAATTTCGAACTTGAATGTTATTGTGGAGCATAGACTTAGGGAACGCTTTTTACCTTAAATGACTGACAACTACCAAAATTGGTAACACCAATAAATAATTATATTTGTTTTAAGATTTGTGCTTTTTGTAAATTTGTCTAACAACCTTGTCCGTAATAAGCATTTTTTCCATGTTTACGCTCAAAATGCTTCATGCGTAACGTATCCTTTATTCTTGGTGTATTGGGGTTTATTTGCAGTGTAAGCAGGGCCATTCGAGCTACTTCTTCCAAAACAGCCGCATTATAAACCGATTTTTCGGCGTTTTTTCCCCAAGTAAATGGCCCATGATTTTGTAGCAAAACCATTTCTACTTCTTTATAAGATAGTTTTTTTTCGTCAAAGCAATCAAATATTTGATTGCCTGTTTCAAACTCATAATCGCCCAAAATCATTTCATCAGTTAGCACCGCCGCACACGGAATATCTTGATGCGTATGGTCGGCATGAGTGGTTCCAAAAATCGGAATATCCATTCCTGCTTGAGCCCACGCTACGGCATACGTGCTGTGTGTGTGCGTAATTCCGCCAATATCTTCCCAGTTTTTATACAATTGGGCATGTGTTTTTGTATCAGACGACGGTCGCATTTTTCCTTCTACGACTTTCGCATCATAATCCATTATCACAATATCATCGGCTTTGAGTAGTTCATACGGCACACCACTGGGTTTGATGGCAAAAACCGCTTTTGTTCTATCAACGGCACTCACATTCCCAAAGGTAAAAAGCACCAAACCCAGCTTTGGAAGCATCATGTTTGCCTCGAAACATTCTTCTTTTAAAGATTTATATTCGCTCATATTTTATGTAATTGTGCAATTCTATTTCGGATTTGCCTAAAATCGCTTCAACCTAAATTAATTTTTCTTTTCGTATAATTTCTATAATCAGGCACGGCCGTTTCGTATTCTTTGTGCATCAATGCCGATGTAACAATATAGTCGGCAGTGGCACGGTCGCAAGCCATTGGGATATTCCAGACTACCCCTAAACGTAAAAGTGCCTTGATATCAGGGTCGTGCGGTTGGGCTTCCATGGGGTCCCAAAAGAAAAAAAGTATGTCAATTTTTCCTTCGGCAATCAACGCTCCAATTTGTTGGTCGCCACCGAGTGGGCCACTTAATAGCCTCACCACCGAAATATCGAGAGCTTCTTCGAGCAACCTTCCAGTTGTGCCTGTGGCAAATAATTGATGTTTCGATAAAACTGCTTTGTTATAAATTGCCCAGTCAATCAAATCATCTTTTTTATTATCATGTGCCACCAAAGCAATGCGTTTTCTTGCCGAAACTATTTTTGTACTGAATGAATCTGCCATACGTTTTAATTGAAAAAATGAATTTAAAGGCCTAATTTATTATAAATTACCTAATTATTTGTAGGCAAACTCATTAAATCTTAATTCATTTTTCAATCCTCTAATGGTTGTGTCTTTATCAATCACCACCAACTCAACATCAAGCATTTCGGCTAAATCTTCGATGTATTCAGTAGTTAGGTTTTGGCTGTAAACTGTGTGGTGGGCTCCACCTCCCAAAATCCATGCTTGCAAACCAACTTCCATACTTGGTTGTGGCTTCCATAAAGCACGTGCAGTTGGCAGTTTCGGGAAAGATTCGGATACTTCCACCGCTTCTACTTCGTTGACTATCAGACGGAAACGATTTCCTAAATCAACTAACGAAACATTCAGAGCTGGCCCAGCCGCCGCATTAAATACTAAGCGTACAGGGTCTTCTTTGCCGCCAATTCCGAGCGGATGCACTTCACATTTTACTTTTTGGGTGGCAATCGTTGGGCAAATTTCGAGCATGTGCGAACCCAAAACCATCGAATTGACAGGGTCGAAATGATACGTGTAATCTTCCATGAAAGAGTTTCCTCCTTTCATTCCGCTTGCCATCACTTTCATGATATGCACCATTGCAGAAGTTTTCCAATCGCCTTCACCACCGTAACCATAACCAGCCGCCATCATGCGTTGCGAGCCAATTCCTGGAAGTTGACGCATTCCGTGAAGGTCTTCAAATGTATTAGTGTAGGCCGAATAACCACCATCTTCTAAGAATGCTTTTAAGCCCAATTCGATACGTGCCGCTTCATAAAGTGAACTACGGCGGCCGCCACCTTTACCCAACGATGTCATCAAATCGTAGGTATCTTCGTATTCTTGAATGAGTTTTCCAATTTCAGCATCTGAAATTTGGTTGATAACCTGCACCAAATCACCAACGGCGTGCGTATTTACCGAAAAACCAAACTTCATTTCTGCCGAAACTTTATCGCCATCCGTTACGGCCACTTGACGCATATTATCGCCAAAACGAACCACTTTCATGGTTTGCATTTTGTATTTCGCTACCGAAACACGAGTCCAAGTATTGATTTTTTCGAGAACCGAAGCTGCTTGCCAATGCCCAACCACAACTTTACGATTCAATCGCATTTTGGTCATGATATGCCCAAACTCACGGTCGCCGTGTGCCGATTGATTCAGATTCATAAAATCCATATCAATTTCGTTGTAAGGAATATCACGGTTGAATTGCGTATGAAGATGCAACAAAGGAACTTGCAGAGCTGTAAGTCCACGAATCCACATTTTAGCTGGCGAAAAAGTGTGCATCCAAGTAATAATTCCCACGCAATTAGGAGCAACATTGGCTTCTCGGCAAATTTGAAGGATTTCGTCAGGTGTTTTTACAACTGGTTTGAAAATTACCTTTACTGGAATTTCTGGCGAATTATTGAAAGAATCGGCTATAACTTTTGAATGTTCATCAACCTGACGAAGTGTCTCTTCTCCGTATAAATGTTGGCTACCTGTTACAAACCAAACTTCATAAGATTTTAAATCAAGCATTGTTTTCTATAAATATTATTTATTATTTTTGTTAAAACATCAATTTTATGTTACACCAACAAGCATATTTCTCGAATCTTCAACAAGAGTTACTTAGGCTTTTTTCCCACCAAGTAGCCGACGAAGACCTCATTCAGATTAAAGATTTACTGGGTAACTATTTTGCCAAACGTCTTTCTTCAATGGCTGACGATGCTTGGAAAGCAAATCAATGGACTGACCAAGACATGGACGATATTTTAAATGACCCCAATCAATAGGCTATGAATATTGTCTTGGACACCAACGTTTTGCTTGTTTCACTTCCTCAGTCTTCAAAATATCATCCTATTTTTCAGGCACTACTCAATAAAAAGTTTGACTTGTATTTAAGCAATGAAATTTTAACTGAATACGAGGAGCAAATAAGTTTTGGACTTGGATTCGACCGCACAGATTTAAAACTTCGAGAACTGCTGAATTTATCTAACGTTTATTGTGTAGAGCCATTTTATAACTGGAAACTCATTACAAACGACCCAGATGATGATAAATTCTGTGATTGTGCTGTTGCTTGCAATGCCGATTATTTGGTAACAAACGATAAACATTACAACATTCTAAGCCCAATCCCTTTTCCACCCATTACCACTAACACAGCACAGGATTTCTTAGAATTAATCACCTCAAAATCATAATTTAGCTTCAATAAACTGCCCCAAACTTTGATACTTACCATATAATTTCTGATAAACTTCTACATACTCGGCTCGTGGTTCATAACGAGCATCAAAGCCCGAACCCATGGCTTTTTGTGCATCAAAAAGATTGGCATGAACGCCAGCTGCTACCGAAGCATTCATAGCTGCCCCTAACGCACAAGCTTGGTCAGAACTTGCCACTTTTATTGGCATATTCAGCACATCCGAAAGCGTTTGCATGACAAATGGTGATTTTTTTGCCACTCCACCAATGGCAATTACTTGCTTAATTGGTACTCCTTCACTCATAAATCTATCTACAATGGCTTTCGAGCCGAAGGCCGTTGCTTCTACTACCATCTTGAAGATTTTAATAGCATCTGTTCCTAAATTTAGCCCCATAAATGCCGCTTTAAGTTCGTGATTAGCATCGGGGGTTCTTCGTCCATTTATCCAATCGGTAGCAATAGGGTCGTTTTCGGTAATGGGTAGGAGGGAAGCTTTTTCTGATAAATAAGGAATTAGTTTTTGACCTAATTCTTCAGCAGCTTTTTCGCCCAAAAGTTCACGTACTGGCTCGGTAATAACTTGCTGAAACCAAGCGTAATAATCGCCGTAGGCCGATTGTCCCGCTTCCATTCCAAGCATATTCGGAATGATAGAACCATCGACTTGCCCACATATTCCTTTGATGAGTAAATGACCGATTTCGTCATTTGGAGCAATGAGCATATCACAAGTTGAAGTGCCCATCACACGAACAAAATCATACGGTTCGATTTGGGCTCCAACCGCTCCCATGTGGCAATCAAACGCTCCAACGCCAATCGAAACATTGGCTGAAAGACCTAATTTAGTAGCCCATTCAGTTGAGATTTTACCCATCGACTCGTCGGCAGTGTAGGTATTTCTGAAAAGTCGTTCACGCAAACCTGCTAAAAGTGGGTCGAGTTTGGTAAGAAAATCTTCCGATGGAAGTCCTTCAAATTCTTCGTGCCACATGGCTTTATGCCCTGCCGCACAGCGAGAACGTTTCATTGTAAGCGGATTGGTTTCGCCAGTCAAAACTGCCGAAATCCAGTCGCAATGCTCGACCCACGAAAAGGCTTTTTCTCGAATACTCGCATCTACACGAAGTGTTCGGAGAATTTTTGCCCAAAACCATTCCGAAGAATAAATCCCACCTACATATTTGGTAAAATCAACATTCCAGTGATGTGCCAATTGATTTATTTCTTCGGCTTCGGCGTTGGCGGTGTGGTCTTTCCAAAGGATAAACATACCGTTTGGATTATCGGCAAACTCGGGCAAAAGAGCTAAAGGTGTTCCATTTTTATCAACAGCCACAGGGGTTGAACCAGTTGTATCAATCGAAATACCTACAATATTTTCTTTAATTTTTTGTGAAAGTCCCTCCAAAGCACCTTTGATAGCACTTTCAAGTCCTTCGATGTAATCAAGTGGGTGCTGTCTGAATTGAGAAATCGACGGATTGCAATAAAATCCTTTTTTCCATCGCTCATAATAATGCACGGCCGTTCCGATGCTTTCGCCTGTTTGGGTATTCACGACCAATGCCCGTACTGAATCGGTTCCGTAATCAACTCCTATGGTATATGTGCTTGTCATTGTTATTTGTGTTTTATTGACACATTGTTGTTTATAACAAAATATTTTTCGTAATGATAAGACAAATTGAGTAACTTTTTGATAGACTTATCTATTTTATCTCATGGAATCAGATATAAAATAATGAAAGGCATTAAATTGGCTTTGATATTTTTCTTTATTGAGCTGATAAAGGATTGCTTTCTTGGTTGTTGAATTTTGATTTTTTTCACCCGTATCAATTAAAAGATTGGTTGATAGAATCTTTCGACTAAAATTTCTTCGGTCGAGTGGTGAATCGTATATAGCTTCGTAAAGTTTTTGTAGTTGTGGAATCGTGAACTTTTCGGGTAAGAGTTCAAAACCAATCGGGTGTAAAGCCGCTTTGTAGCGAAGCTTTTCAAGAGCTAAATCAACCATTTGGTTATGGTCAAAAATCAAATCGGGTCTGTTTTTTAAGTCAATCCAGTAAGCATTTTGAGCTTTAGCCGAATCTTGGTTGTGAGCATCAATGTTAATTAAGGCAAAAAAGCAAATCGAAATCGTGCGTTCTACGGGGTCACGGTTCACTTTACCGAAAGCTTTAATTTCTTCAAAATAAATATCTTTTAATCCTGTTAAATCATATAAAATACGGTTAGTAGCTACTTCGAGGTCTTCTTCTTCTTCCAAAAAACCACCCATTAATGACCATTTTCCTTGCTCTGGCTCAAAATTTCTTTTAATCAAAAGTAATTTAAGAGCTTCGCCATCAAAGCCAAAAACTATACAATCAAGAGCTACAAGTATTCGGGTCGAATGAGCGTATTTATTCATTGTTTAAGGTCTTAACCAATGTGTGAAAATATGAGACTTCCTATCGTTTTTATTAAGTATTATTCGAGAAAATCTATGATTTTCTCGAATAATACTATCTTTGAATCAATTAGTCTGTAAAATTAATAGTGTTTTTTTAATTGTGTAAATATAACACAATTTTGAAATATTATTGAAATCAAAGAAAAATTTTAATATTTATTACTTCGTAACTTTCAAAACAATGACTGAATATGCAGGAATTGTGAGTTTCAAAACACCTTTTTCGAGTTTCGCACCTGCAAAGTCCTTTATCGAAACTTTGTTTGGCTGTTCGAATGTATTATGGTCGCTGATGTTGGCAGAAGCTAAAATTTGACCTGAAACTCTGGCGAAATCTTCACCTCTGAGATTAATAGTTACTTCGTGCGATTTGCGGTAATCAATGTTGGTCAATGAAATATTTAACGCACCTGAAGCATCTTTTGATGCGGATGAATTAACGGCTGTCAGTTTCTTACCATTGAACTCATACGTTGGCGACTCTATGCTCATCGGTACGAGCGTTGCATCTTGATGTACATTATACATTTTCATGACGTGGAAGGTTGGCGTAAGCAACATTTTTTCTTCGTTTGTCAAGATAACTGCTTGTAATACATTTACGATTTGAGCCAAATTCGCTCCACGAACACGGTCAGCGTGGTTATTGAAAATATTGAGTGTCAAACCTGCAATCATGGCATCACGCATCGTGTTTTGTTGATACAGAGCCCCTTTGCCTTCGGCATCGGTTTCGTACCAGCCGCCCCATTCGTCCACAATTAAATCTACTTTTTTAGCCGGGTCGTATTTGTCCATGATGGTGCTGTGCTTAGTTATGAATTCCTCCATTTTCCAAGCTTCTTCCATCGTTTTGAAATAAGTTGCTTCGTTAAAATCCACCGATGGCCCTTTGGTATCTTTCCAGCTTAATACCGAATAATGGTGCAATGCCAACGCCGACATCATATTGTGCGGAATGTTTTTCATTAAAGTTTCCGTCCAGTTGAAATCATCGCTACTTGCCCCTGAAGCCACTTTATATAATTTAGATTCTGGCGTAATATCTTTCATAAACGTAGCATACTGGCGGTAAATATTGGCATAATATTCGGGTGTCATGTTTCCGCCACAGCCCCAAGCCTCGTTTCCAACGCCCCAAATTTTTACATTCCAAGGTTTCTGACGACCATTTTGAATACGAAGGTCAGACATCGGACTGCCCGTTGGTTGATTTACGTAACTTACCCAGTCCGAAAGGTCTTGAACTGTTCCGCTACCTACGTTTCCAGCTAAGTACGGTTCTGCACCTATTTTTTCGCAAAGGTCAAGAAAATCGTGCGTTCCAAAACTATTATCTTCGGTTACGCCACCCCACCAAACATTGACCATTTTAGGACGTTTTTCTTTTGGCCCTATACCATCTTTCCATTGATAAGCATCGGCAAAACAGCCACCTGGCCAACGAAGGTTCGGCACTTTTAACTCTTTTAAGGCTTGTATGACATCGTTTCGCACTCCAGCCGTATTTGGTATTTTTTTATTATTTTCTCCTACATATATACCGCCGTAAATACAGCGTCCGAGGTGTTCGGCAAAGTGTCCGTAGATATGTTTATTGATTTTGGTTTTGGCCAAATCAGTGTTTAACGTGATTTTGGTTTGGGCTGTTACTGCAAAAGTAACACAGCCTGCAATGAATGATAAAATTGTTTTTTTCACTTTATTACTAAATTAGTTTTATTTAAACAATAACTGAGAGAACAAATATATGTCATGTCGCCAAACTGGCCAAGTATGTCCGCCAGCATATTCGCTGTAATGATATTTTATTCCCATTTCATCGAATTTCTTCATCATGATTTGGCAGTTAGCGTGAGCAATGTCTTCTTTACCACCTTGTGAAATCCAAAATTCTTTGATATTGGCATTGATTTTGTCTTTATTGGTTTTCATAAATTCGTATTGTGGGTCTGAAAGTTTGGTATTATTTGCACACCAACCCGAACTGAAAACACC
Organism: Cytophagaceae bacterium; assembly: GCA_027488335.1. Lineage (GTDB taxonomy): Bacteria > Bacteroidota > Bacteroidia > Cytophagales > Spirosomataceae > Emticicia. The sequence continues at coordinate 25,472 of JAIYBU010000105.1, forward strand.
GAGGTAATTGAATAAATCAGAATTACGAACACCTGCGTGTAAGGTTTGTAAACCACCCATTGAAAGACCTGCTAAAGCACGATTTTTAGCCTCGTTTGAAACTTTAAAATTGGCTTCTACAAATGGAATCAAGACATTTTTGAGTTCATTTTCAAACTGATTCAGCTGTGGTAAGCCAAACCCTGCTGGGCCTCCACCGCCTTGAAAATTGCCATCCATCATCACAATTACCATTGGTTTTGCTTTACCTTGGGCAATAAGGTTATCCAAAATCAAATCAGTTTTTCCTTGAGTAGCCCAACCACGTTGGTCTTCGCCACCGCCATGAAGTAAGTAAACGGAAGGATATTTTTCGGTTGAATTATCATAACCTGGTGGTGTATAAATATAGGCTTCACGCCAAGAGTTGGTTACTTTTGAAAAATATTTTTTGATGTGAATATCGCCATGAGGGACGTCTTTTAAGGCATAAAAACTACCTTCTTTATACGGAATTTCGATACCACTTGCCATGCGACTCATGCCATAAAATGATTCGCTGGCAGGGTCGGCTACGGCTACACCATCAATGAGGAGTGAGTAATAATGAAATCCACGGCTGATTGAATCGGTGGTTACATTCCAAAAACCGCTGGTGTCTTTTACCAGGTCGTATTTTTTGCCTAAATCAATCTGCACTTTTTGTGCTTCAGGAGCTTTTACCTTGAAAATTACACGGTTATCAGGCAAAATTTGTGGGTATTTGGCATTACGAATATTGCTGGAGGCGGGAGTTCCTAAAACCGAATACTTGGTAAAAGTACTCGGATTGGTTGGTTTGAACAAAAATTGTGAAAACATATACAATCCGTTTTTCCAAACTTTAAAGTCGTGTCCGCCCGCTTCTAAATAATAGATGTGAGGCACATCGTTTTCGTACATGTATTCGTGTGTACGTTTGCTGAATGTTATCAAGCCATCGGCATCGCCACACGAAATAAACAGTAATTTCAATTTCTTTTTGGCTTCTTCAGGATTCGGCATTAATTCCTTCGGTACTTTTGTATTTGGGGCAGAAGAAAATCCACCCACCCAAGCAAATTTATCGAGGTTTCCCAATCCAAAATTCAATGATTGTCCACCACCCATCGAAAGCCCAGCAATTGCACGATTTTCACGGTCGGTCAGTACTGAATAGTTTTTTTCAATGTAGGGAATGAGGTCGTTCAGTAAATCTTTTTCAAAAGTGGCAAAGGCTTGTACTTTGTCAGGAGCCATTATGTTTCCAATTGAACGGTCGTCTTTCATGGCACGGCCGTTTGGCATTACTACAATCATCGGTTGGATTTTCCCTTCGGCAAAAAGATTGTCCAAAATATTTTGTGGATTTGCCCCTTTAAACCATTCGAGATGGTCGCCACCGATGCCGTGAAGGAGGTAAAAGACAGGATATTTTTTCTTTTTATTGTAATTTGGTGGTGTATAAACCAAGGTTTTACGAGTACTTCCTACAGTTTTTGATTCGTATTGAACCGTGTCGATTTTACCTTTGTCAATGCCATTTCGGGCGTTTTCGTAGCCTTTAGGCATTTCTTTTTCAGTAATTTGGCCAAAAGTTGAAATTGTTATTGCCGAAAAAGTAAATATTGAAAATAGTATTTTTTTCATATGGATATATATATATCAATTACCAAGAGAGTAGTTTCCGCAAGTGAAAATGAAGTTTAATTAAAAAGTTTTGGAGCCATTTGTAATAAACTGCGTCTCCAAGTCTGGAATTCGTGGGCTGTACCTTCCGAAATATATCCATCAACATTAAAACCTGCCCCTTTTAGCTCTTCGGTTGCTTTACGAATACCATCTGGACGCTCTTTGCTTCCGCAACTCAAGAAGATGTATTTTGGCTTTGGTTTATCTTTAAAATCGGTTGAAGCATAAGTTCCGCCACTCAAAAGACCGTAATAATCAAATACTTCTGGCTTATTTAATGTGATGGTTTTGGTTTCCATGCCACCCATTGAAAGGCCAGCCATCGCACGTTTTTCTTTTTTGGCGATTGTTCTGAAATGGGCATCTACATAAGGAATCAATTCATCAACCAAAACTTTTTGGAATGGCTCGATTTTAAAATCTTTCATTTTACCCCATTTTACTTCGTTGGTCATTCCATACGTACACACGATAATAAATGGCTTGATTTTTCCTTCGGCAATCAAGTTATCCATTATTAAATTGGCTCTACCTTGGTTCATCCAAGCGGTTTCGTCTTCGCCCCAACCGTGTTGTAGGTATAAGACTGGATATTTATCCTTGCTTTTTTCATAACCAGCAGGCGTGTAAACAAATGCTCTGCGAGAAGTACCCGTGCTTGGAGATGGAAATAAGATTTGTTGTACATTTCCGTGAGGAACATTTTTAAGGGCATAAAAATCTTGGTCTTTGGCAGGAATTTCGATACCACTTTCCCAACGAACCGAACCGTAATAGTTCAATGTACCTGGGTCGTTGAACTTTCCACCATTTACTTTTACATTATAATAATGAAAACCTTCGTCCATCGGACCTTCGGTGGTTCCCATCCATGAACCATCTTCGGTTTTGGCGAGTTTAGTGCCGCCTTTTCCACCAAGACCTAAACTCACTCTTACGCTATCGGCAGTAGGTGCAATGATTTTGAAACGTGCGTACCCTTGCGAGTTTACCATTGGGTATTCTTGTTGAGGTTGGTTGAGTACCGAAGGTTTAAAATCTTCAAGGATGGTAGGCTGTTGTGCCTGTGCAAAGTTGATGCTACCCACGAGAGAGGTAGCAAAAAGGCTAATTTTGAGAAAGTTTTTCATTTATTTATGAGTTGAATGTTAAATTGTAAGCTTCTATTTAAACAAAACAGGCAGTGTTTCATTGAGGTATTTTTTTACGTTCATCCACGTATGTCCACCGTCAGTTATGTAGCTTTTGAAATTGATTTTCTTATCTTTTAAATAGTTTTCCCATTCGGTTGTACCTTTATACAAGAAATCTTCGGTACCAATTCCTGAGAAAAGTAATTTGAAATCTTTGTTAGTTTTGGCAGGATTTGCCGTGATGTTTGTGAAGTTTTTATCCATTTCGGCAGGAGAAATGTATGACGCATAACTGCATACGTAAGCAAATTTATCTACGTTATTGAAAGCCGTACGCAGCGTTTGTCCACCCCCACGAGAGAAGCCACCGATGGCACGGTTATCACGATTATTAATGGTGCGATAGTTTTTCTCGATGTAAGGCATGACCTTAGTTATGAGGTCGGTTTCAAACAATTTCATACGTTTGAGGGCATCTTCACCGTCACGGCTCATTACGTCAGAAGGTTTATCTTTGCCAGTTTGCTCGGCAATTCGTGCCAATGGATTTCCGTAAGGCATTACCACAATCATTGGTTTTGCTTTGCCTTGGGCAATCATATTATCGAGCATTAAATTCACTTTTCCTACTTTCCAAAAAGTTTCTTCGGTGTCGGTTGTGCCGCTAATGAGGTAATAAACTGGGTATTTTTTTGCAGTTTCTTTTGTATAACCTGCGGGTGTATAAATGACCATCGTACCCGTTGAACCTTCAACCGAAGGGTAATATTCGTAGGTAACAGTACCATGAGGAACATTTTGAAGAGCATAAATAGCAGGAGAGTCTGATGGGATTTCAACTAAACTTGCTTTGAAACGCTCATTCGGAAATAAATAAGTATTGGCTGGGTCATTTATCGTAATACCATCAACCTTAAATCCGTAAGGATAAATATCAGGTTTAACTGGACCAACTGTTATTGACCAAACGCCATCGGTGTTTTTGGTCATTGGTACATTTGCCGAACCAAATTGGTTACCATCGAGCAAAACGGTAGTTGCGTTTGGTGCTAAATACGAGAAAGTTACAGTTTTGTCAGCATTTACTTTCGGAGAAACCACAATTGGACCTCGTGGAGTTTGGGCATGTAAAACTAAAATTTGGACAAAGAGCCCAATAAGCAGAAATAGAGATTTGTTTTTCATAGTTATATAGTATTTATTTTTTCGTTAGAGAAGCTTATTTCTTTCCATCCAATTAAAAAGCGGATTCATCCAGCCTGGGTGGCGGAAGATAAATCCGTGGTCACCTTTCGGAAAAACATGCATTTCGACTTCGACTTTGTTTTTACGTAGCTTTTCAAAGTATTGAATACTGTTATCTACATCAACCACTTTATCATCGGCAGCGTGGGTTAGCCAAGTTATTGGCGTATTGGGTTTTACTTGTAATTCATTAGAAAACAAGTCTTTGTCTTCTTGCGAGGGCGTTTTACCAATCAAAGCATCACGCGAACCGCCGTGCGTGAGAGCGTCTTGCATGGTGATTACAGGGTAAATAAGAATCTGAAAATCAGGTCGTAGATTGGTGTTTTGAGGGTTTTCGATGTAAGATTTCTCGAAATGCGTTGCGGCAGTGCTGGCCAAATGCCCACCTGCACTAAAGCCCATTACACCGATTTTATTTTTATCAACACCATACTTTTCGGCGTTTTCTCGCAAGTATTTGATGGCTTGCTGTGCATCTTGCAAAGGACCGATTTTCTTATCCAGCATGATTTCATCGCTCGGTAAGCGATATTTCAATACAAACGTCGAGACTCCTTTTTCGGCCAAACTTTTGGCAGTTTCAAGCCCTTCCCCGTTATATACAATTACGCCATAACCACCACCTGCAATTACGATTACGGCTGTGCCATTCGGTTTTTCAGGCTTGATGTATTCGAGGGTTGGCACCGTTACATTACGGTACATTCCACGTTCAAAAGTCTCCACTTTATCAGTAGACTTAGCATTGGTAACCTGGGAAGGATATATTTTTATGATTTCCTGCGAAAATGCAGAAAGTTCATACAAAAGAGCAGTTATTAAGAGGAATTTATTTTTCATTGTAAGGTTGAATTACATGTGTTTTGTTTGCGGAAAGTATTGTCTGTGGGTACACAGACAATGACACTTTTTTATTTTTTAGAATATTGCATTAAAGCTTCGGCATAGCGTTTACCAAATTCACGAACACCAGCCGAGTCGAAGTGTAAGCCATCTTTGGCAGCCGTAAGACCCGTTGACGATACGACCACCGCTTTAGGAACGGTTTGTGGAAGCGTAGCAATAATGGCATTATGGCTGGCACATTTGCCCCCTTGCTCGGAAGCTACTAATTCACCTGCTAATAAAGGAATAGAGTTTGGGGCAATGTTTAAATCAGCCAAAATATCGTCATAAATCTTTTTTACTTGGGTTGGCCAAGTTTTATCACCCGTGTTCGACTCTCCTTGGTGAAGCAAAATTCCTTTGATGACTCCCGATTTTTGTGCAATTTTGGCCATTTCAATCAATCTTTCGTAAGGATTTCCTCCGTAAGATTTCGCCATATTTATCATCCAAGGTTTGTCTTTCGCCGAAGAATCGAGATAGGCTTTGTATTTTACTTTATCGAAAATCTCTATTTTACTTCCTGCCACCGCTACATGAACCAAGCCCAGTTTTTGGTTTTGAGGCATATTCTGAATCATAGTACGACCAAAATAATCGGCAGGCGAAAGACGAGTATCACAACGGCAGAGTGGTGGTTTAGCGGTGTACCATTGCCCTGTTTGGCGGTTAAGTTTTGGACAGTCTAAGGCTTCCAAAATTTTGAAACGACTGTCAATATTTAAAGTATCTTGTGCTTCAATGCGAGCTGCACCTTCCATATTTGACTGGCCGATGCACAGATAAATATGAAAATTGGGGTCTTGGGCGAATACATTGCCCATCAGTAGGAGTAAACTAATAGAAAGTAATAGTTTTTTCATGGTTTTTAGCGGTTTGAAATTTTATCTTTGATTCTGAAATAGTCGAAATCGGCAAATCCACCAGCTTCTTTGGTGGAAAAATTGAACAAACTGAAGCGATAACCCATAAAATGCGGTAGGGTATAAGGCATTTTTAGAGGTTCGCCTATTTTCGTCCATGCTTTTCCATTGAGGCTGTAAAAGAAATTCGCCGTATCTGCTCGGTCTTTAAAATTACATTCGGCTTTGAAGAAAACGGTGTTTTGTGAAACTGACACGTTCTCTATTTCAGTAGCTTTACCGCCTTTGGTACTCACCATGATGATAGATTTTGTGCCATTTTCAATTTTTATTCCTACAAAACCATAGTTTTTTTGTAGTAAACCCAAGCCTGCCACATCACCCTCTTGCATTTTTGAAGCATCAAGGGCAATCGAACCTGTACTTTCGGGTCCGATGGTGCGTTGGGTAAGTGTATTTTTTGCTGAAACAAATGAGGTATCAATTCTTCCTGTTTTCAATCGCAGGAAACCTTTTCGCTCGGTAATTGACCAAAGTGAATTATCAGGATTATGATTCCATTGCCAAACTAATGGCAAATCTGGCTCTCCTTTTTTTCGAGTAAATTCATCAGAATTTACCAAATTCGGAATAAGGCTTTTATTAGCAGGAAGGTTTAGCATCATTGGTACTTTACCATTTTCGCCCAAAACTGGCCAGCCATCTTTCCACTCCACAGGTACTAAATAAGGAATTCGACCCACACCACCATTATCACGGAAAAGGTATGAAAACCAACGACCATCGGGAGTGTCAATCAAGCCACCTTGAGCTACGCCTAAATCTTGCAAGCCAATTTTACCTTCCCACGGCCCAGTGATTTTATCGGCACGGTGAATAAGAACCGTTCGCATTCCACCACGAGGCCAAACGATATTGAAAAGGTAATATTTTCCATTGTGTTTGAAAAGCTGCGAGCCTTCCGCCTGCAACATAATTGGAGCATTGGCAGCGGCAGAAGCATTTTCAATCAATATTTTTTCTTCTACACCCTCCATTTTTCCACTCAAATCGGGTTTTAATTCCAAAATTTTGAGTTTTCCTGCACCGTAAATAAGATATATTTTGCCATTATCATCAAAAAAAATGCTGTGGTCGTGGTAAGCGGGGGTAAAGGATTTTTCTTTCCAGGGTCCCTTGATGTTTTTTGAAGTATAAATATGCGTTTTTCCTGAAGTAGCGGCAAATGTGCTGACCATAAATTCGCCATTGTGGTAACGAATACAACTCGCCCAAGAACCTCGACCGTACGTGTTTTGACCATTTGTAAGGTTCATGGCATCATTTTCCACCAATCTATCATAGCAATAGCTTTCGAGTTTCCAATTTACCAAGTCTTTTGAACTCATTATTGGCAAACCTGGACTCATGTGCATAGTGGTACTACTCATATAGTATGTATCACCCACCCGAATCATCGAAAGGTCAGGAACATCGGCATGGACGATTGGGTTATGAGCCATCTGTTTTTGGGCGAAGTTCTCTTTTCCCAAAGACAGACAGATAAATGTTATAATGCCTAAAAATTTCAATTTCATTTTTTATAATTCTTTTCAGATATGGTTTTAAATACCATTAGATATGTAAAAAGAGACATCAACAACATCAGACCTATTATTTTAAAATGGCATCATCGCCGCTGTATTTCAGATACTTAAATGTGGCTTTATTGTCTGACTTTTCACCGTTTGAAGTGGCATACATGGCAAAAACATTACCAATAAAACCACCCGAAACTCTGGTAGATAGGTGCTTGCCGTCTTGGTTTTCGGCCAAAACTTTAAAGTCTTTTCCATCTTCTGAAATTGCAAAATGGCATTTATCTGCATTATTGGTGATGCGTAGCACCAGTTTCCCATTACCAACGGATAACGTATTAATTAACTCTACATCTTTTTTGCGGTGAACACTTTTGTATAATTCTACTTGCGTTTTACCCTCTTTGATTGATTTTGCTAAGAAATAATAATGGCTTTCGTCTTGATAAATTACTAAACCAGCTTTTTCTTTTTCAGATTTTGGCGTAAAAACAAGCTCCGTTTCGGCCGTGCTATTCATGTGTTGCTGGCGTTTGGCTACAAAAGATGGATTGCCGAGTTCTGAAATAGTTTCAGGTTTGAGGTTGAGCGTAAGCCCTTTTTTAGAAGTTTTAAACGAGCTACTGTCAACTTTTCGCAAGTGCATCATCGAAAGGTCAAGCCCTTTATCGAATTTCATCATGTAAGCAAAATTGCCATTTTGTGGCAAAGCATCTTTCAGTTTTACCTCTTTGATGTTGGTTTTGTACTTGTATTCAATAGCTTTTTCGCCGTGTTCAATCATTGGCCAATCGTTCACCCACGTAAGCGGAGCAATAAACATTTCACGACCAGTGTTATAATAATCACCTTCATAAGGGCGAACTGCCAAGAAAATCGAGTACCAGTTTCCATCTGGACCTTCGATAAACTGAGCGTGTCCTGCCGAAGTAATTGGGTTTGGACGGTCGGCGGGTAACCCTCTTTGAGTTAACACAGGATTTCCCTCATAAGGCACATAAGGCCCCCAAATATCTTTGCTACGCAAGGCCACTTGTGAGTGATTCACCGATGTTCCGCCTTCAGCACAATATAAAATATACCAATCGTTACGTTTCAAAATGTGCGGGCCTTCAATCCAAACGGGTTTTTTAGAAATATCAACACCGCCGTTTATCAATTGCTTTTTCTCGCCAATCGTTTTCAAGTTTTTGTAATCAAATTCATACATTTGTACCGTGCGGTGACCCGAGTATAGCGGTTTATTATCTGGAGCATCGCTGTTGAAAACGATGTAGGCTTTATCGGTGGCTTCATCGAAATAAATAGATGGGTCGATGCCTCTTACTTGTGGAAGTTTTACGGGATTACTGTAAGGTCCAGCAGGATTAGTGGCCGTAACCACAAAGTTGCCATCGTGGTCAATATCGGTACAAGTAACGTAATAAATACCTTTATAATAAGTAATGGCAGGGGCAAAAAGTCCACGACTCATACGCTCGCCCATGAAATCCATTTGCGAAGGACGACTGATTACATTGCCGATTTGTTTCCAGTTTTTTAAATCACGGCTGTGCATGATGGGCAAACCTGGGAAATAAGAAAAAGTAGAGTGAACGGAATAGTAATCTGCCCCCACTTTCACGATACTTGGGTCAGGATAAAAGCCAGTTAATATTGGGTTTGTAAGGGTTACTTGTGCCGATGCGATTTTTACACAACAAACCAATACGATGATAGTATAAATTTTTGCTACTTTTCTTAACATTGTAATCTTTGTTTAATTCGTTAGATTTTAATGGATAAAGTGATAATTTGACCTTTTTGCGTGGCAATATCATACAATTTTGTTGTTGCCAAGTTTGGTGCTTTTATGCTTGCTTTTTCAGAAATGATAGGTTTGGCGGTTTCATCTAAACTATAAAATGGGTTGGTGTTTTTGCCGTTTGCCTCTTTAAGTTTTGTGCCATTGCTTTGCTTTAACTCATTCGGCGTACGTATTCTCAGATTTCCTCCGAGGTTCGATTTTACTACCAATTTCACCAACTTGGTATCTTTCCATTGCATTTCTACAATTTCAAAACCCCCGATTGCTTTCAAACCCGAAATGTTGCCCGAAGGCCAAACATCTGGCAAGGCAGGAAGTAAATGCACGGCTCCATCACTGCTTTGCATCAACATTTCGGTAATACCCGACGTACAGCCGAAGTTTCCATCAATCTGAAAAGGAGGGTGAGCATCGAACAAATTATTGTAAGTACCGCCCGCACCACGCTCGTTGCCAATAGGCGTTAGTTGATTTTGTATCAATTTATAAGCGTGGTTTCCGTCTTGCAATTTTGCCCACCAGTTTACTTTCCAGCCCATGCTCCAACCTGTCGAGACGTCACCACGATAAATCAAAGAGTTTTTAGACGCCTCAAAAAGTTCGGGTGTTCGATAAGCCGAAATCTGATTTGATGGGTAAAGTCCGTAAAGGTGCGAAATGTGGCGGTGTTGGTCTTTTGGGTCGTCGATGTCATCGAGCCATTCTTGGAGTTGATTGTGCTGCCCGATGTGCATTGGCGGTAATTTATCTCTTAATTTTTTGAGAGAATCAACAAAAGCAGCATCTTTTTTAAAAATCTGAGCCGCATTAATAGCTTTGCTGAACACATCGAAAACTATTTGATTGTCCATCGTGACACCTGCATCCAGCGAAGAACCATCGTGTGCCGCAGGAGCATTTTCAGGAGAATTCCCAGGGTTTACGACCAACCAATTATTTTTATTTGGGTGTGGAATCAAGAAATCGGCATAAAATTGTGCCGCTCCTTTGAGTGCAGGATAAGCCGAAGCTAAAAATGCTTTATCGCCAGTGTAAAGATAATGTTCCCATAAATGTTGGCTCACCCAGCCACCGCCAGCTGTCCACATACCCCAAAAAGCACCATCAATTGCACCCGTTGCTCGCCAAATATCGGTATTGTGGTGTGCCATCCAGCCTCTTGCTCCATACATATCTTTGGCGGTTTTCTGCCCAGTTACCGAAAGTTCTTGCACCATTTTCAAGAAAGGTTCGTGCAATTCCGAAAGATTAGTTTTCTCGGCTGGCCAATAATTCATTTCGGCGTTGATGTTGATAGTATATTTACTATCCCAAGGTGGGTTGATGCGATGATTCCAAATTCCTTGTAAATTGGCAGGTTGACCGCCAGGTTGTGAAGAAGAAATGAGTAAATATCGCCCAAATTGGTAGTACAGAGCCACCATTTGTGGGTCGTTGGTATTTCTGAAATTTCTTAGACGCTCGTCAGTCGGGAGTTTTACGTCATCGGTTTCACCCAAATCAATTTTTACTCGATTAAATAACTTTTGATAAGCTAAAGTATGCGAATTCAGTAGTGTAGTGTATGTTTTAGGGTAGGCTTTGTTTAAATAATCGGCGGCACGTTTGTTTTCGTCGCCACTTAAATCTTGATAATTATTGAAATTTGTAGCTATTGAAATAAAAATTGTGGCCGAATTTGCTCCTTTTACTACCAATGAGGTATCGGTCGATTGGAGACTTCCACCATCTAATTTTATTCGTGTAATTCCCTTAAATTCTACCATACCTTTTACGGTTTCGTGGTCGCTGGTTGTACCCGAAATCGTTAAATCTTTGGTTGGAGTAGTGGCAATCGTTTTTCTTTTTTGTGGAGAAGAAATATTGGCATTGAATGAAAGATTTCCTGCTTTGCTGGCAGAAATTTTCATTACAATAACCCTATCGGCCAATGAAGCAAAGGCCTCACGTGTATAAGTCACGTCGCCAACTTGGTAGGTCGTTTTTGAAATGGCCTTATCAATGTCTAATTCTCGGTAATAATTCGTAAAGGTTTCATGGCCATCGAAAAATAAGTTGAGATTCCCGACAGGTTCAAATTTTTGTCCGTGTGAAGTTTTGGTGATAATGGCTTGATTAGCCAATTTTTCGGC
>JAIYBU010000158.1 GCA_027488335.1 Cytophagaceae bacterium
TCGACGGTATCATTATTGCCACACCGTGGGAATGGCACGTACCAATGTCAGTTGCAGCCATGAAAGCAGGGAAATACGCTGGGGTTGAAGTTTCGGCCACGGTTACACTTCAAGAATCTTGGGATTTAGTAGATACCTACGAGAAAACGGGTTCACACTGTATGATTCTCGAAAACGTTTGTTATCGCCGTGATATCATGTCGGTTTTGAACATGGTTCGCAAAAACATGTTCGGTGAAATGCTCTACGGACATTGCGGCTACCAACACGATTTGCGTTTTGTAAAATTAAACGATGGAAAATCTGCTTACGGAAAAGGAGTTGAGTTTGGCGAAAAAGGGTTTAGCGAAGCACGCTGGAGAACTCAACATTCGGTCGATAGAAACGGCGACCTCTACCCTACGCATGGACTTGGACCAGTGGCACATTGGATGGACATAAATCGTGGAAATAAATTTAATTACTTGACATCAATTGCCACAAAATCTCGGGGAATGCACAATTATATCGTTGAAAACGGCGGTAAAGACCATCCAAATGCTAAAGTTAATTTTAAATGCGGAGACATTGTTACGACAACGATTCAGTGTGCCAATGGAGAAAACATTGTTATCATTCATGATACGAATAGTCCACGTCCGTACTCGCTTGGCTTTAGAGCTCAAGGTACAAAAGGTATTTGGATGAACGATGGCAACCAGATTTATCTCGAAGGTGTTTCTAAAAAACACGATGCTTGGGAACCATTTGCCGACTATCAGAAAGAATATGACCATCCACTTTGGAAACGTTTCGAGCAAGATGCAGTAAATGCAGGTCATGGCGGAATGGATTTCTTCGTTCTTCGTGCATTTATCGAATCAGTAAAAAATAAAGTTGCTCCGCCAATTGATGTCTATGATGCTGCTGCTTGGAGTGCCATCAGTCCACTTTCTGAGTTGTCGATTGCTCGTGGCAGTTCTCCAGTAGAAATTCCTGATTTTACTCGTGGTAAATGGAAAACGAATAAACCAATCTTTGGGTTGAATGATAACTACTGATTTTGGTGAAATTAAACAAATTTAAATTTACATCCTTATCTTTGTAGGGTATTAACTTTGAGATTTAAAAAACGAATAAAAAGTGCAACAATCTTTTATTATTTCGGCAGTACGAACACCAATCGGTAGTTTTGGGGGTTCACTTTCAAGCATTACTGCTCCAACTCTTGGTGCAACAGCAATAAAGGCAGCCATCGAAAAGGCTGGTATTGAACCAAATCAAGTGGAAGAGGTACTTTATGGCAATGTTTGTCAAGCAAACGTCGGGCAAGCACCAGCACGCCAGGCAACTTTGGGAGCAGGTTTGAGTAATAAAACCAACGTAACGACCATCAATAAAGTATGTGCTTCGGGGATGAAATCTATCATGTTCGGCAGTCAGTCAATCGAATTGGGGCAAAATGATATTGTTGTTGCTGGTGGCATGGAAAGTATGTCTAATATACCGTTTTATCTATCAAAAGCTCGCTATGGATATGGTTACGGCAACGGAGAATTGATTGATGGTTTAGCAAAAGATGGTTTAGTCAATGTCTATGATAATAAAGCGATGGGATGTTTTGCCGACACAACTGCCAACAAATTTGAGATTAGTAGAGAAGAACAAGATGCGTTTGCGATTCAATCATACAAACGCTCAGCTGAGGCTTGGGCAAGCGGATTTTTTACTAACGAAGTGACACCCGTTGAAGTAACCGACCGTAAAGGAAATGTAAAAGTAATTTCGGAAGACGAGGAATTCAAAAACGTAAATTTTGAGAAAATTCCTACTTTACGACCAGTATTCACCAAAGAAGGGACAGTAACTGCCGCTAATGCTTCAACCATAAATGATGGTGCAGCAGCACTCGTTTTGGCTTCAGAATCTGCAATTGAGAAAAATAATTTAAAGCCAATTGCTAAAATCATTGCGTATGCCGATGGCGAACACGAACCAGAATGGTTTACGACTGCCCCAATTATTGCTGCCGAAAAAGCACTCAAAAGAGCGGGTCTGGCAATTGCAGATATTGATTTCTTTGAAGTAAACGAAGCATTTGCGGTAGTTCCGATGGCATTTGCTAAACATTTTGGCATTAGTCATGATAAGCTAAATGTTTTTGGAGGAGCCGTTTCACTTGGTCATCCACTTGGTTGTTCGGGAGCAAGAATCGTAACAACGCTCGTGAACGTACTTCAAAACAAAAAAGCAAAATACGGAATGGCGGCAATCTGCAATGGCGGAGGCGGTGCAAGTGCCATTATTATAGAAAAAATTTGATATTTATAAACAAAATTCAAACCTTGCAGGATTATTCTAATTCTGTAAGGTTTTTTTATTAAAATGAAAGTAAATTCTGATTCCAGTAGTGTTCTACAAAAGTTTTTTGGTCCAAATCAAGTTTTAATACAGGCGACTTCACCAGGCAGAATGGATGTAATGGGCGGCATAGCTGATTATTCAGGTTCATTGGTTCTCCAAAAATCTATTTCGCAAAAGGCTACCATTACTATTGGAATTAGAAACTATAATCAGCTTCATATCAAGAGTTTAGATATTCCTTCACAAAATGAAATCTATATTGATTTAGACGAACTGCCAAAAAATTATAAAGAAGCTCAAAAATACCTAAAAAATATTGCAGGCGGAGATTGGGCATCGTATATCATTGGGTGTTATTTAGTTTTGTCGAA
>JAIYBU010000193.1 GCA_027488335.1 Cytophagaceae bacterium
TGCAATCACAACAGGCTCGTTTCCTTCCATCACAGCAACGCACGAGTTTGTTGTTCCTAAGTCAATTCCAATAATTTTTCCCATGTTTTTTGTGTCAGTATTTTAATCAATTTATTTCGATTATTTACCTTATCAATTGAAATGCCAAGCATAAATTTGGCAGAGAATACTGACAGATTGTCAGATAATCATTGTGTCAATTTCTTTGATGCTCTCAATTTTGTCTCAATTATCGGGTTTACTTCCAAATTGTCAGCCGAAGAAGACGGTGTACTTGGTACGCTTGGGCAACCAGCTATTTTAGCATTGAATACCGTTCCATTATTTGCACCAAACCCAGGGAGTAGTATGATTGATTTAGTGGCATTGTAGTTTACTTTGGCACTTGAAGAGATAATATTTGTTGCAGAAATTGTTTGCGATGCGTTGAATATCAGGGAAGTACTCGCTCCGCTATAATTATCTTTATTTTTCACTAATACATAGAGTGTTTTGCAATCAGGAATAACTTTTACTGTATCTCGTGTTGCGATGCTCGTACAGTCGCCTACTTTACAGGTTACACTATAAATAGTTGTGTCTGTAGGACTAACTGTAAGTGGATTAGTGGTTGAGCCATTTGACCACATGACAGTTCCACCGAAGCATCCAAAGGCAAGCAATGAGCTTGATTGACCTTTGTTAATAATTTTGTTTGAATTATTAATGATTAGATTTTGTAGCGTAACAACTTCCAATAAGTTACTTTGATTTGAAATATTTCCTGAAAAGTCAACCGCTTTAACGATGAATGTATAATAATTTAACTGTCTGAGCCCCGTTATTTTATAGGTAGTGATTGGTGCTTCAACACTACCAACTAAAGCTCCATCTTGATAAATATTATATTTTTCTACTTCCATGTTATCGGTCGAGGCATTCCAATTGAGTGTTACGCAGTTTTGAGAAAGTTGACTTTCAACCAAAGAAGTAGGAGCAGAGGGGGCTTGTGTATCAACGCAATGAAGGCGGGCATTCGCCCAGTCGGCATGGTCAGCAAAATTATTATCACCTGCTTCATTGACCTCCAATTTAAGCTCATTTACACCAATGACATCAATATTTATTTTTACTACTGAGCTACTTTTATTGAGAGTGGCACTTGTATATGATAAAATATTATCTTTATAAACTTTAAAAATGACGGTTGCCCCTTCACTTGCATTAGCTACTTCGTCGTCAATTCCAATAGAAGAAATAAATCGACCGAAATTATTATTAAGATTATAAATTATTGTTGAATTAGCGTGAACTCCAATGCCTTTTGAATATGAAGTGCCTCTAATTTTAAGCGTTGTGCCATCTCCAGCACCGTTTTCGCCATTACTTTTGTCCATTTCCACAGGTCCCCAACCATTAGCACTGCTACACGCTTCTTTATCAGATAAATAGGTAACTGCCGAACAATTTGTAATACCCACACAACTGCACTGAGAACTTACATTTTGGACCTGAACGGCCTGTGTAAAAGTAATATTTCCTTGAGAATCAGAAACATAACAGCGGTACGTGCCAGAAGTACGGTCGATAAATTGTGAAGTAGCTTCTGTGGCATCTTCGTAGTCTTCGTTTCCCGTGTCAATACGTACCCATTTATATGAATTATAACCAGATGGAGCTGCGAGTCGGAGTTCACTCGAAGAATGACAACTTACCGTGATTTGTGGAAAAGATTTTGCTGTAATTGGAGTTGCATCATTAAAAAAATCATTGCTTAGAGCTGCATCCCATCGATTGGCCAATTCAACAAGACCAGCACCATAAAAGTGTACTTCATCGCTTCTATAGGAACCTAAAATATCATCGGTAGATGGGCCTGGGTAAATCTTATTATTGCTATTGATTATGGTGTTTTGGGCGTTAATAATATTGTAGTTTGGGTTTCCAGCACCACCATTTGCATATTTATTATTGACAGAAGTACGAGATATTACCCATGGTATATTGCCCAATTCAGAACGAGTTTTATTGATAACATAATTTATATTTGAATAATAATTAGATGTCGATGTATTTGCATTATTATCAGTTTCGCCTTGATGCCATAAAATTGCTCTAACGCCAAATATTGAGGCATAGTAATTTATAATTCGTTCTAATCCTGAATATGGAACGCCAACATTATTGCAGTAACTAAATTGAGATTGACTAAAAAAATTTTGCGTTGGTTGATTATCCGAGCTTTCTTTCCAGTTGTAAGATGTTGTATTATAAGCACTCGCATTAAAAAAAACGACAGGAACAGCCAACCTTGTTACTAAATTATCTCCTAACTTTCCATAACACCATGGGTTAAAACTGGTCTTTGAAAGATAACTTCGTGTGCTCCCATTGCTAAAAATTTGCGTAAACGAAGGGTAATTAGGTGTTTTTTTATCACATTGCCCTGCACCTGCATCGTACCATGACACTTCATTATGACTCAAAACACGTTCATCATTGGCACCAACTTCACCTTGATTACCCTCAAGACCTTGTGCATTTGACTGTCCTGCTATTAAGAAAACCTCGCCAACACCAACTCTATTTAGTGTGGCATTACCGACCACATTTGAACCTAACTTGGCTCTTACTTCAAGAATATACCACCCACCAGGCACATTGGATACTGACCCGTTAAAAATTCCGCCGTTAATATAGGTTGTAAAAGTTATCCAATCAATAATAACTTGGTTATTTTGGGCATTAATAAACCGAGCCTCAACCGAAGAGATATTTGAAGTATAATTTCCAGCAATTGAGATGGTGGCATTATTATTTTTACTTCTTTGAAAAACGGCTTTTTCCATTGGAAATGTGATGCTTATTTGACCAACCGAAACCAAAGAAAGTAATATTAAAAGCAGTGTGAACGGAGATTTTAATCTCATTGAATTGGACTTTAGTAAATAATCAAATACGTTCTCAAAATTAATTAAAAAGCGTAGTACGTTAGTTATATTTATTCCATTATTTATTAAATGGTCACATATATCTAACGAACTACGCTTTTTGAACGTATTTTTATATTATTTACCGCCAAACAAGCCACCGAGCAAGCTACCCAAGCCGCCTCCACCTTGTTGTTTTTGGCCACCCATCGCACTTCCAGCAAGGTTCATTAAGTCATTCATATCTAATTTGCCATCTGCCAAAGCACCAGCACCTTGACTAAGAAGGCTACCGAAATCAATTCCAGCAGTTTTTCCACCTGTGATTGAACCCATCAAACCACCCATGTCAATAGAATTATCATTAGGGTCGTTTGTTTTATTGATAAGGCCACCCAAAACTGATGGTAACATATTTCCAACAACACCAGCAGCGGCAGAATTTGACAATCCAAATTTTTCCATAAGGTTGCCAACTACACTTTGAGCAATGTTTCCAACAATTGGGTTTGACATTAAGCTGCCGCTGTTGCTTCCAGCTCCACCGCCCAATAGTCCGATTAAACTACCAAGACCACCTTGCGAGTTTGCTTGGTTTGATAGCCCGCCCATGAGACCTTGCATTACCTCGCTCATTACACCTTCGTTATGCTCATTTGGCACTTCTGGATTTTGAACAACGGCACTTTGACCAGCTTGTTGAATAAGACCTTGCAATACTTCTAACATTTTTTTGAGATTTAATAGTTATTAATTGGCACAATATTACTATTTTACTTACATTTAATTCCAAATATATTGAAATTATTTTCTGATATTTGACACAAAAACGATTGAAAGGTAACAAAAGCACAAAAGAAATTTTACTAACCGACATAAAGTGAGCGAAATCATCCAAAATCCAGAAAAGACATTGGTCGAATTATTGACAGATAGCGTTAGTGGTATGTTTTATCCGAGCGAGTCAGATGAAAAAATTAAGGTCATTGATTGGCAAGCCGATAATCCCGCTCCTTTTGACACCATTCTTTTTCGTAAGTATATTGGTGTAACACCTTCGGTGAGGGTGGAGGTTTTGCCGTGGGAAAAATTCTTTGAATCGACTCTGACAGAAAAAGATTGGTGGACGGATTTTGAAAAAGAACGAGCCGCCCAATTTTTGAAGGTAAAAGAGTTAGTTGCAAGAAATCTTACTAATATTGAATACCTAAGAGCTGGGAATAGAGTAGAATTTGAAGCCTACTTAATTGGACAAGATAGTGAAGGGAAATGGAAAGGCTTGAAAACATTGATTATCGAAAGTTAAGCTCCCAAGCTTACTTACCTAAAGGGAGTTGTTGTATCTACGTCATAAAA
>JAIYBU010000020.1 GCA_027488335.1 Cytophagaceae bacterium
CAGTTTATAACGTAAACAACAGCGTTGACCCTGCCGTGAAGGTGGTTTTACGTGGTTTCCGTTCGTTAACTGGTAATAACGAAGCTTTAGTAGTATTAGACGGTATGCAAACTACTTCTACTGTATTGGCGTTGATTAACCCTAATGACATCGAAAGCGTTTCGATTTTGAAAGGTGGTCAGGCTGCCACATTATATGGTTCGGCGGGTATCAATGGAGCTATCGTAATTACTACAAAGAAAGGTGCTCAAGGCAAAATGAAGGTTTCGTACTCAAACAGTACAAACTTTGAACAAATTAGCTTCTTGCCTGATTTTCAAGATAAATATGGTTCAGGTTCACACTACTATCAGTCTTTCGGTACTGCGGGTTATAGCAATGATTATTTAGTTAGAATGAAAGAAAACTGGAGACCATACGAAAACCAACAATATGGTGATGCTTTTGATGGCACACAAAGAATCCAAGGTCGTGTGGCAGAAGATGGTAGCAAATTGGTTGTTCCTTATTCAGCAATCCCAGGTATCCGTATGAAAACTTTTGATGTGGGTGTTTCTACAAACAACCAATTCAGTGTGCAAGGTGGCGACGAGAAAAGCTCTTTCTATTTATCGGCTGAAAACCAACGAATCAAAGGTGTTGTGCCAGGCGATAAAAGTGAAAGAACAGGTATCAGATTATCAGGTACAAAAGAATATGGTAAGCTTACGGCTGGATTTAATGCAAATTATACACAAGCTGCCTATGACCGTACGTCGGCTGACTTTTACAGTGAGGTATTAAACCAACCAGCTAACATTCCATTAAATGAGTTGAGAGATTGGAAAAATAATCCATTGGCAAGTCCTAATGGTTATTATAATGACTATTTGAACAACCCGTACTTTGTTGCAGGTAATAATCGTAGAAATTATAAAGATGCTAACATTACAGGAAACTTTAGCTTGATTCATAAAACAACTGATTGGTTACAATTTACGAACCGTTTAGGTGTTATGAATAACTCACGTATAGGCAAAGACTTTACTGGTAAATTCTTGTATTCTGACTGGGCAAAGAATAAAGCGTATATTCCTGAGCCTTGGACACACGAAGATGATTATGATGGTATCTATCGTGCCATTAGTGATATCTTGGGTGGCGTGACTGATTACTCAACAACTGAAAATGTTATTAATAACGAATTCCAAGCTCAATTGACTAAAGATTTAGGTCCTTTGAAGAACAGATTGATTTTAGGAAGTAGTATTTATCAGAGAGCGACAAAATCTATTACAGTAGGTTCTAACTCACTCGTTGTTCCTGAAGTTTACAACGTTTCTAACCGTCAAGGTGAATTAACGGGTGGTGAAGCAAATACAATGGAGAGAAAATTGGGTTATTACGCCGATTTAACTACTAACTATAAAAACTGGTTGATTTTTAACGGAACATTCCGTTATGACAAAACTTCACGTTTCTATAAGCCAACTCGTGCGAAGAATTTCTATTCTTATCCTTATTATGGTGCTGCGTTGTCGTTTATTCCAACAGATGCTTTCCCTGCATTGAAAGGAAAAGTTTTGAATTATGCTAAATTACGCTTGAACTACAATAAAAATGCGAATGATAATATTCCATTGTATGGCTTAGATTTAGTGTATAACAATGGTGCAAACTTCCCTTACGGAAATACAGTAGGTTTGACAGTAGGAAACGTACTTCCTGATGCTAATTTGAAACCAGAAACTGTTTATTCAGGTGAAATCGGGGGAGAATTCCAATTATTCAATGACCGTGTAAACTTAGACGTTTCTGCTTATACGCAAACTTCAAAAGGGCAAGTAATTACGGTTAAAGTTCCTAATACAACTGGTTTCAATAACTTGTTGATTAACGTTGGTGAAACTAAAAACTGGGGATACGAAGGTGAATTCAAATATTTAATCTTTAGAGACCAAAAAATCAACTGGGATTTCTCTTTGAGATACTCGTATAATGATAATAAAGTTATTGACTTATATCCAGGTATCAACGAGTTCCAGTACGGTGGTTATTCTTATGCTAACACAAACGTTATCAAAGGGCAACGTTTCCCAATGTTGAAAACTGATGGTTATCAATATGCTCCAGATGGCTCAGGTTATGTTTTAGTTAATCCAACGACTGGTTATCCATTACGTCAAACTACATTATCGACTCGTGGAGGTACATTGCCACGTCATATTGCTGGTTTAGGTTCAAGATTCTCTTATGGAAGTGTAGCATTTACATTTAACTTCGAGTATCGTGGTGGCAACTATATGTTTAGTGATTTAGGACGTCAGATGACATTTACTGGTGCAGGTGGTTGGACTTCTGATAGAGCTCCTCATGTTTTCCCTAATTCGGCTATCTTGAATGCTGATGGAAAAACGGTAACGCCAAACACAACGTTAAATGTTCGTGAGGCTGAGTATGCTCTTTGGGTAGATAACTACCGTTTAATTTCTGAAAACTTCGTTAACAAAGCGTGGTTTATTAAATTGAGAGATGTAAACTTATCTTACAGCTTACCATCAAAAGTAATCGCAAAGACGAAAATTTTCTCAAGTGCAAGTATTGCAGTTTATGGTAGAAATTTATTGACAATTGTTGATAAAGCAAACTACTATACTGACCCTGAGTTTAGCTTCACAACTGGTAATGGTTTAGGTATTAATAATACTAACCAAACACCTCCAGTACGTCAGTATGGTGTAAATATCAACCTTGCATTTTAAGTAACCACCAAAAATTGAATTTAAAAATGAAAATAAAATCAATATTTATATCAGCAATAGTGGCGGTGATGAGTAGTGCTTGTACTGATTCTTTCTTAGATATCAATACAAACCCTAACACGCTACCAACTGCGTCGCCCAACTACGTATTTACGAATGCCGAAAATACATCGGCTGCGAATATGGTTTCTCCAAACGAAACAGGCTCTTACTGGTCTGGTCAATGGACACAATCGAATGGATATATCATCTCTACTACGCTTTTTGCGTATAACTTCACTAACGGTGATTTTAACTACTGGGATGGATACTATGATAATTTGAATGATTATCAGTTTGTGATTAATAATGCAGATTCTTACAATCAAAAGTTTTTGAAAGGCCCTGCGAAAGTAATGAAAGCATTATTGATGCAACAATTAGTTGATATGTACGGAAACGTACCTTATTCTGATGCTTTGAAAGGTGTTGGTTCATTAGCTCCAAAGTTTGATGACCAGAAAGCTGTTTATGAAGATTTAATTAAATTATTAGATGAGGCACTTGTTGATATTAAAGCCAATGCTTTTGCCAGTGCATTTACAAACTCTGATATTATCTTCAAAGGAAATACTACAAAATGGGCGAAATTTGCCAATTCATTAAAGATGAGAATCTTGATGCGTCAGGCAAGAATTAGTGGAAGAGATTCATATATCAAAACCGAAATCAATAAAATCGTTTCAGAAGGCTCAGGATTTATCACTGGCGAAGATGTAGGTGTTGGTGGAACAGGTTTCTTCTTGGCAACAGCTGGTAAATTAAATCCTGTGTATGACCGTTGGGGATATGACGCTAACGGTGCAAAAAGAGCGTTGAACAACTATCCAAGAGTAACTCAATACCTTGTAAATAGCTTAAAGGCATCAAGTGATACTTTACGTTTGAAAAGAATTGCCTATGCAATAGGTGGTGAAGGTTCAACGGCTGGTGTAAGTTCAAAAGCTGAGATTGCAGCTAACTACATTGGTATTCCATTCGGAGCGAGTTCTGGATATCTACCTGCTGGTTCAAGTGCTTTAGGGCCAAGTCTTTTGGTAAAAGGTGCTTACGATAAGCCTTATATTTTGATGACTGCTTCTGAAGTACAATTACATTTAGCCGAAGCAAAACAAAGATATAGTGATGTAACACTTCCTAATACTGCTAAGGCATATTTTGAAGAAGGAATTGCACAATCATTCAGAGCGTTAGGCTCTAATATTGCTAATGCTGCAGCATTTAAAGATAGTAAAATTGAAAACTATGATTGGGATGCTTCAACCAATAAATTGAATGCGATTGCTATCCAAAAATGGATTACATTTACAAACTTTAATGGATTAGAGGCGTGGTCAGAATATCGTAAAACAGGATTACCTGTTACTCCACAAAGTATTCAAGTACCCGATACAAAACGTCCTGTACGTTTCTTCTATCCAAATACTGAATCAGGTGCAAACCAAGCAAACGTAACTGCTCAGGGTACGATAGATGCTTTTGCTACAAGATTATTTTGGGATGTTGATTGATTTTTAATCAATATATTTCCTATAAAAAAGGCAGCCAATTGGGCTGCCTTTTTTGTTTTTAATACACACAAAAACACTGTTTAATGCTCATATTAGTACGTTTTTTGCCAATTTAAACTCGGTAATGCACCCGTATTGCCAAATAAAATTTAGGAATTTCTGAGAAACAAAAAACAAAACTCTTCTTTAGATTGTTTTTAAATTACTTGTATAATTAAATGTTATGACATTATTTTTGTACTTCAATTATTTCATCTGTAAACAATTAACAAACTAAATTAACAGACAATGATGAGGAAAAATCTACTTAGCCTCCTTTTTGCAGTTATTCTGGGTGTGCAGGCATTTGCACAGGATAAGACTGTATCTGGTAAGGTTACATCTTCAGACGACGGAACTCCGCTTCCAGGTGTGAGTGTTTCGGTTAAAGGTACAAGCCGAGGTACTACAACCGATGCTTCGGGAGTTTACAAAATTTCAGTATCAGGTAATGCAACCTTGATTTTTAGCTTTATCGGTTTTACTTCTCAACAAGTTGGCGTAAACAACCGTACAATCATTGACCTTCAATTGGCTTCTGATGCTCAAGAATTATCGGAGGCAGTTGTGGTTGGTTATGGCACGCAGTCTCGCCGAACTTTGACAGGCTCACAAGCTTCGGTGAAGGGTTCGGAAATTGCAACGATGCCAACAAATACATTCGATAAGGCCCTTCAAGGTCGTGCAGCGGGTGTGCAAGTATTAGGTGCAAACGGAACGCCTGGTGGTGCTGCTCAAGTGCGTGTACGTGGTGTTGGAACTATCAAAGGTGGTACTGACCCTCTTTATGTGGTTGATGGTGTGCAGATTAATGCTGTTAGTAACTCAGCAGCCTTTACAAGTACAAACCCATTGAACTATTTGAATCCGAACGACATCGAATCAATTGAAGTATTGAAGGATGCTGCTTCGGCTGCTATCTATGGTGCTGCGGCTGCCAATGGTGTAGTTTTGATTACTACCAAAAAAGGTAAGTCAGGTGCTACGAAAGTTAATGTTGATTATTATACTGGATATGTAGAGCCTACAAAATACTTAAATGTATTGAATACGCAAGAGTTTATTCAGGTGAGAAATGAGGCTTTAATTAACCAAAGCCCAACAACTGAGCCAGCTGCTGCTATGAGAACAACTCTTGGAGCAATTCGTCTCGACCCAAATTTGACAGCCGACCAAGTGGCAGCTTTACCAACGTATGATTGGCAAAAAGAATCTTATGTTTCGGGAAGAACGAATAACTATAACGTAAGTTTAAGCGGTGGTAGCGAAAAATCTACTTTTTACTTATCAGGTAGTTTTAGCACAAATGATGCAAACGTACGTAATGTAGATTACAAAGGTGGAAACATCAATGCTAAAATTAGCAATAAAATTACATCTCGCTTGACAGTTGATAACTCAATCAATCTTAGCTCATTTATCCAACGTGGACAATTTGGTGGTGCTGGTGGTGGTAGTTTCTTGGGTTCACCAACATTCTCTTCACCATTAATTTTGCCTCATAATCCAATTTACAAAGATGATGGCACATACTACGGTACACCAGCTGATGGTGGTATTGCTGGTATTTTAAATCAAAACGTGTTGATGGTTAGTGATTTGAACAAAATTCAATCTCGTACAAACCAAGTAATTGCTTCAACATCACTTACTTACAAAATCATTCAAGGTTTGTCATTCCGTCCGTCAGCGAGTGTTGATTATCGTTTTATCAAAGGGTTTAACTTTCAAGACCCACGCACGGCTGATGCTTTCAACGTAAAAGGTAGAATTCAAGACCAAAATGCTGAAAATATCAATATTATCTTCAATGCTGTATTGAACTACGATAAGCAAATCAATAGCGTTCATAATATCAATGGACTCGTAGGAGCTGAATATAGAAGAGACCAATCTGAAAATACACAACAATCAGCTGAGGGCATTCCTACGCCACAATTCACAGTGGCGGGTGCTGCGGCTAACCCAATTACAACTTTCGCTTCTTGGACAGCCTTCAAAAAAGCAGGTGTTTTTGGTCGTGTAAGTTATGATTACGCTGGAAAATATCTCTTAGGTTTAACGGCTCGTTACGATGGTTCGTCACGTTTTGGTGCGAATAATCTTTGGGGTTTCTTCCCAGGTATCTCGGCAGGTTGGGACCTTTCACAGGAAGCATTCTTGAAAAACAATGCTTACGTAAATCAGTTAAAACTTCGTGCAAGTTATGGTTCATTGGGTGCTGACCAAATCGGTAACTTTGATTCAAGAGGTCTTTACGGTGGTGGATTTAACTACGGTGGTGTGAGTGGTATTGCTCCAACACAATTGGCTAATCCTAATCTTCGTTGGGAGCAAAACGTAACAACAAACTTCGCTCTCGATTATGGTTTATTTAATAACCGTGTACAAGGTTCGATGGAATACTTCATTCGTACGTCAAAAGACCTTATCTTAGACCGTCCAGTTACTTGGTTGAGTGGTTATAGCACTATTTCTGAAAACGTTGGTGAGTTGCAAAACAAAGGTTTAGAGTTTGATATCAAAACGGTTAACATTGACAAGTCAGGAAACAACAGAGGTTTTAAATGGACTACTTCATTTAATTTCACCCAAATTAATAATAAAGTAACCAAACTTTATGATACCTTAACAACCTTACCAGGTCGTGCAGTTGATGGATGGATTAAGATAGGATACCCAGTAAACTCAATCTACACAGCACAATATGCTGGTGTAAACCCTGCTACTGGCCGTGCGATGTGGTATGATAATAACGGAAATATCATCTATCGTTTAGCGGGTAATCCAGATTCTTACTCAAAAATTATCGGTAGTCAAATTCCGAAATACTATGGTGGTTTCACCAATACATTCTCGTATAAAGGTTTTGATTTAGAGGTATTCTTTAATTATGAATTCGGAAGAACGGTGTTCAATAATCAATCGGCATTTATGGCTGAGAACGGTGGACGATTATTTAACACACAGAGATATATTTTTGAAAACCGTTGGACAACCCCAGGACAAATTACTTCTGTACCAAGACCATTCAATGGTAATGCCGAAGTATTAGGTTCAGGTATTACGGCTGGTTCAAGATTCTATGAAGATGCGTCATTCATCCGTTTGAAAACCGCTACATTCGGCTATACTTTCTCACGTGAACTCTTGAAGCGTATCAAAATCGAAAGAGCCAGAGTATATGTACAAGGCTATAACCTTTATACTTGGAGCAAATGGACTGGTTTCGACTCTGAGTTTGTTAACTTAGGAAGTGGAAATAACGGAACTATCCCGCAGCCACGTACGGTTACATTTGGTTTACAACTTGGTCTATAATTTCAAACATATTAAGATATAATTTGATAGAAATATGAAAGTAACAAGCTTATATAAAATAGCAGTCTTGGGCGTCGTGCTTACGTTTGCGTCTTGTACAGATTTACTCGACGTACAACCACGTGCCTCTATTGACTCCGTAACCGCCCTTACAACGGAAGATGCAGTAAATGCAGCCGTTAATGGTATTTACGATAGATTGCAATCTACCAACCTTTATGGTAGAGATTTAGTGGCGATTCCAGAAGCATTGGCCGATAACGGAAGAGCAACAAATAAGTCTGGTCGTTTAAACCCAGAATACCAAAACCAAGTAAATGCTCATTTCATTCACTGGCAAACATCTTATTTTGCTATCAACCAAGCAAATTTAGTATTAGATGCTCTACCAAAGGTTGAGAAAATGACACAAGCAAACAAAGACTTTGTGGAAGCACAAGCGTTATTTATCAGAGGTTTGCTTTATTTCGAATTGATGCGTGCGTATGCGTATGAGCCAACGGTTGAAATTAAGGAAGCAAGCAAAGGTGGTGTGCCATTATTGAAAACAGGTGTTGTTGATGCAACTCAAATTAAATTAGAGAGTCGTGCTTCAATTAATGATGTGTATGCGTCAATCTATTCTGATTTGACGAACTCGATTGCTAAGTTTACAAGTTCAGGAAGAACTGCAACGGCATCATTTGCCAACAGAACCGCTGCACAGGCAATATTTTCACGTGTTGCTCTTTACCGTGGTGATTATGCAAACGCAGCAAAATACGCAACTGATGCGTTGGCAACAGGAAGTGTAGGTCGTTTCCAAACAAGAGATACTTATGTAAGTGCTTGGCGTTCGGCTAACCACCCAGAGTCTATCTTTGAGATTCAGTACCAAACTAACGAAAATATTGGTGTAAATACATCATTACAAACTACTTACACTACTTTGGTAGCTTCGGGTAACCGTACAACTACGGGTGGCTTTGGCGACTTAGTACCTACAAAAGCATTGTTAGATGCGTTTGAGTCTGAGAAAGATGCCGATGGCAAAGTGATTGTTGATGTACGTCGCTCTTTGTATGAACTCGGAACTGCTGGTCGTGGAACTGCTGAAATTGAATGTACTAAATTTTTAGGAAGAAGTGGTCAAGTAAACCTTGATAATATTCCAGTAATCAGAGTATCAGAAATGTACTTAAACCGTGCAGAAGCATTGGCAAGAAGCGGAAATGCTGCGGGTGCGTTAGCTGACCTTAACGTGATTCGTACACGTGCAGGATTACCTGCTGC
Organism: Cytophagaceae bacterium; assembly: GCA_027488335.1. Classification (GTDB taxonomy): domain Bacteria; phylum Bacteroidota; class Bacteroidia; order Cytophagales; family Spirosomataceae; genus Emticicia. The sequence continues at coordinate 8,924 of JAIYBU010000020.1, forward strand.
CACTGATTTGACAGGTGCTGCATTGATTACTGAAATCTTGAAACAACGTCGTTTAGAATTAGCTTTTGAAGGTCACCGTTTCTTTGATATGAAACGTCTTGGTATGGATATTGTAAAAGCTGCTCCAGTACAAAGTTTGGCATTTACAGACTTCCGTATGTTGGCACCAATTCCTGTTCGTGAGATTCAAGCTAACGCTAATTTGAAACAAAATACTGGATATTAATCTGAAAGATTGAATGACACTATTTTGAAAATTTAGAAATTTTAAACGAAAAATTATATGAAAAAAATATTTGGTATAGCACTTGTACTTGTGACAACCGTCGTTATGTCGTCGTGCTTCAAAGATAACCAACCAGTTTTCGATTCGCTTTATTTAGTTGAGTTTCAAGATGCAGTAGTAACTGCTCCAGCTCTAAATAAAACATTCCCTATTCAATCGGTAGCGAATGGTGCGGGCTTATTGACAAGACGTATCAATTTAGTAGGTCGTCAGCGTGAAACAGAAGAGTCAATCAAGTTTTCGGTTGACCCAGTTGAGACAACTGCTAAGGAAGGTGTACATTACAGCCTTGAAGGTGGTGTAGTGAAGATTCCTGCAAAGACAAGTTTTGGCGATTGCAAAATCAATATTTTGCAAGCTCCTGCTGCTCCTGGTACAAACGTAGTGTTGGTATTGGTATTGGAAGGAAACGGAAACGATGTAAAGCCTAACCAAAATTACAAAAAATTAGGTTTTAGAATTGCATTATAATTGCTTAAATTGAAATAAGAAAAGAGTCTCTCATTTATTTGGGAGACTCTTTTTTATACTTATTAGATATTATTTTTGAATAGATTTTAACATTTATTTTAAAATCATAATACAGTAAACAAATACTTGTATCAGCATTAATCTTAAATACTGTTTACCTTCAAACCAAAAAAGGATAATTAGAGTATCTAAATGCGTGTAGCATAAATACCCTAATTATCCTTTTAAATAGCCAAGGCTATTTACTATTAATATCTGTTACGGTTGTTGTCACGGTCGTAACCGCCACCACCGCCGCGGTTGTAACCACCGCCACCACCGTAGCCGCCACGGTCTCCACCGCCACCACGATTGTAACCACCGCCACCACGGTTATCTCTTTCTTTTTTCTCTTCAGCTTGATTAACTACTGCTGGACGTCCACCAATATCGGAGCCGTTCAATGCGTCAATTGCTTTTTGTGCTGAGGCATCATCTGGCATTTCTACGAATGCAAAGCCTTTGCTTCTTCCAGTAAACTTGTCTGTGATAATTTTAACAGAACTTACTTCGCCATACTCTTCAAAATATTGCTTTAATTCGCTTTCTTGGATTTTAAAAGGCAGACTTCCAACAAAAATGTTCATAGTAACTTTGTGATTTGAATGATAAATTTTTACAAAAGTATATTTATTTTGCTAATTAACTACAATGTACAGGTTTTTTTGAAAATAAAAATAAATTTTTCAATAAATTTATACAAAAACGACATAAAGGAGCATTGTATTTTATTAGAAAACACAAAAATCTACTTTATGTCGTTTATATTTTACTAATCTTTTTCTAATTAGTTTGCCATTTCTGATAAGAATTTGATACGCATCAATCGAAGTTCTTCTTCGGTTATATCTTCGCTTTCAAACTCTTTCAATGCGGCTCCGATGTTATCGGTTTCGGCAGCCATGAAATAATCATAAATTTCATCTTGGCGGTCTTCGTCAATTACTTGATTGATGTAATAATCAAGGTTGAGGCGAGTACCCGAATAACAAATATGTTCGATTTCTTCAATCAGCTCGGTCATTGTAAGGTCTTTTGCTTCAACGATTTCGTCGAGGTTAATCTTACGGTCGATTTGCTGAATGATATAAATCTTAATCTTCGATTTATTAACTGCCGATTTTACAACTAAATCCTGTGTAGTTTCGATGTCGTTGTCATCGACATACTTGAGGATTAGGTCGAGGAATGGTTTACCAAATTTCTGGACTTTACCGAGTCCAACACCGTTGATTTGTGCTAAATCTTGCGAAGTTGTCGGATACGTAGTGGCCATTTCTTCAAGCGAAGGGTCTTGGAATACTACGTAAGGTGGTACATTTTTTTCTTTGGCTATTTTTTTACGAAGAGCTTTTAATAATTCAAACAAAGCAGCATCAAATGCTCCACCACCTGACGAATTATTATTAGCCGAAATATCATCGTCATCACTGCTTTCGGTGTTTTCGTAGTTATGGTCTTCCGAAATTGTGATAGGATAAGAATCCTCAATAAATTTTGTTCCTTTATCGGTTAATTTTACTACTCCATAGGCATTTTCAATGTCTTTTTCGAGAAAGCCCAACACCATCATTTGGCGAAGAACCGATACCCAATAATCGTTTGAGGTACGTTTGTTATCAGCTTTTTTGGCTGGTTTCTCAGATTTTTTAACTGATTTTGGCGATTTTGCCGCTGTGGGTTTTTCCTCCTCATCTTCGTCATCCTCGTCCGAAATTTCCAATTCTACTTCTTCCTCTTCTTCGTCATCCTCCTCTTCTTCTTCGTCGTGAGCTACAAACATTCCTTTCCCTTTGCCATAAACTTCCAATTTGTCGTGTTCGTGGCTACGGATATAAGCGTTTGAAGTATTGGCTGTCAGAATATCGGCAATGTGCTGAATATCAAACCTTTCGCCCGATTGAAGCACGGCTTTTAAACCCAAAACGGCTTCGTCTTCAATCTTGATTTTTTTGGTAGGCTTGATACAGTTATCGCAGAAACCACAATCTTTATCAGAATATTCGCCAAAATAACTCAGTAACTGACGACGGCGACAGACTCCTAAGTTTGAATACGAAACCATCTCATTGAGCAATGCACGGGCATTATCTCGCTCGGTAACGGTCTTATCTTTATTGAATTTTTCGAGTTTTAGGATATCGTCGTAGGCATAAAACATCAAGCAATTTCCTTCCAAACCATCACGTCCTGCACGCCCTGTTTCTTGATAATATCCTTCAAGCGATTTTGGTGCATCGTAGTGAATTACAAATCGGACATCTGGCTTGTCGATTCCCATTCCGAAAGCAATCGTGGCTACGATTACGTCACACTCCTCATTCAAAAATGAGTCTTGATTTTTCATGCGGGTATCAGCATCCAAACCAGCATGGTAAGGCAATGCTTTTATTCCGTTTACGGTAAGTAAACCCGCAATTTCTTCCACTTTTTTACGGCTCAAACAATAGATAATACCCGACTTCCCTTTGTTATTAGCTATATATTTGATGAGCTGTTTTTTAGAATCAATCTTCGGTCTGATTTCGTAGTAAAGATTCTTACGGTTGAATGAAGACTTGAAGATATGCGATTCCTCCATGTTGAGGTTTTTCTGAATATCTTGCTGAACCTTCGGAGTGGCCGTTGCTGTTAGGGCAATTATTGGAAGTTTTTGGTCAATATCGTCAATAATTCCTCTGATTCTTCGGTACTCTGGTCGAAAATCGTGTCCCCATTCCGAAATACAGTGAGCTTCGTCAACTGCTATGAACGAAAGTTTGGCTTTTTTCAAGAAAACAAGGTTGTCTTCTTTTGTTAAAGATTCTGGAGCAATGTAAAGTAATCGGCATTCGCCACTCAAGACATCGTTTTTTACACGATTCATTTCTGATTTGTTGAGTGTCGAGTTTAAAAACTGAGCATTGATACCAAATGCGGTCATTTGGTCAACTTGGTTTTTCATCAAAGCGATTAGTGGAGAAATCACAATTGCAGTACCATCTAAAACCATTGCTGGTAATTGGTAGCAAAGAGATTTTCCTGCTCCCGTTGGCATAATCACAAATGTATTATGACCACTAACAATATTATTGATAATGGACTCTTGTTCGCCTCTAAAGGCGTCAAAGCCAAAGATTTCTTTGAGTTTTTCTTTTAAGGTTTGTTGTATCGCTGCGTCTACCATAAATGCAATGTTGCTGTACGGAAAATTATAATAGGTAAGTAATTACGCTAAGTTAATAAATTTTTTAAACTTCTATTTGAATTGTTTTTGAACTAATTGGGCGTAATTGAGTTTTCTGTTTTGAACCAAATTTAATTAAATCTATTTACCAAACAAATATCTTTTCGCTGACTTTATTTTGTACACTGACTAAACTTCAAGTACTTTTGTCGTTAAATAAAGGATTAATAAAGTGAATACGAAGTTAGAAAAAAAAATACAAAGCGTTGCTAAAAAAGTTTTGCAAGATGAAGCGGAGGCAATTCTTTCTTTGAAAAGTTATATTAATGAAGACTTTGAAACGTGTGTTGAAGCGGTGCTATTCTCAAAAGGTAGATTAATTATAACGGGTATAGGAAAAAGTGCAATTATTGGACAAAAAATAGTTGCAACCATGAATTCGACGGGCACACCTGCCATATTTATGCACGCTGCTGACGCCATTCATGGCGATTTAGGAATGATTCAGGCCGATGATATAGTGTTGTGTATTTCTAAGAGTGGCGATACGCCCGAAATTAAAGTGTTAGTGCCGTTGTTGAAAAGATACCGCAATCAATTAATAGCGATGGTGAGCAATGTGGACTCTTATTTGGCAAAAAATGCTGATTTTGTGCTGAATGCCCACGTTGAGCGGGAAGCTTGTCCACTTAATCTCGCCCCAACTACTTCTACAACTGTTGCCTTAGCGTTGGGCGATGCTCTGGCGATGTGTTTGCTCGAAGCCCGTGATTTTACGAGTCGAGATTTTGCAAAATATCATCCTGGTGGAAGTTTGGGTAAGAAATTATATCTGAAAGTAAGAGATATTTTCCCACATAATGAAATGCCGAAAGTATTAGAAAGTGCTGATATTCAGACGGTTATTTTGGAAATGACTTCAAAAAGATTGGGAGCAACAGCCGTTGTAAATGAAAATGACGAACTTTTGGGAATCGTGACGGATGGCGATTTAAGAAGGATGTTGAATCGAATTACCGACCAAAAAGGATTTTCTACGTTGCAAGCAAAAGACATTATGAATGCCACACCGAAGATTGTTTCTCCCGAAGAATACGCCGCCAGTGCTTTGGCAATTATGCAAGAAAAAAGCATTACGCAGTTGGTAGTAGTGGAAGATAAACGCTTATTAGGCTTTGTACATTTGCACGATTTGCTGAAAGAAGGATTGGCGTAAGGTTTTTGACTCAGAAAAAGATATTTTTTATTTATCCGTGTCATGCGATGTATGACACGGATTTTTTTATAACTTCTTCATTACTTTTATGAGCATTTTTGCAATTACAGCGTTGCCTTTGTCGGCAGGGTGTAGCCCATCGTAAGTCATATTAATTGATTCAATGGGGTAGGGGTATTGGTCGGTTTCGGGGTTGAAAGGGATGTCCAAATAATCGGGATATTTAAAGTTTTTGTATTCGCCAGTTTTTGGGTCTTTCAATCGCTTGAAATTGACCATGTTTTTTTGTGTGATTCCACTTTTATTGAAAAGGTCAATGACAGGAATATTTTCGATTTTTGCGATATTCACTACTGCTTCGGCAAATTGTGCTAAAGTCTGCTCGTTTTTAGGTTTATATGAACCATAAGCATTGTTTTTAGCATTAGCGATATACACAAAATCGCCACGTTGGAGAGGCGTAATCAAGATAATTTTTGCATTCGGATTCAGACTTTTTAGTTTATCAACAATGATTCTGAATGAACCATAAACCGTATTATTGCCTGTATTATTCTGATAATCTTCGATTTTCCCTAATGGACGCCCTCTCCACCAATCGTTTGTACCTAAAAATATCGAATAAACATCGGCCGAAACTAAGCCCAGTTCGTTGATTTTTTCGGCAATTCCGCCTGAAGTCCAGCCATTATGCCCTTGATTGATAACTGTGATGTACGGAAGCTTGTCCGTGACCATCGTCATATAACCTTTTTTTACACGATTTCCTGTTTGTTCGGGGTGGTCGTTGAGATAGGTAATTGAGTCGCCTATGGCAACCCAAGTGATTTCTTTGGGTTTAAAAGATAAAAAACCAAGAAAAATAAGGCTAAGAAAGAGTATTTTTTTCATTTTCGATTGAATAGTGTTTTAAAAGCAAAGCTATTCAGAAAACGAAAAAAAGATATAAAATGACGCAAAATTATTTCTTCGCTCTGTTTTCAACCTCTTCTACCCGAAAAGCTACCATTTGTTTGATAAGCTCAAAAGGCATTGGCTGGTTCAGCGGAAATTGAATAGAACCTTTTCCGACTTTGTATGTTGAGAGTTCTTGTTGAAAAGCTACATTGCCCGATGGTAAAGCATAAAAACCAATGTGGTTTTTGAAAGCTGCAAAATAAACCAAGATTTTACCTTGCTTAAAAGCAGGCATATTATAACTGATAACTTCCTGTGCTTCGGGGGCAACTACTTTGATACAACTACGAATTTGGTTTAGAATTTCGCCAACTTCGGGGCTATAATCTGCAATGTATTCGTCAATATTTTTATAGGTTTTCTTTTCCATCTTTTTGTGTTTCGCTGATACAAAAATATATGATAACAAGCATTTACGACTGTGTAAGACGACTATTTAAGAGGTATTTTACGACAACTTTATTTTAAAGAATTAATTTTCTCGGCACTTTATTTCCTCTTGAATGTTGTGTAGATTGTTAAGGATTACAAAAAATACAGGAAATAGAGCTATTGGAATAAATGATAGTGCATAAAAGTCTTGTTGGATACCTAAAAAAACAGCGGAAAACATTAATACTAAAAGTATTCCAGAAAAAATAGCCATCATGATTTTAACTGTTTTTGCTTGTGATTGGAGTTCTTCTAATGTCATTTTAGCGTAAGGATTCTCTTTCATTGTATATACGAGGTTCAATTTATGTTCAAGACAAATATACTTAAAAACTATACTCAATAACTCCAACAGAGTCGTAAATTCATATTTAACCCGTTTTTTTGTGAAGTATTTCGTACTTTTGTACTTCATTTCGAATCAAATAAAAACGTAAGTACGAAATATCGTATGAGAAAGAAAATAGAAATTCTGTCGCCAGCCAAAAACCTAATTCAAGGTATGGCTGCCATCAATGCAGGGGCAGATGCTGTATATATCGGAGCTCCGCAGTTTGGGGCAAGAACCAACGCTACTAATTCGGTAGAAGATATTGCTGAGATGGTGCGTTATGCTCATTTATTCAAGGCACAAGTTTTTGTGGTTATCAATACAATTTTGTACGATGACGAACTAAATCAATGCAAAAAACTGATTCACGAACTTTACGACATTGGCGTTGATGCCCTCATTGTGCAAGACATGGCCATCATGGAAATGGATTTGCCACCAATCGTGATTCACGCCAGTACACAAGCCAACAACCGTGACCCCAAACACGTGAAGTTTTTGGCCGATGCAGGTATGAAACGTGCAGTTTTGGCTCGTGAGCTCAACCTTGACCAAGTGCGTGAAATCCATGAAGCGACCGATATTGAACTTGAATTCTTTGTTTCAGGAGCATTGTGTGTATCGTTTAGCGGAAACTGCTACATGAGTATTGCGGGCGGCGAGCGTAGTGCCAATCGTGGTTCGTGTGCTCAAAATTGCCGTTTGCCATATCAGTTGATTGATGGAACTGGCAAAACACTTATTGCGAATAGTCATTTATTATCAATCAAAGATTTAGATTTGAGCGACCAACTTCCTAATTTGATTGAAGCAGGAGTATGTTCGTTCAAAATTGAAGGACGTTTGAAAGATATTGTTTATGTGAAAAATAATACTTCTTTTTTGAGAAAAAAATTAGATTCTTTCTTAGAAGCTAATGCCGATAAATATCAAAAAGCCTCGTCGGGTAGAACTTTCTATAATTTTGAGCCAGAAATGGACAGAAGTTTTAACCGTGGTTATACCGATTATTTTGTGAATAAACGCAAAGAAAAAATTGGTAATTGGGAAAGTCCAAAATCGCAAGGGCAGTATATCGGGAAAGTACTTGAAATAAAAGCCAATGGCTATATTATTGAAAATTACGAAAAGCTAAACAATGGTGATGGCCTTTATTTTATCAATGCCAACGGTGAAGCTGATGGAGCTCAAATCAATATCATTTTCAATAATATTGTTATTCCAAATACATTTAAGCCGCTGCCAGTAGGAACGCTTATCTACCGAAATTCGGATGCTGAATTTAATAAAATGGTAGAAAAAGAAAATAGTGCAGTGCGTAAAATTGGAGTGAAACTCTATTTTACCGAAACTACAAATGGTTTTCAGCTAAAAGCCATTGATGAAGACGGACATCAAAACTCGGCAGCGATTCAAGCAGAAAAAGTGCTGGCCAATTCGACTGAATCAGTAATTCCGAATATCAAGAAAAATTTGGCTAAGACAGGAAACACGCCATTTATTGTTGACGATATTGAGGTAGCATTTTCGGAAAATTGGTTTTTACCAATCTCGAAAATAAACGAAATCAGACGTGAAGTTTTAGAGCAACTCGTGGATATTCGGGTGAAAGAATACCACCGAGAAACTTTTCAGATTCAGAAAACTGACCATCCATACCCTGTACAGAAATTAGATTATACTTACAACGTATCGAATAAATTGGCGAGAGCCTTCTACAAACGACACGGCGTGACAGAAATCGAAAAGGCGTTTGAACTACAATGGGACCCAGGCAAAGCACGAGTAATGACCACCAAATATTGCGTAAAATATGAGTTGGGCAAATGTGCAAGATTTCAACGTGAGACCATGGGCGAAAAATTGGTTGAACCGCTCACGCTCAAACACGGCGAAAACGAATACAAATTGAAGTTTAATTGTAAACCTTGCGAAATGGAAATTTGGGAAAAAGATGCCGAATTAGAATTTGAAGACGAAGATGAGCAATTGGGCTGGACAGTTCGTAAATAGTGAAAGAAGGCTTCGCTGGGCGACATTCGCTTTAAGCGAAGCCTTCCTTTAAATGCAACTAAAAACTTAATTATTGACAGGTTTTTCGGTAAAAGCAGTTAAAGCTTTGCCATCATATCGGTAGAGACCGACCTCACGAGTACCTATCCAGATATTATTATCTTTATCAACAAAAAGGCTTTCGATGGCACTGTTAGCCATTTTTTCAGTCGAAAATGCTCTGAAATTCTTACCATCGTAAATACTTATACAACCTTCTTTTATTCCTTTGGCATCTTTACGTACGCCACCAATCCAGATATTTCCTTCTTTATCGGCCACTATTGCTCGGATGATATTATCACAGAAACCCTCTTGGCTGGTCAGTCTTGTAATACTTTTACCATCGTATTTGCTTATGCCGTAACGATGCGGGTGCCTCATCCAAAGAATACCGTTTTTATCTTCTAAAACCGAACTTGCCGTACTAAATATGCTTTTATTTTCAAGGATATCCTTGTAGTTACTTGTTATTAAATCTTCGTCTGGTGCAGCCGTTTTAGTTCCTAAAATTGGGAAATCTTTAAATGATTTGCCGTCGTAGCGATATTGTCCAAACCAAATATTGCCTGATTTTTCTTGATAGATAGTGTAAATTGCCACATGGTGAAAACCATCGCTGGAGAGAGGTCCTTCGTTTTGCAAAAATTGATTAAAAGTTTTTCCGTTGTATTGAAACACACCTTCATCTTGTGTTCCGAACCAAATATTGCCCATTTTGTCTTGAAACATACTTAGCACCGCTTTGTTTTGTGGAGGCAAGCATCCTTTTTGTGGGGCAGCCTGACGGAAAAAAGGACTTGTGATGGGCGTTCTTGTCCATGGAAGAGCAAAGTCAGTAAATTTCTTTCCATCGAATCGGCAAACACCATCTTTTGTACCTACCCAAATATTTCCTTTAAAATCTTCCATCATACACTGCACAATATTGCTATTGAGGCCGTCTTTCATCGTAAAATTCACGAAGCCTTTACCATCGTAACGATACACGCCTGCTCCCGAAGTAGCAAACCAAATATTACCCGATTTATCTTGCATTCCTTGACGAATAAATGTGTACTGAGCCGTGCCAGTGGGAATAATAAGTTTTGGATGAGATACCTGATTTTGAGCATTGCTGTGGCAGCCTTTCAGCAACAATAATGCTACTAAGAGCGAATAGATTTTCATATTTCTGATATTTAGTTTTTATTTCTTACTCTCTTTATTTTTATGTTCTGTTATGGTCAACAGGTATAAGTATTTCATCATTTCTTTACTCAGCAACCACCTTTTCGGGGCGGACGGTTATAGATTATTTTATTATCACGTACTACATAGTCGCCCGAAACGATTGGATAAGAATACTTGGGGGCGTGCATTACGCTATGGCTTTTTAGAAGTATTTTATCGTTCACTTTCAGGCTGTGCAATTGCTGAAATTCATTAGGCTTTAATGGCCCAAAACTAAGAATAAAATCTTCACCATTAATATTGGCCATCATTCCGAAGCCAACTCTTGAGCCAATAGGAAGAGAAAGGGAGGTTATCACTGCCTCCATATTAGTAAAAGTACTTACCTGTTTCCTTATCTTTGCCTCACTGGCATACACTTTTTTGCCTGCGGCAGAGGCTTCCCATTTTTTGTACATGATACCATCAGGCGATGCTTCCCATTGTTTTCTTGCAGCTCTCATTTCAGCAGCCGAGAGAAGTTTTGGAATTGATTTTTTTGCAGTTTCATTATTAATTTGACGATTGGCAAATACCAGTCCGCCCACTACAATCAGAGTCAATGTGAACGTATAGATGATGATTTCTTTCATGATTTTTGAATGTTTAGCATACTATTAAATGCTGCCTTGTTCATGACCGCTAACTCTCAGATTTCCAACAAAGCTAATGGCTTGAAAACATAAAATTGCTAAAAGTCTTGTAAATAGACTGTAAACGACTTGTAAAATGATTGTAAAAGCAATTATTTGTAATATAGATTCTCTATTTTTGTCTATGAAATCAAAGATTTTACCTTTTTTCATCGTAGTTTGTTTACTTTTTACGATTGTTTCGTTTGTGGCAGAGAAATCGGATAAGAGCGATTTTGAAGCGGCAAAGGAAGTCATCATCATGCGTGAAATCTCCAATCGAGTGCTGCGTTACACAGGCGATACCACTTCAACGGTATTACCCATCCATCGTTTAGCCGAGAATGAGTTTGAAATTCCGTTTGAAAGCAGTTTTTCATTCAAGCCTGATTCGTTGGTGAGAATTATTGATAGAGTAATATCGAGCAATGATTTGCCTCGTAATTATATCGTAAATGTTATCGAGTGTAATACTGCAAAGGTGGTTTTTGGTTATGCAGTTTTTGGAGTGGAGCAAAAAAGTTTAGTGCCGTGTTTGGGGCGTCAGCAACCCAGCAAACGCTATTGTATCAATATAAAATTTGAAGAATCAAGTTGGTTGAGTAAGCATCTATATCTATTGGGGCTTGGTTTGCTTGGAGTGGGCTTAATTGCTTTTATTGCCCAACGATTCAAAAAAACAAAACTTACAACGGAGCAAACTATTGAAGAATCTCTAATAAATAAGGCTGCCATACATATTGGTCAGTATGAATTTTTACCCGAAGAATTATTGTTGGTTTTTGAAGCCGAAAAAATCCCGTTAACCATCAAAGAAGTTAAGCTATTAAGTATTTTTGCCAATAATCTCAACCAAATTATTGACCGCAATCGCCTTCAAAAAGAAGTTTGGGAAGACGAAGGCATAATTGTAGGTCGAAGTTTGGATATGTTTATCTCGAAACTACGAAAGAAATTGGAGCAAGACCCAACCGTAAAACTCACCAATATTCACGGCAAAGGCTATAAATTGGAAGTGTAAATATATTATTTAACAAAATCTTCTTTCGTTGTAAAATACTCAAGCAATAAAATCAAGAGTATCATGCTTACAAACGTGATTTTTTGCATAATAGGCAAATAAGCAAAATCTCCCGAACCGTAGAGGTATAGCGTAAAATAAAAAATTAGCATACTGATAACGCATAGAATTTTAAAGAAATGCAGTTTTGATTTAAGAATAAATATCGTGATATAAAAAATACTAAGTAGAAATAGCGTACTGGCTATCGTAACCATTATATCATGCAGTGGCGTAACGATTAAAAACGTAAAAATCATTCCGCCCGCTCCTGCATATTTTATGACATTGGCAGCACTCTTTTGCGAAATTTTCTCCGAAAACCGCATAAAAAATACCGCAAAACTTATTGCAAGAAAAACCATTCCTGCATCTGCCCAATACCTTGCTGGGTTGTCTGAACCATTCAAGGCTTTTGCTCCGAAAAGATTACTGATAAAATTTTTTGTTAGGTCGAAACCAACCGAGTTTTTATCGAACATCGAGCCACCTGGATAAACTATCATGGCTATGAATAGCAATAATAACGAGGCCATGATTCCTATCAGAACTGAGTGTTTTTTTTGCATTTAAGTTTTATGCGGTCTTTTAGGGACGGAATAATGTAAATTTAGGTTTTGAAGATGCTTGTATAAGCAGCACAAACTTATCTTATCGGACGGAATATATAAAATCTGATATGCTCCAAGTAGGCAATATACGTCAGATTTAGATAAAATAAGACTACTTAAATGTATAAAAAACACCAAAACTTGTGTTATTGGTCAATGAACCATTTAGATTAATAACCGTTGTGCCTTTTAAGCTATTGAATTGCAAACTTGCCGAGCCAAATCCTGCACTTACCATAAAATGATTAGTGATATGATACATAAATCGTAATGGAGAAGCATAGGCATTCATATTAAATCCATTCACATCGCCAAAAACACCTTTAACTGAGCCACCAATGTAGGGTGCAAGGTAGAGTTTATCAATCATTTTAACGAATTTTCCTCGCTCGATGGCTGGGCCAACCATCACCATGTTGGGGCTTTTTGCAATGTTAGACAAGACATTAATACCTCCGCCGTATGCCCAATACGTGTTATCACTTTTGATTTTTCCGTAAAGAAGCGACCCTCCGAAAGAAGTAACAGTCTGCCCACTTTCACTAATGATGTTTGCTGACAAAGCACCATTAATAATTTTTCGGCCTGCTAAATCTTGTCCGAAAGTTGTGAGAGAAACTAAGAGGAATAATCCTGCGAGAATGTTTTGTTTTTTCATTGGTAGATTTAAAGGATTTATTGTTAAAAGTTGGTAAAACGTGTTGAATGAGTTGTTGTGTTTGATAATGAAAAATGTGCAATCCATTGGCTGAAAATTTCAACGAACGGATTGCATAATTTTAAATTTTACTTTGCCAAACCCGCTTCGGCAACCAAAGTAAGCAAGGCTGCTTGAATGGCTTTGTATCCTTCAAAATCATACCACCATTCGTTGAGTGCGTGAGCGTTGCCGCTTTTGCCACCTCGGCCAATCGTAACGGCTGGAATGCCTTTTGAAATCGGAATATTTGAATTGGTAGAGCCACGAGTGAGTTGTGGAGTTTCACCAAAAAATGAAGAAACTGCCATTGTTTTTTGAATCAAAGGTAGCGTTTCGGGTAATTCGCCCGATGGGCGGTCGCCGATTTTTACAATATCCACCGTAAGGGCTGGCCCCATGCGTTTCATGGCGTTGTGTTCGTCAAGGGCTTTTTTTACCGAAGCCTTCAAAATAGCATCTACTTGATTGAGGTTATCAGGAAACTCCGAACGCATATCAATTTCCATCCACGATTCAAAAGCAATCGAATTGACCGAAGTTCCACCACCAATACGCCCTACATTATAACTGGTTCTGGCTCCCGATTTGGTATATTTATCGGCTGCCGTCGAAAAGTAATGAATAGCAGAACCCAACGCATGTTGTGGATTGGCTAACCCAAATGCCCCCCACGAGTGTCCTCCTGGTCCACGGAATGTAATTCGGTAACGGTACGAACCAAGTCCCATTGTGTTTACACGGCTAATATCTCCGCCGTCGACCGCAATCCAAGCATCTATTTTTCGGCCTTCGCCATTAAACAGGTATTTTACACCACGTAAATCGCCCAGCCCTTCTTCGCCCACCGTACCGATAAACAAAACATCGGCTTGGGTCTCTATTTTTGCGGCCTCCATGGCTCTTAAAATAGAGGGTAGCAAAATCAACCCACGAGTATTATCGCCAATGCCAGGAGCATAAAGCGTATCGCCTTTGAATTTTACTTTTACATCGGTTTCAATAGGAAAAACAGTATCGAGGTGAGCATCAAAACCCACGCAACGATTAGCGTTTTTACCTTTGCGGAGGGCAATTACATTGCCCACTTTATCAATCCAAACAGAGTCGGCTCCTGCTTCTTTGAGCATGGCCGCAAAACGAGCCGCTCGTTTTTCCTCTTTGAAAGGTGGAGCAGGAATTTCATTGAGCATAATTAGCTCTTCACGGTTTCGTTTGTTTTCTGATAAAATAACTTGAAAAGCCGCTTGTATTTGCTTATTTTGAGCTAATTGGGCAATTTCTTTCTTATACTCAGGGGCAATTTTGCCAGTTTTACCCGCTTCATCTTCTTGCGAAAAGGCGTTCTCGAACGAGGTAAAGCACACACAAAAAATAATACTTAATCGTAAAGATATTTTCATAGATGTTTAGTTGATTGAAAGTAAAAGCCAAAGTTAGTGAATTTTCGACAGGCAACTGATAGGAATTTTTGCTTTTTGGTGATGGTATGTTGACTGATACTTTTATTATGGATATAAAATTAAGCATACACAACAATAAACTCGGACTGTTCTATTTCAAAACCTAATGTTAATCATTTAGTCAAGGTTAAAATTTACAATTAATGGTTTGTGGTCGCTGTATTTTGTCCACTTTTCGTAAGTACCAACTTCAACATTTTCTAATTTGTCAATAAGGTTTCGAGATGCAAAACAAAAGTCAATATGATATGGTCTGTCAATTTTACGTTGCATAAAAAGCGTTTTGTCTTTTTCTTTTCCTTGGGTCTGGTTATGAAAATGATGATAAGTACTTAAAATATCTTTGGTTTTTAAGTATTCAACAAGATTTGTATGGTTGTAAATTCTATTTGGTCGGTCCCAAATGGAATTGCTATTGAAATCTCCTGCAAGAATTACATTTTCATTGTTTAATAAGTTGCTATAAAAATGGACAGCGTTCCAAATTTGCTCTGTATAACAATCGTGTTTTTCTGGTTTCTGCGACCATATTGCGAAAACTGTTAAATTGATTTTATGGTTGTAAACTGATAAAGGTAAAATATATTTAAAATTTGGATTGTGTATGTCAAGTAGTTTGATTTTGAAGTCGCTATATGAAAAAACTCCAATTCCTTTATGAGGATTCTTTCCATACCAAAGAATGTCTGCTGGTTGCTTTGTGTCAAGTCTAAATAAAAGACGTTCTTGATTTTCGCACTCAGGTACAATTACAATGTCAGGCTGTTCTGTCAGAATAAATTCAGCCTTTTTCCTGTAAGCCATATTACAATTCCAAGTGATAATTTTCATTTATTAGGATGTCTTTTAGAAGTGATACAACTCCCAAATATGCAAAAATATACTAAAACTTTCGTACTGTTAAAAGATAAAAACATCACCCCCTAAAAATTATCTTAATAAGTGAAATCCTTAGTAGTTTTGCCATTTTCTATCGTAAAAGTCGTACAAATTGGCAATTTTGGTATAAATTTTTAGACACTTGATTTATATAGTCTTTGAAAATAACTTTTGTGTGGAGTTACTCTGAGTTAAATGTTCATCAAATGCCATACAAATATTTCTGATAAAGGCTTTTCCAGCGGGTAATACATTGAGTCCAAACTCATTGAAAACAATAAGGTTGTCTTCGGCAAAATCTTCCAGTTTTTCGAGCAAACTTTCTTTTTCTTCTGCCGTCCAATCCGAAAGCTTCCATGACGTTACTGAATTACAAATGATATTTAAAATTTGCTCACGAATAAATAAATCTTTTTTACTGAGCATGTGGCCTTTAAATACAGGAAGTTGTCCATTATTCACCGTTTCAATATACGGCTCAATTTCTTTGATATTTTGTGCAAAGGCCGTCCAGCTATCGCTTATTGACGATGCCCCAAGTCCCAACAAAACTTTCGATTGGGTGGTAGTATAGCCCATGAAGTTTCGGTGGAGTGTGCCATTTTCTTGGGCTTTATATAAACTATCGTGCGGAAGAGAGAAGTGGTCCATACCAATTTCGCCGTAGTTATTTTCCTCAAATATTGCTCGTCCACGCTCATATAAAGCTCGTTTTTGTTCGCCACTTGGCAAATTACTTTCATCAAAACCCCGTTGACCATTACCCTTAATCCACGGCACGTGTGCGTAAGAGTAAAAGGCTATGCGGTCGGGTTTCAGAGTCAACGTTTTCTGAATTGTATCTTCGATAGACGAAAGTTGCTGAAACGGCAACCCAAAAACCAAATCATGACTGATGGAGGTATAGCCAATCGCACGAGCAAGTTCGGTTACATTTTTGACATTCTCAAAAGGCTGAATACGGTGAATGGCCAACTGAACTTTGGGGTCGTAATCCTGCACACCAAAACTTACTCTGCGGAAACCTAAATCGTAAAGTGTTTGTAGGTGTTCGGCACTTGTATTATTGGGGTGTCCTTCAAAGCTAAATTCGTGGTTGGGGCTTACGGTGGCGTCTTTCAAAATACCTTCGATAAGCAGTCGGAGAGCTTCGGGAGCAAAAAAACTGGGCGTTCCACCTCCCAAATGTATTTCGGTAATCTGTGGTTTTTCGGGAAAAATAGCTAAATACAAAGCCCATTCTTTCAAAACTGCCTGAATATAAGGCTCTTCTACCGCATGGTTTTTGGTGATACGTTTATGGCAAGCACAAAACGTACACAGACTTTCGCAGTACGGTAAATGAATATATAGGCTTATGCCCGAGTCATTATTGGTTGCAGAAAAAGTCTCAACCAAACGGTGTTGCCATTGTTGAGCATCAAAAGTATCAGTTTGCCAATGTGGGACAGTTGGATAACTGGTGTATCTGGGACCAGCTACATCATATTTTTTTATAAGCGAAGAATCGGCCATGCGTTTACGTAATTTTCATGCAAAACTAAAGGGCAAGTTTCGGAAAAATGATGAGGAATGTCATGTTTCCAAAATCAGAAACCAAGATACAGTACTCAAAATCAGCCTTTGGTCAAAAAATACGCCAATTTCAATCAAGAATCGCTTATATTTATCGAAAGATTTTATTCAAATACCTTTACAAATGCCAACCTACAACCAACTCAAACGCCAAATAGATTTGAATCCTTTTGCTGAGTTAATGCTTCGGAACGAACTAAAGGCACTGCCGAGCATTATTCACGAAAACGAATACATTGATGCCTCGGTGCATGGGTATTGGAATACTCGTCATGTGTTGCTTTTGGCTACTACACAACGCATTTTGTTAGTTGATAGCGATAGTTACGGCGATGTTGAAGTCATCGAATTTCCTTATGATAAGACCGTTACTGTGCGTTGTCCAACGGCCGATTCGGTCGTTTTTGGTACGGCCGAACGTAAGGTAAAAGTCGATAATACGCTCGAAGAATACATTGCTGCTTTCTACGCAGTGGTGCAAGATAGATTGGCAGGAAATGAACCAAAATTGTATCGAGAAAGAGATATTTATGCACAAGAAGAACAAAATGGTGAAGTCGAACAGCAAACGGGCAATCCTTTTCATGTGATTTTACGTGGACTTGATGGGCTATCAAAACTGATACTTCCACAAGCCGAAGAAAGTAAAACACAGTCACTAACCCAAGATTCGCAAGCCACCGTGAAAGGCACAAAACAGTCAACCGAACCAGAAAAAACATTGGATGAACTTTTGGCAGAACTGAACGCTCTGGTGGGTTTAGAGAATGTAAAAGAAGAGGTGAAAAGTTTGGTAAATGTGCTAAAAATCGAAAAAATTAGAAAAGAACAAGGTATTTCGTTGCCCGAACGCTCGCTGCACATGGTTTTTCATGGAAATCCAGGTACTGGAAAAACAACCATCGCACGCTTGCTGGCAAAGATTTTTAAGGCTTTGGGCGTACTGAGTAAAGGACAATTATACGAAACTGACCGCAGTGGATTGGTGGCAGGTTACACGGGGCAGACCTCGCTGAAAGTGCGTGAAGTTTGTCAAAAAGCGGTGGGGGGAATTTTGTTTATTGATGAAGCCTACGCTCTCAATACCGAAGACACGTATGGCCCCGAAGCTGTGAACACGATTGTGAAATTTATGGAAGATAACCGTAATGATTTTGTGGTAATTGTGGCGGGCTATGAAGAAAAAATGACCGAATTTATCAATTCAAACCCTGGTTTACATTCGAGGTTTAATAAATACATCGCTTTCAAAGATTACACACCCGAAGAATTGGTTGATATTTTCTTGTTGCAAACCGCCAAAGTGCAACTGAAAGTAGATGATGATGCCCAAGAAAAGGTCTATAAGTTATTCAAAGAACTCTACGAAGACCGAGATGCGTCTTTCGGAAATGGGCGTTTAGCTCGTAATATTTTTGAGAAAACTTACGAAAAACAAGCTAATCGTTTGGTGAATGAAGGCATTGAAAATGCGGATATTAGTCTGATAAAAGAGGAGGATATTCCTGTAGTGGAGTAGTTATTTTCTTCAATTTCGCTCACCTACCAACTCATAAGAGTACAATTATTTCAAATACTTTTCAATATTTTCGGTGCTTGAGCGAAGTCGAAGGTCCGAAAATATCATAATTCTTCTATATTTTTCAAATAAATTTCGGCTTGTTGTAAAACTTCATTTCTTTGAGTTTCGGGCATTTTATTCAGCGTAACATAAGCCATTCCGATACGTGGATTACGTTCGAGTTTAGCTCGATTTCGTTCATAAAAATGCCAGTAAAGCGAGTTAAACGGACACGATTTATGGCCAACTTTCTTGCTTTTATCATAAAAACATGAGCCGCAATAGTCGCTCATTTTATCAATATAATTGGCCGATGCTACGTAGGGTTTTGTGCCAACAATTCCACCATCGGCATATTGGCTCATGCCACGAGTATTTGTAATTTCGACCCACTCAATGGCATCAATGTAAATGCCCAAGTACCATTCGTCAATTTCATCAGGGTTGATGCCCGCCAGCAAACAAAAATTGCCAATAACCATCAATCGCTGAATGTGGTGAGCGTAAGCCAGATTCAGTGATTGCCCGATGGCGTGTTTCATACAATTCATTTTGGTTTTGCCCATCCAAAAGAAATCGGGAAGTTTTAATTGGTTTTCAAAATAATTAAGTGTTTGAAAATCAGGCATTTTACTCCAGTAGATACCTCTCATATATTCTCGCCAACCGATAATCTGACGCACAAAACCTTCAATTTGGGCAATACTAATTTGGTCTTGATTTTGTTGCCAATACTCAACCGCTTGTTCAACTACTTCTAAAGGAGAAAGTAATTTTATATTCATCGAAAACGATAAACGAGAATGATAAATCGACCAATATTGCGTGGCCATTGCATCTTCGTACGTGCCAAAATTTGGTAAACAATTTCTCACAAAAAACTCCAATAATTGTAAAGATTCTTCTCGAGTTACTGGCCAGAAAAAGTTTTTGGCGTTTACGCTGCCAATGGTTTTAATTTCATGGTTTTGTATAAATTCGTAAATATCCGAAACATCTCGACTGAAAACCAAAGGTTCAACGGGTCGGTGTTCTTTTGGAAGTTTTTTTCGGTTATCGGCATCGTAGTTCCACTGGCCTGTTAGTGGCTCATTTCCGTCCATCAGAATCCCGTATTTTTTTCGCATCATTCGGTAAAAACTTTCCATTAGAAAAGTCTTTTTACCTTTAAAAAAATCGTCCAACTCGTTTCTCTGGCTCAAAAAATGTTCGGTATCAAAAACTTTTGTAGGAATACTGAGTGTGCTTGAAAAAGCCTTTAATTGTTCATCAAGTCGATATTCATCTGGAAGTTGATATTCCAATTTTGTAATTTGATTTTGCTCAATAATCCATTTAAGGTTTTGGGTCAGCGATTGTGTGTTTCGTTCATCGTCGAGTCTTAGATAAATTGCCTTATTTTCTTGATTTTCAAGATTTTGAGCAAACAAACGCATGGCCGAAAAGAAGCCAATTACTTTTTGTATATGATGCCGCACGTAGTCAGTTTCCTGTCTCATTTCCATCATTACGTAAAGAATGTTATTGCTTTTTTCTTGAAACCAAGAATGATTATGATTGAGCTGGTCGCCCAGAATTAGTCGAAGAACCATGAAAGTTTTTTCGTAAATGTTTCATGGGTTTAACTAACTATGAACTTATTTGTTTAAACTAACCCTTCAGGATTTGGAATAAAATTTAAGAACGAATCGCTGTGTTTTTTATATTTTTCATTGTCGAGAGTATAAAGAAATGCCCCTTTTTTCGAGAAACCTTTTTGTTTTTCTTTCAACTTAATCAAAAGCCCTGTTGATAAAATTTTTCGGCTAAAATTTCGCTTATCAAAATTGCTACCATAAATGGCTTCATAAAGATTTAATATTTGCGGAATCGTAAATTTTTCGGGCATTAATTCAAAGCCAATCGGGTGGAAAGCGGCCTTATAACGCAGGCGTTCGATAGCGATTTTTATCATTTCTCGGTGGTCGAAGAGCAATTCAGGTAAATCTTGCATCGGAAACCATTGTGCGTGGTGCGTGTCCGAAATTTTGGTTTCGTAGTCTTTTACATTAACCAACGCATAGTATGCCACCGCAACCGTACGCTCAACGGGGTCACGGCTGGGGTCGCCAAAAGCATTGAGTTGTTCCAAAAAAATACCCGTTACGCCTGTTAATTCAAACAAAATTCGCTCGGCTGCTTGGTCGAGACTTTCGTTGGGTTTGAGCCAACCACCCATCAACGACCAAGTATCGTGGTCGGTTTGTACACCACGTTTTACCAACAAAAGTTTTAATTCTTCTCCATCAAAGCCAAAAATGATGGAGTCGAGAGCCACCAAACATTTGGTCTGTTGTTTATAAAGTTCTAACATTCAGGGTTTTATAGATTATAATTGTAGGTCATTGTCATGAATTATTAGCAAGATAAGGAAGTAGCTATCCATGCACAACAAAAGTAGGTATTTTCTCTAAAAAACTCGTATTTTTGCACAAAAAACCCTAAATGTCATTGCTAAAAATCAATCATTTACATAAGTCTTTCGAAGGCGTAAAGGCAGTTAACGATATTTCAATTACGCTCGAAAAAGGTAAAATTTTAGCAATTTTGGGCGAAAGTGGTTCAGGAAAAACAACGCTTCTACACTTAATTGCAGCACTCTATGAACCCGATTCTGGAACGCTCACGCTTGATAATGAACGTATTATACCACCATCAGAAAAATTGATTGCTGGGCATCCTGATATTAAATTAGTTAGACAAGATTATGGGCTTTTTCCAAACATGTCAATTCGGGCCAATATTGCGTATGAATTGCGT
The DNA here is from genome assembly GCA_027488335.1 of Cytophagaceae bacterium. Classification (GTDB taxonomy): domain Bacteria; phylum Bacteroidota; class Bacteroidia; order Cytophagales; family Spirosomataceae; genus Emticicia. The sequence goes on from JAIYBU010000020.1 coordinate 30,363, forward strand.
TATTATGAAGAAAATTACAGAAACGAACGGGTAGATAAACTACTTGAAATTAGTGGTTTAGCTCATATACAACATCATGTGCCTCGACAAGTTTCGGGCGGAGAGCAGCAGCGAGCCACCATCGTAAAAGCCATTGCCGAAGAGCCAAAATTATTGTTACTTGATGAGCCTTTCAGCCATTTAGATGCTGTCAATAAACGTCGACTAAAAAACGAAGTATTAGACCTCATTAAAGCCGAAGAAGTCAGTTGTATTTTTGTGACGCACGATGTGGCCGATGCCTACGGAATGGCCGATGAATTACTAATCATGCAAAAAGGTAATGCCCTTCAACTTGGTTCCCCCGAGGAAATTTATCGAAATCCAATCAATCAATACGTAGCTGAGATTACGGGAGAGGTTTCTTGGAGTTCTGAGTTAGGAGTTCTGAGTTCTGAATTAAAACGCTACACTCTTAACTCAGAACTCAGAACTTTCCTCCGTCCTTTGCAGATTCGTATTTCTGAAAAATCAGATATCAAAGCCACGGTATTATCAGTTAAATTTTTGGGAGCATACTACGAAATTGGAGTACAAGTACAGGATACACAACTAAAAATGTATAGTTTTGATAAACTGAGTGTTGGCGATAATATTGGAATTGAAATAAAGTCTTCAAGTTAAAATATCTTTTCAAGTCATAAGAGATAGATAAAAAATCTATTCTTAAAAACTAAAGCAGATATTTTCTGTGTACGTCGAATGAAATTTAGATAAAAATTTATTCTAATCTTTTGGTTTTGTATCGGTAAATTCTCAACTTTGTATCGGTATCAAGAATGTCTAATTAATTTTAGAAAACCAACCGAGTCACAAACGCTACGGTGGTCAAAAGATGCGGGCTGTTCTAAAGTCAAAAATGTTTTTGTTTTTCTCTTCAAAAAGCCTTTTTCAATTTCTTGGCAACTACCAATTTATTTTAAAATCATTAAAAAAAACATAGCACTTATGCCTTATTTATTCACTTCTGAATCTGTATCGGAAGGCCATCCAGATAAAGTATCAGACCAAATCTCAGATGCTCTCATTGATAATTTTATGGCGTTTGACCCTTCTTCTAAAGTCGCTTGCGAAACTTTGGTAACGACAGGTTTAGTAGTTTTGGCAGGAGAAGTAAAAACACAAACTTACCTTGATGTACAATCTATTGCTCGTGAGGTAATCCGTAAAATTGGTTACACGAAGTCGGAGTATATGTTTGAAGCAAATTCTTGCGGAATTATCTCGGCTATTCATGACCAATCGGCTGACATCAACCAAGGTGTTGACCGTAAAACTGCTGACGATTTCGAATCAAAAGCAAATGCTCAAGGTGCTGGCGACCAAGGTATGATGTTTGGCTATGCCACTCGTGAAACCGAAAATTACATGCCATTGGCGTTAGATTTAGCTCACACCATTCTCCAAGAAATGTCATATATCCGTAATAATGAGCCAAATTTGATTCCTTATTTACGTCCAGATGCAAAATCTCAGGTAACAATCGAATATTCTGACGATAACGTTCCACAAAGAATTGATACAATTGTAGTTTCTACGCAGCACGATGATTTTGCTGATGACGAAACAATGTTGGCGAAAATCAAAGCTGATGTTATCAACATCGTTATTCCACGTGTACAAGCTAAGTTGAAAGCTGATTTACAGGCGTTATTCAACGACCAAATTACGTACCACATCAATCCAACTGGTAAATTCGTAATCGGTGGACCGCACGGAGATACAGGTCTGACAGGTCGTAAAATTATCGTTGATACTTATGGTGGTAAAGGTGCTCACGGTGGTGGTGCTTTCTCTGGAAAAGACCCATCAAAAGTTGACCGTTCGGCAGCTTATGCCACTCGCCACGTAGCTAAAAACTTAGTAGCTGCTGGTCTTTGCGACGAAGTACTCGTACAAGTTTCTTACGCTATCGGTGTTGCCAAACCATGTGGCTTGTTTATTGATACTTACGGAACTGCCAAAGTTGATATGACTGACGGTGAAATCGCACAAAAAGTTGGCGAAATCTTCGATATGCGTCCGTACGCAATCGAGCAACGTTTGAAATTACGTAATCCAATCTACTCAGAAACAGCCGCTTATGGCCACATGGGACGTAAAAACGAAATCGTAACAAAAACTTTCAAAGGGCCAGATGGCACAACAGTTACGAAAGAAGTAGAACTTTTCACTTGGGAAAAACTTGACTACGTTGATGCTGTAAAAGCAAAATTCGGTCTATAATTTTTTTGAGTTTAAGATAGAAAAACGGAAGTCGAAAGGCTTCCGTTTTTTGTTTGTGAAAGTTAAAGTTTCTATCTTGTGTTTTACGTGTAAAAACATTCCCCAAAAACACTTTGTTCAATCTGAAAAAGAATGAGTAATTTCGCAGTAAAAAACTATCAATCTGAATGAAACTCAACAAACAAAATAGAGGTATCATTCTGAGTATGCTTTGTCTGTTATCGCTCCCGACAATGGCTCAGATTACTAAACCTACAACCGTTCCTCAAACTTCAACTCCTCAATCGACCAAACCAACCGTTTATGCCATCATCGAGCAAGTGCGAAAAAAACACGCTCCTGATAAACGAGTAGCATTTTTTCAGGCCGAACTTGATTCTAATCGCATTGTAGGGAAAACCAATTTACCCGCCGCCAAGAAAGATTTGTTAAGCCGCTTAAAATTAAATGGTTATACATTACTCGATGCCGTAAAACTATTGCCCGATAACGACCTTCTCGAAAACCGTAATTGTGGCATTGCTAATATATCAGTGCTAAACTTGCGTAGTCAACCCAAAGAATCAGCCGAACTGGCTTCGCAAGCTTTGCTCGGAACACCGCTCAAAGTGCTCGACCGTGAACGTAATTGGTACATGATTCAAACCCCCGATAATTACATCGGTTGGGCTGATGGCTCGACTTTCGCTCGTATTACACAATATCAATTCGACCGCTATCAGGCCAATAAGTTTTTGATGTTTTCCAAGCCCTACGGTTTTTCGTATGCCAAAGCCGACGAAAATTCTCAGACAATTTCTGACTTAACTTGGGGTAATGTCTTGGCCATAAAAGACACACTACAAGATTTTTATGAAGTTATTTATCCCGATGGTCGCAATGCTTTTATCTTGAAAAAAGAAGCCATCGGTCAGCAAGAATGGAAGCAAACCGTGACGGCTTCCGAACAAAATTTAGTCAATACTGCCTTCAGAATGCAAGGCTTACCCTACCTATGGGGTGGAACTTCGTGGAAAGGCGTAGATTGTAGCGGTTTTACTCGCATGATTTATCAATCCAATGGAATCTTATTGCCTCGTGATGCTTCGCAGCAGGTTTGGGCAGGCGAAGAAGTTCCTTTCGATAGTCTTCAAGTAGGAGATTTATTATTTTTTGGCGAAAAAGCTACGCCCGAAAAGGCAGAGCGTGTCGTACACGTAGGTATGTGGTTGGGCAATAAGGAGTTTATTCATTCATCGGGTATGGTAAAAATTAGCAGTTTTGATGAGCGTTCGCCACGCTATGATGCCCATA
>JAIYBU010000157.1 GCA_027488335.1 Cytophagaceae bacterium
TTGTCATACCAACCAACAACTTTCACAAGGTTACCCATTGCTGTTGTTAACTTAGAATCCAAGATACAAGAGTGTTGGTTTCCGATGATATCGATAGAAACGATTTCGTCAGTTGTAAATTCCAAGATACCTTTCATCGGGCCATCAGCAGCAGCTTTCAAAGCAGCATTGATTTCAGCTACAGTAGCTTCTTTCTTCAATACAACTGTAAAATCTGTTACAGATCCATCTGGAGTAGGAACACGCATCGCATTTCCGTCTAATTTACCTTTCAAGTGTGGTAAAACTAATCCTACTGCTTTGGCTGCACCTGTAGATGTTGGAATGATTGAATATGCAGCAGCACGAGAACGACGTAAATCGGAGTGAGGCGCATCTTGTAAATTCTGATCAGCTGTGTACGCGTGAACCGTAGTCATAAATCCTTTTTCGATACCGAATGCATCATCTAAAACTTTAGCCATTGGAGCTAAACAGTTCGTTGTGCAACTTGCACAGCTAATGATTGTTTCGCTACCATCTAAAATGTTATGATTTACATTGAACACGATAGTTTTTAAATCACCTGTTGCGGGAGCACTGATAATTACTCTTTTAGCACCCGCAGTTAAGTGTGCAGCAGCTTTATCTTTATCAGTAAAAAAACCTGTACATTCTAATACTACATCAACATCATGTTGTCCCCAAGGAATATCAGCAGGATTTTTCTGAGCATAAATCTTGATTTCGTCTCCGTTTACGATAATACTATTTTCAGTTGATGTAACAGTAGCGTCAAATCTCCCTTGAGCACTATCATACTTTAATAAATGAGCGAGCGTAGAAGGGCTTGTCAAGTCATTGATGGCTACTACATCAAGCCCTTCCATGTTATAAATTTGACGATAGGCTAATTTACCGATACGTCCGAATCCATTAATTGCTACTTTAACTTTTGACATTTACGTAAAATTTTGGTTTAAGTAATACGATGCAAGTTAATAAATTTATTGGAGATTTTAAATATAATTATAGAAGAAGTTCTCTAATGAGAATTAGCAAATACAACTAGAATATATACTAAATATTTTAGCAATGCTAACTAATAAAACTAGTAGAATTTAGTAATTAATACTAAAATATATAGTAAATTACTACTGTTTGAATTTAGTTTTTTATTCTTATTAGTGTACAATGTAATAATTTGACCCGGATTTTTATATATTTAGTACAGTGGTGTATTTGGTTTAAGTACTGTAATGATTCCTGTAATTGTATTTTGTGTTATAATAATTCTACAACTAATAGGGTAGAAGGTAACTCTATCCTCATCATCTTGGCTATATCTGATTTCAATTTGCTTTTACACTCTCCACTGTGTATCTTTGATAAAGAAAGTATCTAAAAAAAGTACTAACCCAAATGTCCCAAATTTTATTCTTCTTAGAAAAATACAACTACTTTTATATAAAAACAAACTTAAAAAAATCTTAAAAATATTCTATAAATAATTGATAATGAACCACTTATATTGAATATAATAAACAAATACTTCATATATATATTTTACAATGAATCAAAGAGAAATCATCGAACAAGCATGGGATAACCGTGAGTTATTAAAAGAACAAAGTATACAAGATACCATCAAAGTAATAGTTGATTTGGTTGATAAAGGAGAGCTTCGAGTAGCAGAACCTACTGAAGACGGCTGGCAAACAAACGATTGGGTGAAGAAAGCAATTATCCTCTACTTCCCAATGCAACAGATGTCTATTCAGGAAGTGGGTATTTTTGAATACCACGATAAAATGAAACTCAAGACTGGCTACGATAAATTAGGGGTTCGTGTTGTGCCACCAGCAGTTGCTCGCTACGGTGCATTTTTAGCAAAAGGTGTTATCCTAATGCCTTCTTATGTAAATATTGGTGCTTATGTTGATAGTGGCACCATGGTAGATACTTGGGCAACGGTTGGAAGTTGTGCTCAAATCGGTAAAGATGTACACCTGAGCGGTGGCGTTGGTATCGGTGGAGTACTTGAGCCACCTCAGGCTTCACCCGTCATTATAGAAGATGGTGCTTTTATTGGTTCAAGATGTATCGTTGTAGAAGGTGCAAGAATCGGGAAAAGAGCTGTATTAGGTGCTGGTGTAACAATTACAGGTAGCTCAAAGATAATTGATGTTAATACAGGTTCTGAATATATTGGTTACGTTCCTGATAATTCGGTAGTTATTCCAGGAATGCTACCTAAAAAATATCCAGCTGGCGAGTTTGGAGTTCCTTGTGCTTTGATTATTGGTCAAAGAAAAGCAAGTACTGACTTAAAAACATCTCTTAACGAAGCTTTAAGAGAAAATAATGTTTCGGTATAAATGAAGCATACGGTTAACAATCTGTAGTTCACAGTTTTTTTAGCTTATTACCCAAAACGCCCATTCACGAGATGTGAATGGGCGTTTTTTTATCAAATTAACTAACATCTCTATCTAAGCTATTGATAGTACACTTACCTATCCTCCTCTACATTCCTTTTTTCACCCATTTTTAAGCTCTTAGAAACCTCCACACGTTGTGCGTGGTAAATTCCCTTATTACCACTAAAATAATACGCTACAATGCACGAAACAGCATAATACAAGATATTTTCTCCCCCAAATAACTCTACTCCAAGTATTGTACTGGCCAATGGAGTATTAGTAGCTGCCGCAAAGACCGCGATAAAACCTAATCCCGCCAAAAGGTCAATCGGACAACCCAATATTACCGCCAATGTATTTCCTAAAGTTGCACCAATAAAAAATAACGGAGTTACTTCTCCGCCTTTAAAACCCATGCTGAGAGTAATGGATGTAAGTAATAACTTCCAAAACCAACTAAGAGCCTTTACACCATCTTTATTAAATGCTGACACAATACTAACCCCAAAACCACTTTGTGTCTTTACTCCAAGTCCAAGATAATCTGATGTACCAAGCAAATAACTTATCATCAAAACTAATCCTCCACCAACTACTGGTATTAAAAGTTTTTGTTTGATAAACTTCGTGCACATTTCTTTGATAGAGTCCGATGTCTTCACAAATAACATAGCGGCTAAACCGAACGCTATACTTGATAAAACAACTTTCCCTACTAACGATACATTCAACCAAGAAACATTTTCTTGATAATGGATAGGATAATGGGTATGAGTAGTTCCGCAGGCTGTACAAACAACATCGGCTAAGATAGAAGCAAACAAACATGGCAATAGTGCATCGTACTTCATGCGACCAATTGATAAGACTTCCAATGCGAAAATAGCTCCTGCAATTGGCGTTCCAAATACGGCTCCAAATCCTGCTGCAATACCAGCCATCATAAGTACTTTATTATCGGTTTTAGACACCTTAATTATCCTTGAAAAATACGATGCGATACTACCTCCAATTTGCACAGCAGTTCCTTCTCTTCCAGCCGAACCACCAAACAGATGTGTAAAAACAGTCGTAAAAATAATGATTGGTGTCATTCTTAGAGGAACTCCATTATCGGTGCTTTCGTGAATCTCGTTGATAATTAAATTATTACCAGCTTCAGTTCCTTTCCCATATAATTGATACAATAAAGCAATTATGATTCCTATCAGTGGAAGCAAATAAATCAGCCAGTTATTATTCCATCTAAACTCAGTAGCTAAATCAAGTAACCATAAAAAGAACGCAACTATCAATCCTGTTGCAATTGCTACTGGAATCACTAAGGCAATAGACATGGCTAAATCTAATACTGTGTCTATCTGTTTTTTTATGTAGATGTTCTTTTTTATCATGTAGAATTTTTATTAACTCCAACAGCATAGGGGAGTAGTTTCAGAATATCTTAATATTATTTATTGCGAATGCGTCGGCTTTTCTAACCCCTTCAATTTGAAAAATTATTAAAAGACGTACCCATTTATTGCGAATGCGTTGGGAACAATCATTTGCAAATACTATTTTTCTAAACAGCTAATCACCAAAACCCAATTAATTCAGATTAGCCCAAAAATATTTACTGCGAATCCTAAAAGCCTCAAACTTTCTCAAAAATAATCAGAAAAAGTAATAATGACAGACGAAGTGTTCAGATTAAAACTAAAAACCTCTCTTTAGCAAAATAAAAAACTCCTACCTCAGAAAGATAGGAGTTTATGACGATTGAATCCCAAATTGTTGGTAATACTACCCTCAATGTAAATCTTTACTTAAAAAAATCCTAAATTTTTGCAATTAGAAAAGCAACGTAAGCCGATAGTTTTTTAATTTATATAGAAAAGCACTTGTTATCTTTTTTGATTTATTGTTTACAAATTTAAAACAAATAAGTCAAATTTCCAAACATTTGTAAAAATATATTTACTTATGTTATATTTATTTAATGTCTTATACTATGTAAAAATAAGCATCGAAACCAATTTTAAGCAGATTTAATAAATTCAATCTAAAATGTAGAGTCGTTAATAAATGTATTTGCCAGAAATATAACCACAACTCATATTTACATATAACTATCTAATAATCAGTGAGTTAATTTTTGTAAACACCTTGTCAATGAGTGACATTTACAATTATAAAAATATATTTACAAAAGTATTTGGTTTACAATTACAAACTATTTATATTTGTACATAATCAGTTTATAATTGTAACAATTTACTCTTTTATACTGTTTAATTATGTAATTTCCATGATTTAACTTTGTAACAAAATGAACCTCAACGAAAAAATCAGACGCTTCATAAGTGAGCAAGATTTGACTTCAACTAAGTTTGCCGACGAGATAGGCGTACCTCGTCCGAGCATTTCTCACATTTTATCTGATAGAAATAAGCCAAGTCTCGAAATTGTACAAAAAATGTACCGTAGATACCCCGAGTTAGGCTTCAATTGGTTTTTGGAAGAAGAAGATGTAGCAACCAAAACACCTACTCAAACAACTAATAATCAGACACTTACAAGCATAAAACGCCCTGAGTATTCGCCACGAGAATCGAATGAAAGAAAATTACCCGAACTTAATGCAACACAACAAAATCTAAATCCTGCCATTCTGTCAAATTTCAACCATGGTAGCATTGCTCGCATCATGGTCGTCTTTACTGATGGAACGATTCAGGAATTCAAAACAAATTAAAAAAGTATTTATCCCAAATTGAGATTCATTATAATTTATACTTAACAGCCAAAACACATTTTGTTTGTTTTGGCTGTTTTTTTTCAGACCTCCACAAATCTGCTTATCTGTTTTCAGAATCAAATTTATTCCTTTACCTTTGTTATGAATTACGGTGCTATCGGCAAATACTTCTTTTTGCTTTTAGCTTAATAGGGAATCTCGTCCAGCAGCAATGCTCCAATCGAGAACTGTCCCCGCAACTGTAAACCTCATCAGAATTTTTGGTTCTGAAACTGATTGTCTTGTCTATGGCATACTTAGCTTTACCACTGCTTCTAAATCAAGCGGGAAGGTTTCGCAATCAGTGAGGTGAGTCAGGAGACCTGCCGCATTTCGTGTGTTTCATCTGCTTTCGGAGGAAGAGCAATGTTGCGAATCTAAATTAAAATCCTTGTTGTTTTTAATTAGTCAAAGAGCATCCAACTTAGCTGCTATGAGTAGCATTGCGAGTTGCTTTTTGTACGCAATTTTATTCATTTTTCTAATGCAAAATCCAGCGAACGTTGCTTGGCGACGTATCAAAAAACGGGCGAAAAAACGTCTGACAAGCATTCCCAGAATTTTGTTTTTGGGTTGGAGTTTTGGAATATCGGTAGGGGCATTTTCACAAGGAATTACATCGCCCGATTGTAAAGATTGTCAGCAATTAGACGAAGTTCAGGTGTTTGGATTTTCACCCGAAAAATTTATGGCTGGATTGAAAGTGCAGAAGATTGACTCGGTCAATTTAGCTCGATTTCAGTATCAAAATTTATCAGATTTTTTACAGTTTCAAACACCGATTGCTCTCAAATCTTATGGTTCGGGGCAGCTCACAACTATCGCTTTTCGTGGTACATCGGCCAACCACACAGCCGTACTCTGGAATGGATTGAATATCAATTCACCAACGGTTGGGCTTTCTGATTTATCAACAGTTCCGTTGATGGGCTTCGACCAAATGGCTATTCAATATGGTTCAGCGGCCAGTTGTGTGGGTAGTGATGCAGTAGGGGGAAGTATTTTACTAAGTTCAATACCCAACTGGAATAATAAAGGTATCAATGCAGTTGTTGGCGGGCAATACGGAAGTTTCAGGAGTGGCAATCTGAATACAGGTTTACGTTTCAGCAAGACTTCCACAAAAGGTGTATTAAACGGAAAAACTCTTTTCTACGGTGGCAATATCAGAAACTTTAATGGTCAAACTCCCACATTAAATGAGGTAAGAATTGATAGAAAAGGCCATGAGTATTTAGTTGAACCTTCTGAAACAACCCAGAAAGGCTTCGTACAGGATTTATATTTTAGATTTAACACGAAGAATAAATCTTCTTATCGACTCATTTACCTAAATACGTGGCTTACTGATAATAAGCTAACGATTCAGCCAAGTATCATTGATTTTAGAGAAGTTACACAAACACAAGCATTTAGATTCATTGGCGGAACTCAACTTGATAATACTTCGTTGAAGTTGGGCTTTATAAGAGATATTTTAGATTATGGCAAAGGAAATTTTAAAAATCCGAGCCATGCTTCAACCGACCGATACATTGTTCGTGTAGAACATGACTTTATCAGCCATACAAATCCCGCAAGACGGAACGCCGCCCGTTTAACCTTCAGAACTGGTAGCGAGTTTGTTCATTATGCCACCAGAGTTGATGGTTATGGACCAACTATTATCCATGAAAACAGAGGGGATATTTATGCTCTTCTGCGTAAAACATTTGGATGGAATAATCAACCGAATAAAATCATTACGACACTCAATCTCCGTCAGGCATTTTCAAATCATTACAAAGCCCCATTTACCCCCGCATTTGGATTTAATTTTAATCTTTTTGCGAATAAAAATAAACAATTGGAGTTTCTGGCGAACGTTGCCCGTAGTTATCGCTTACCCACTTTAAATGAGCGATACTGGCGAGTTTTGGGCAATCCTGATATTCAGCCAGAAAATGGCTTCAATAAAGAAATCGGTTTGGAGTATAAACAACTGCACGGCAAATTCTTTAAATCATCTGTATCGGTCAATGCTTTTCATAACCTCATTGAGAACTGGACATACTGGAATCCTGAGAAAAACTACCGAGTAGAAAACCTTCAACAAGTTTTGAGCAAAGGCTTAGAGTTTAGCTACTCTTTCAAATACAATGACTTCATTCAGCAGAAAACTGCAGGATTAATAGTGGCGTACTCGCTTACCGATGCTTCGCAGCAAAAGGTATACGATGTATATTCCCAAGACCTCATTGGCAAACAACTTGTCTATGTCCCACGCCATGCAGTATCAGGAAGTATTTACTACGGACACAAACGTTGGAATGCGAGTGTCCAAGGCATGTTCAATTCTGTACGTTATTTTACATTCGACCACTCTGGTCAGCCTTTTCCTGCATACTTTATCCTCAACTCAACTTTTACACACAAAATCAACATTATGTCGCAAGAGGCTAACTTGGTTTTACAAGCCAATAACCTGACGAATGCTATTTACCCGAATGTCAAACGCAATGCCATGCCAGGAATAAACTTTCAATTTGCGGCAATATTTAATTTTCATCAATAATTCACATAGTGCTCATAGTAAATTTTAAATTCAAAAATTGCGGTCACGCCGCTCAAAGAAAAATGAAAAACAATTTTTTATCAACACGCACACTAAGAAATCTAAGTTTGATTTCACTAACTACGCTTGCTCTTAGTTCATGCGAAAAAACAGAAAGTACTCCAGCCCAACCTTATGATGACGGGGTATTTGTAATTAATGCAGGGAACTTCTTTGATAATAACGGAACACTATCATTAGTGAGCCGCAATAGCAAGACGGCATCGACCGATATATTTCTGAAAGAGAATAATCGCTCAATAGCAGGTGGTATAACGGATTATTCAGAAGTTGACGAAAAGGGAATTATACTTGTAGATAATTCAACAGATGGGAAAGATGTCATTGAAATTGTAAACGCACGTACATTCAAAAGTATAGCCAGTATTAAGGGAGAAATTGATAATCCAAGAAAAGTTGTGAAGGTCAGTACTGACAAAGCTTACATTACTTGTTGGGATGTTTTCAATACTGACTATACATATAAGCAAGGCTTTGTGGCAGTGCTTGATTTAGTTTCTAATAAAATTATAAAAAAGATTCCAGTAGATAGTGGTGCGGAAGATATTATTGTGCTTGGAAATTTGGCTTATGTGGGCAACGTTAATGCTCAACCAACAATGAAGGTAATTGATACACAAAAGGATGAAGTAAAAGAAAGCATCGAAATTGGGAGTAGTCCAAATAATTTTGTTTTAGATGCCGCTAATAAAATCTGGATGACTACTGGTAACGCGATTATTTTATTTAATCCAACTACTAAAACGATTGAAGCGAAACTCAAAGCTGGTACCAATGATAAAAAATCGCCAAACAGTTTAACCATAAGTAAAGATAAGAAAACACTTTATTGTACGTACAATTTTTATGATGCCGCCGATAGTTATAAACTCAAAGGCGAAATAAGTGCAGTAGATATTGCTACTGGAATAAGCAAGACTTTTATTAATCGTACATTTTCTTCAGTAGCTTTCGATTCTAAAAGTGATATAATTTATACAAGCCTCATTCCATCTTACAAGCAAGCTGGCTACGTTTTCAGGTACCAAGCCTCAGGAACGTTGATAGATTCTGTAAAAACAGAAGTAGCTCCGAGCGGATTCTATTTTAAATAAACGCAAAACACAGTCGGTAATTTTATATAAAACAAACAAGGAGGGAGGTAGCTTTCTCCTTGTTTGTTTTATATTTTCTACTAAAACCCCTATTAAAAAATCACTTTTATGATTCAAAATATACTATCAAGTGAATTGTTATCGAAATAAGACAAATACATTGACATCACCAGAAAAACAAACTTAATTTTAAGCCCCAAATAACTCCTCTAAGACTACTCAATACATAGTATAAGGTAGTTGTTCATTTTGTAAAAATTACATACCTTAAAAACGCTTTTTTAAAAAACAACTAATCATAAAACTTTTATATAATACTATACTATTCATACGTATTTATACTGTATTAAAATATTTTTAATATAATACAAATAATACTTTTTAAATTTATAAAAACATAAAATGATATAAATAAGTACTATTAATTTTATTATAACTATACTTATTATTAATAATAATTTACAAATAATAATAATATATTATATATAATTATATTTACAATATTATATATTAAAACTATACTAATATTTTTTATTATACATATAAACTATTAAAATTATATAGATTGTTATTTAATAACTAAAAGTATTATATGTAAAATAAATATATTTTAATTAATATTTACTGATTTTAAAATACTGTGGATAAAATTAATTACAAGGATATTGTTGATATGTTTTATTTGACCTATATTGCAAGTAAATATTATTTTTATACCCAATGATTATTAGCGTAGTAAACAACAAAGGTGGAGTTGGTAAAACGACTTCAACTCAAAACTTAGGAGCGGCATTTCAAAAATTTGCAGGAGCAAGGGTCTTGTTTATCGACCTCGATGGACAAGCAAGCCTGACTCGTTGTTTTGGAGTTCAAGATACTCAAGTAGGAAGAAATCACGTAGGTAATTATCTGACTGGTGAATTATCTTTTGATACCATAGCTATCCAAACTCCGATTGGAGATTTACTGCCAAGCTCGGCCGAACTGAATGCCAAAGAAGATACCATCAAGGCTTCACCCGTATTTCCATTCAACTTAAAATTATTGCTTGATAAGGTCAAGAAAAATTATGAATTTATCATGATTGATTGCCCACCCACACTTTCGGGCATGACACGCATTGCTTTAATTGCATGTGATATGTACTTAGTTCCGCTTCAAGCCGAATTTTTGAGCTATGAAGGTTTACGTAATTTCTTGATTTATTCTTCGGAGCTTCAACAAATAAGCCCAAATACGCATTTAGGTGGAGTATTTGCAACTCGATACAACCCTAAGATTAACAAAAAACTGAGTAATGACTTGGTTGAAGCAACCAAACAACAACTTGGCGATAAGTTTTTCAAAACAACAATTCGTGATAATATTGCTGTTTCGGAAGCACAAGCCAATGGAATAGATATTTTTACTTATTCGCCAGATAGCAATGGAGCAATGGACTACTATAACCTAACAAAAGAGATTTTGGAAAGCATAAAACAGTAAATTGCACAAAGAACACCTAAAAAATTTTGAATATACTATTAAGTTAGTATCCTAAAGTAAAAATTTAAGACAATGGCAAAAAACAAAAATTTCACATTTGAAAGTTTAGTTCCCACAGGTAAAGCAGCCGAAAGTACGACAGTAACTCAGGCGAATACAATATTAAGTGCTATACAAGAATCAGGTCCATCAACCAAAGTAACGTTTGACTGCCCGAATGAACTTGTTGAGCAAATGAAAGATTATGGATATTGGGAAGGAATGTCGCAAAAAGATATTATTATAGAAGCATTGGGGGTATTCTTTGAAGACAAAAAAATAAAAGAAAGACCTGAAAAAGTAAAAATGCGTAAGAAAGTAGGACGTAAACCTAAAGCATTGAAAGCATTTATGGGTTGATTTTTTTGATTATATTTTTGCACCCAACTGATAAAACGAAAACTATTCCAGATACCTACATTTAATAATGTAGGTATTTAGCTATTAAAAAACCACTTAATATCTTTTTTGTCTTCTTAAATAAGACAAAAAAGGCTGTTTTTAAAGATTTTTATGAGTATTTGAAAAAGAAAAAGCTAATTGTAAAAGACTACAGAAGACTTGATTAACAATTATTCGGTAGGGGACTCTATTCTGTTGGAAACTATCAACGTTTATTCACAATAAAACTCAAGTTTTCAACAAATGTTCCACGTGGATTTTTCTGGATTTGTGGATTTTATTTTCCGAAAATAGCTTTTTTGATGTAAGAAATGGATAGTTATCAACACTAAAAAAATGTAAATTATTGATTGTTAATTATTTAAAATAATTTTGAGAAATTATTTGACTTGAGAATCTTGGTATTATACAGTTCTCATCAAAAGGCCTATAAAAGGTTTTAGAGCCTAAAAAGTACTTTTTGAGATTCATGAGATTTGAATATTCATTCACAATATATCAGAAGTTTTTTTTCATTCAATTCTCAGGGGCGATGATTAGACACGATAGACGTAATTTTTAAAAGGGTTGAGATGAAAGGAACAATTCAAGTAAAACAAAGTTAGGAGGTAGCAATCAATAAAATAGGAAAGAAAGTTATATTAGAGTAGAGTTATATTTACTTTTAATACATAATAAAAGATAAATAAGTATTATAAGTATAAGTTACATAATTTACATTATGTTAAATAAATAATTTCTTTTCTTTCACCTATATAGTTTCTCTCCCACAAAAAAAGCGTGCTGAGAAATTCTCAGCACGCTTTTAAACTTAAAATATGTGATATTAAATAACTGATAAACAATTATTTACGCTTTGCACACTGCTCAAGTACACCCTTCAGATTGTCAAGATTTGCATTTGTATCTTGGTCGTCAGCTTTCAATGACTTACATTTATCAAAATATGCTTTTGCTTGATTGAATGTGCCACAAACTTGCTCTTCAACGGCCTTACCTTTCTCGTTGTAAGTTTTCATATCCATTCTATCTACTGCACCTTTTGCAACTACTGCCGAGTTGAAGTAATAAACGCCTAAATTGTAGTTAGCATCAAAGTTAGCTGGGTCGATTTCAAGAGCCTTTTTGTAGTTTGCAACTGCTAAGTCTTTCAACTCTGCCTCTTTTGCTCGTAATTCTTTCAATTCTGCTTCGTTTTTGTTAGCATTTTGAGCTGCTTGAGCTACTTTTGCAATTTTTTGTTTAGCTGCTTCTACTTCAGAATTTGCAGATGCAATCATTTGATTGACAGATGCAATATTTCCTTTGATTGACGCTGCATTTTTAGGTTCTTTTTTCAAACGCTCAGTCAGACGCTTTAACTCATCTTCTTGAGCAGATTTTCTTCCTTCTACATTAGCCAAATCTTTTTCTGCTTCAGCTTTTTCACGAGCTACAACATTCAATTCGCTTTCAATTGGTCGAATTTTCTTTTCAAACTCCCCTGCTCCATTTTCATATAATGTACCCAAATTCTTAAAATCTTCCGCTAAGTTTTTAGCATTCTCTGGTGTATTTGGTGTACTGGCAACTCGTTGCTTCATCATATCAATCGCTTCATTCATCATACCTCCGCCTAAATAAGCGTTGATAAGTGAGCTTTGTAAATCTTTATCTTTTGGATTTACAGCAATTCCTTTTTTCAAGATTTCTACTGCTTTTGCATGTTCTTTGTCATTTCTGTAAAGCTCAGACAAACCATAAAACACAGCTACATCTTTTCCACCTTGCTCAATAAATTTACCAAAGTAAGTTTTAGCATCAGCCATTGCCTGCCCTTGCTGAGCTACAATACCCGCATATAGTGTTGCGATTGTATCTTTAGGGCTTGTTGTTGATGCTAATTTGAAAAGGTTGAGGGCTTTACTATAATTCTTTAGATTATAATATCCAGCACCTTGCTGCATTAAAGAAGTGTATAATCTTGAAGTTGAGCCTGACATAGCAGTCTCAATATCCTTTACACCCTTCCCTCCTGCTGCTTTGTCGACTTCAAGAGCTTTCAAATAAGTATTGTATGCTTTTTCAGACGCTGTTGAGTCTTTTCCGCAATCAATAGCCATTTCAAGCTGAGACTCAGCAAGTTTTACCCACGTTGCCGATTTAGCTCCCTTTTTTGGGTCTTGGGTAGCTTTTTCAGCTTTAGCTATATTATCGGTAGCGGATTTACATTGAGCTTCTTTCATTTGGGCATCAAGTGCCGACTGTGCATAAACGCCTGTTGTAATTACTGTCATTACAGACGCTAAAA
>JAIYBU010000168.1 GCA_027488335.1 Cytophagaceae bacterium
CCAACCACCAGGAGCATAGCGGTCGTTGGCGTGTCCACGAGGGTCTTTAATTAATGGGAATAAATTATCTTCTTTCCAATTAGATGGAAGTCTGTACGAATCTAAAGGAGGTACGTCAGTGTGGTTTCCGTTTATTACATAAAGTGATTGTTTATCAGGCGACAGAACGATACTGTGTGGACCGTGTTCACCATCGCCAACGAGTTCTTTCAGTAAAGTTATTTTATCGAATTGGTCGTCATTGTCAGTATCTTGTAGTCTGTATAAACCACTTTTTTTAGTAAAAATCTTATTCCCTTTACTATTATTAATCATTACGTAAAGGCTATTGAAGGCATAGAGCAACCCGTGTGCATAGCCCATACCCATGGTATCGGTAGCGGGGCCAACTTTTAATTTTTCAACATCGGCTGCTGATATTTTACCATCAACTGCAGGCATTTTTAAACGAAATAATTTTCCATATTGGTCTGAGCAAATCATTCGACCTTTGTTGTCGAAAGTCATGGATACCCAAGAACCAATTTTGTTTTCAGATGGGCTAAAAAGATGTTCTGCCTTAAAACCTGCTGGATATTTTAGCTTGTCGAGTTTTGGGTTACCCGTAGTTAGTGCCGACAGGTTAGGTTCATTTAGCAGCGTAAATGAAGCAGCCGTTGCAATGGCGACTATTCCAAGTCCGAGTTTAATGGAGTTTTTTTTAGAAAACATGATAGAGTAAGGGTTAAATATTATTTATTGTCGAATAGTGGAATTTCGTCTCTAAATAATCGCTGTATATTGTAGAGTAGAAATTCATTTACAATATACAGCGAAAAAAATCATTATTAAAAAAAATTAAAAATATGGTGATAAAGCTGCTTCGTCGGCTGGTAAACCATACAACAAACTGATATTGGTAAAGGCATTACTACGGGCAACTGCTCCCTCTGGATAATAGTAATCTACGGGTTTAGCTTTAACTCTATTTCCATAGGCTGTGATAACTTCGATTGCTGTGCCTGTACGCACGAGGTCGAACCAACGTTTGTTTTCAAAGGCCAATTCACTTCTACGGTCTTGGTAAATTTGTGCTCTTAATGCCACTTGTGCGGTTTCGGTTGCAGCAGGTAAGCCAGCACGGCTACGCACTTGATTAAGAATTGGCAATGCTTCCGCCGTTTTTCCTTGCTCTGTTAAGGCTTCGGCCAAATACAAAAGAGTTTCAGCATAGCGATAAATTGGGAAGTTATTGCCAGTATTTCCATGCAATGAGTGAGTTTTGGCAAATTTTCTATTGTAAGGAAAAGTTTTATTTGCTCTTAAACTACCACTAATGGTTACATAGCCAATCGTTCCATCTAATCGTTTATCACCTTTTTCAAAAGCTGCAATTAAGTCAGGCGTCGGAGCTCCATTTCCTTCGCCAGTTAATGGCTGTGGATTTGAGGTTCCCGAAATCGGTTTTAATTCCTCTGGACTCATTGGGCGTGGCATATAGTTATACATAATTGCTCCATTATAGCCCGATGCTCCCTCTTGAAATTGTACTTCAAAGATTGACTCCGCATTGTTTTTATTTCCAGTATTAGTCGAAAACGCATCGTTGAAATCTGGCATTAATTTATACTCATTGCTTGCCACAATTTCTTTCAATAGTTTTTCAGCATCTGCCCATTTTTTCTGTACCATATACACATTCGCCAACAACATTCTTGCTGTTCCCGAAGTTACTCTACCTGCTTCTTGCTTCGACTTTGGGTATAGACCACCAATGGCGGCAGTAGCGTCTTTGATGATTTGTGCATAAATCTGGTCAATAGTTGCCAATGGTAATGCTGCTTCTTGGCGATTCGTTACAGGTGTTAAATGCAAAGGTACTTTTCCAAAATACTGTACTAACTCAAAGTAAGCATATGCTCTTAAGAATTGAGCTTGGCCTTTTAAATTATTTTTTGAATCTGCATTAAAATCAACCGCATCAATCGCTGATAAAATTTGATTGGCACGTGCAATCATCTGATAATCAAGACGATACTGGTTCAAAACGTGCGTATTTGATGTAACGCCATTGGCAGTAGGAATAGCAAAATCGGCAATATCTTCTTGCTGCTCAGTGGCACCAAAAAGGATATTTCGGTAATAATAGGCATTGTCGGAGTGCATTTCGCCTAAAAGCCATGCACGGTCGTTGACAATTGCTCGAAGCGGCACATAATTAGCATTAACTGCCTGTTGAAAATCGGCTTCTTTTGTAAAGAATATAGCGGTACTAAGGTTTGTTTCTGGAACAACTGTTAAAAAGTCTTTATTACAACTCATTAAGCCCAAAAACATAAACAATGCTGTTGTTGTTATCTTTTTCATTATTTTAAGAATAATTTCGTTGATTAAAAGTTCAAGTTTATACCAATAGTATAGGTTCTTGGTACTGGATAGTTCGATAAGTCTATACCAGGACTTAGATTTCCTCCATCTCCATTTCCATCAGATTGAGCAGATGTCTCAGGATTTGGTCCACCCCAATATTTAGTAAATATGTATAGCTGTTGCACAGAAGCATAAACACGAGCTGACTTAAATACTTTATTTGCCTTAGGAATCGTATAACCAACAGTTACGTTTTTGATAGTGAAGAAAGAGGCATCTGCCACAAAACGACTATTCATCCAGTCACGCTCGATACCCGTTACGTTACCACCACCAACAGTTGTACCATACATTCCTTTTCCTGGGTTATCTACTGAGCGGAAACGATATTTAACGCCTTCTACCATATTAAATACCCCGTCAAGATTAGCTGTACTGTAAATATGACGAACCAATAACTGATTACCTTGTGAACCTGAGCCTACGATGCTTGCATCGAAATTACCATAAGAGAAGTTATTGGTGATACCGTAAGTAAATGTAGGGAAAGGATTTCCCATGATTACTCTGTCATCAAAATCACCACCATTCGTAATGATTCCATCTCCGTTTTGGTCTGTCAACTTAATACTTCCAACCACCGAACGGCCAGGTACTTGAGGTGAATTCTTAAGGTCTTCGGCATTCTTATAAACACCTTGTGAAATGTGTCCATAGAACTGACCAAACGGATAACCAACTTTTGTGATGTGGAAAGTACCATATACACGGTCAATACCATCAGCCAGTGCAATTACTTTATTACGATTAAATGAGATATTGGCATTGGTACTCCACTTAAATTTGCCTGTTGTATTTTTAGTATTTAATGAAAACTCATGTCCCCAAAACTTAATCTCACCAATATTATCACTAAAATTGCTAAAACCTGCCTCTTGAGCAATCTGAACACTGTATAATAAGTTTGTTGTACGTTTATTATAATAGTCATATACGAATGTAATTCTATCATTGAATAAACCTAAATCTAAGCCTACGTCAAATTGTTTAGTAGTTTCCCAACCTAAATTATTATTAGCTAAGGTTGTAACTACTGCACCTGGAGCAACCGTATTACCAAAAACAGCATTAACTGTATTGTTAATCAATGCATAAGGAGTGTAATTACCGATATTGTTATTTCCAACAATACCATAGCTTGTTCTTAGTTTTGCAAACGATATTTTTGGCATTGATTTCAAGAAATTTTCATCCGAAATAACCCAACCTGCCGAAACTGAAGGGAATGTTCCCCAACGATTATTTGAACCAAAACGAGAAGAACCATCACGACGAACCGAAGCGGTAAACAAATATTTGCCTTTGTAATTATAAGTTAATCTCGATAATAATGATGTTAAAGCCCATTCTTGAACACTCGATTGCGTGCCACCACGGTTTACATTGATTGCTCCCTGAATTGTTGGTAGACGGTCATCAGCATATGTATCAGCTTGAATACGCGTACCTTCTGAACGGAATCTTTGTTGTGTAAAACCGCCCAAAATTTCAAAACTGTGGTCTTTTATATTGGTAGCATAAGTAGCTAAGTTTTCGTTCAACCAAGTCAAGTTTTCAATATTCTGACGAATTGAAACCGCTGTTGTTGGAATCGCAACATTTATAGCATTTGTAGCTGTTGACGGATTAAAGAAGAAGAACTTCGTACGATTCATCTCCACATTAAATGACGACTTCAATGTCAAACCTTTGATTGGTTGATAGGCTATGTAGGCATTTGAAAGTAAATTCAACGTAGTTGTTTCGTTTACCAATTCATTGGCAGCTCTTACCCAGTTAGGGTAGGCAAAGATGTTACCTGTACTTGCTGGGAATTTATTAAACATCGTTAGAGTTTTGCCATCTGCTTCATAAATAGGCATTACTGGCCATGTATGAAGAGCATTAAATAAAATACCCGTTCCACGGTCTCCGTCAGTACGTGGCGTATTATCAAATACATATTGTGGAGCGATATTGAAACCAACTTTTACTTTATCTGAAATATCATATTCAGAGTTCATACGCATCGAATATCGCTTATATTCATTATTAATCACTACACCTTGTTGATTAAAAACCCCTCCAACAAAAGATGTTCTTGACCTTTCTTTATTCGACGTTAGTGTTAAGTTATAGCTTTGTACAGGTGCTTTTCTTAATAATGCTCCATACCAATCGTTGTCTTTTCCTGCATATTGAGATGGATTCTGAAACTCAACAGGAACAGGTTGACCAGCATCAGTATAGTATTCTTTTTTAAACTGAGCGAATTCTTCAGCCGTCAACATTTTTACTCTACCTCTCATGGGTACTTCCTGAATACCTGCAAAAGTATTAAAGCTAATATTTGTTCCAGACTTTCCTTTTTTTGTAGTGATTAGTACTACACCATTCGCAGCTCGTGAACCATAAAGTGATGTAGAGGCCGCATCTTTTAGTATTGAAATATCTTCAATTTCATCAGGATTTAAAGCACCTATATTACCAGTGATAGGAAAACCATCTATTACATACAGTGGGTCGCTACCTGCAGAAACCGAAAGTTGGCCACGAATTCTGATATTCATCCCTTGACCTGGCTTACCAGTGGTCTGGTTAATTTGAACACCAGCTAACTGGCCTTGTAGTTTTTGACCAATTTGTGAAACAGGAATATCCTTAATTTCTTTCGCTCCAATGGTCTGAACAGCCCCCGTCACGTTTTTCTTTAACTGGCTACCGTAGCCCACTACTACTATCTCACTCAACAATTTGTCATCAAGACTCAAAGAAACATTGATTTCTTTTTGACCTGTATAAGCAACTTCATTGGGCGTATACCCAACAAAGCTATATACTAAAGTTGAGTTGTTGGGTACTTCCAATCTGTAATTGCCCTCGGCATCAGATTGTGTACCTCGATTTAATCCTTTAATAGTTACACTCACCCCCACTAACGCTTCGCCATTTTGGCCAGTCACTTTGCCCTTTACTTGTTGAGCAAATGCAAATGAAGTACAGAACAAGCCGAGCATCAGCGAAAATATACTCGCATAGCGTTTTGCTCTGTACAAAGTAAATCTTTGTTTCATTTGATTAATGTTTTAGGTTGAAAAATAGAATAGTTATTGATATAAGGATATTTTTCCTTGATATTATACAAATATTAAAATTTGTTAATAAAGTACTATCCTGTACTGTACTGTGCTGTTTATATTATTTTAATATAAATTGAGTTAAATTTGAAAAACTTCCATAAGTGTAGAGGTGGAGTATTTGGTTGTTTTTCAAAAAGCGGGTTTTGTGAAAATATTTACTCTACTATGCTCCAAAGACCAAGACTTTGCATAGTATTGAATAAAATATACGAATTAAAGATTTGAATCATTTAATAGGAGTGACCTTTTAATCGAACAAGTTTAAAATTGTTAGGTATTCAGTAACAAACATAAAAGCCAGCATGTCTGCTGGCTTTTGTTATATATTCGAATGTATTACTATCAATTACTCTTCCTTTAGGAGCTGTGGGCTATTTCCAACCATCATCTGAAGGTTTTGGTTTTGGGGCTGGTTTTTTTGCTGCTGCATTTCCTTTGGCTGGGGCAACTGATGATGCCGTAGAGAAACCACCACCACTTAGGCTTGAAGAAGCAACCGTTACGTTTTTCTCAACTCTCGAATACACACGGCTAACAATTTTCCATTCGCCATTAATTTTCAAGAGATTCAAGAAATCGACGAATTTGAAGGTTGGTAATTCTTCTTCAGTTACGGCCGTTGCGGCAGTGCCGGCGTAACTATAATTTACAATTTTGCTCGTCCATTTTGCTCCACCCGCAGGCACGGCAGCAATAAATTTTTTCACGGGCATTTCTGAAACTTTTCCTTCTTTACTCAAATTTCGTAAGTTGGCATAAGCAAAAAAAGCACGATTTAAGCGAGCGGTGTCGCCCACAGCACCACCATCTAAGTAATTATTGAGCGTTTCTTTAATCGCTTCATCTTCCGATTGTGCAAAACTGCTAATCGAAATACCTAAAAAGGCTACAAGTGCAAATAATGATTGGTTGAATTTCATCGGTATAGATATGTTTGTAATCCTGTGGTAAATTAACGAAAATATTTTTTGACTATTGTCATTATCTAAATTGTAAATTTAAGAATAATGAAAATAGTAGTCGTAAACGGCTTAAAACCAATTGGTTATTTCTCTTATTTAGCTGCATATTCCTTTATTATGGCACTAATATTGGCTTCCGAACTCCCTTGTTTTACTCTATTATCGGCCAAAATTTGTATGATTCGCTGGTCTAAAACAGAAAAACTATTAAAATCATAATTAGTATTACTCATTATGGGTATCATTATAGATTTAGTATTGTCGGTATGCCCAATTCCCAAAGTATGTGTAAGTTCATGGCGTAAAACTCCATTTTGTAGATTGCTTGGTGTTGTAGGCGAAAGCCAAACGATTGCCTTCGTAATGGCATCGCTTGTCCATTGCGTAAAGGTCGTTCCTTGCACAGAACTATTGCTTACTTGATAGCTTGCATATTTACTATTATGAGTAGCCGCTTCAACTCTGTTAATAATAATATCTGCTTCTGCCACAACTTCGGTTCTTAGCATTTTATTATATTTATTTAATACGTTCATATCAGCCATTACTTTATCTAAAGCACTCATCAAGGCAGTTGTTCGGCCACCGTCCCAATATACTTTGATTTGGGTTTTTGTCGGCAACCATTTTCTGATAGTGATAGCTGCTGTACCCGCTGAATTTTTGAGCGTAAGCCGTACAAAAGTATCATAAATTTCCTGACTACTTGGTTTTACAGTTGTTGTAGTGGTTGATGTATTCGTCGAATTGGTAGTTGTATTAGTCACTGGGGGAATGTTTTTTTCTGAAGTTTGGCAGGCAATCGTTAGAAAAAACAGTGATACGACCGTTACGGCAATAGCAATTTTCATTTTATGTGAATTTTATGTCGATTTCTCAATAGAATTTTATAGCATCTTGTGTGATATTACCACTAAAAACATAGCAAATTTCGTACCATCAAAAAAACTTTTACTGTAAGCTTACAGGAGCGATAAGTACAATCAAGCGATAAGTATAATCATTTAACGAAAAAAATAATTTGTTACTTTCACCCTAAAACACGTCAGAAAGTTTAAAAATGTAGAAATAGACAAGGTTTGTTACCGAAAAGTAAATAAATTCATAAAAAACTTGAATATTATCTTGCGAAAACCGAGTTTTTAATACATTTGTAATAGTTAACTTTATTTATTCCAAAACAAATTACACAAAATGGGACTAATGTCATTTTTTAAAGGTGTTGGCGAAAAACTTTTCGGACACAAAGAAGAGGCTGCTCCAGCCGCAGAAAAAGAAGAGTTGAAAGCAAGTGCATTATTGGCTCACGTTCAAAAACTTGGTTTGCCATTCAACACACTTACTGTGAAGATAGCTGGTGATACGGTAACCTTAGTTGGTGAAGTAGATAAGCAAGAAGATGCAGAAAAAATTGCTTTAGCAGTTGGAAACGTTGAAGGCGTACACGTAGTTGACAACCAATTAGTAGTGGCTACTCCAGAGCCAGAAGCTCAATTCCATACGGTTGTAAGTGGTGATACTCTTTCGAAAATCGCTAAAACTTACTACGGTGATATGATGAAATATCCTGTGATTTTTGAAGCAAACAAGCCGATGCTTACACACCCAGATAAAATCTATCCAGGACAAGTATTAAGAATTCCAGCTCTTTAATTTATAAAGAGTATTCATACAAAAGCCTTTCTTGCAATTTGCATGAAAGGCTTTTTCTTTTTACTTATCATTTTCCGCACAGATAATACTCAAATTTACTTTTCTATCAATATTTTCTTGATTATGACTTTATTATCAAAATAGGTTTTTATAAAATAAACACCTGACGGATAATGACCTATATTAAATGTCTCTTCTTGCTTCCCTATCCCTTTTAGTTTTTTTTCTTGTACTATTTTTCCTTCAATATCAATAATGTTGATGCCCGATTTTTGTGCAGTAGTAACCAAAAACTCAACTACAAACTGCTCGCTCGTAGGGTTTGGAAATACTTTTACTATATTTTCGGTCGTTTCTTCGGCTGCCAGAGGCTCTAAAATCGTAATTTTTGCACTGCCATTTACTAAGCCAACGCCACACGAGTTTTTTATTTCTTTTAGACTATAAATGGTAGATTTTGAGGGTCTTACTTCTATACTAAAAGGTGTTTGATTGGTAATAAACGAGCGGCCATCGGATAATGTAAGTTCGGCAGGTAATTCTCCTGTAAGACTTACCCTTAGTAACGTGCTATCACCATTTAGTATGGCTGCATCACCGCTGATGGTGGCAGTAGCGAGCGGAATAATTGTTACATCAATTTTTGCCTTTTTGCTTTCGCAACCATGACTATTGCTTTGACTTACATAATAGCTAAATGTACCAGTATTTCCCGTTGGTGGCGTGATATTGAGAAAAGATTTTATGTCGAGTTCGCCTGTGTACCATTTCAAATTTGTGCCGACGGCTGTTAAAGCACTCGTTTCGCTGTTTTGACAAAAACTGTATTTTTCGACCACTACGGGAGGCTGTGGTGGTGAAACTATAGTGAAAGGCCCTAAAACTGAACTAAAATAGTCGGTGTTTTTGGCAGCTACTTTGATACGATAGCCGATTCCAGTCTGCAAATTGGCAGGAATTTGTGCAGAAAGCGTAAATAACGAAACTTGGGTGGGTAAATCGGTAAAATTTTTACCCCAAGCATCAGAAATCTGAATAACTAACTGACTATTACTCGAAAGTTTTCCGATGATTGATATAGAAAGCCTAATGCTCTGCCCTTGACAAAGCGTGCTGGTCGATAGTGCTTCAGCTTGAATTTGTGGTTGTATAACGTTGATAGTGGTAGAGCCACCAGTGCTACCTATACCGCACATATTTTTTACCGAAACAATCGAATAAGTGGTGTTTTCGTCGGGAGATTTAGAAATTATATAAGAATTTTGTCGAAAATTTTCAACCGAAGTACCATCTGACAACTGAAAAGACCAAGCCCCACTTCCGCCTAAACTTACAACTAAATTGGTGCTTTCACCAGCATTAATATTAGTGTTTGTGCTTGAAATAGATGCACTGGGGTAAGTTCTGATAGCAAAATGTTCGCTTATTGGGCTGATGGTTTCGGGGCGAGTTGCTGTCAAACGAAGTCGATAATCATCGCCTTCGGGTAAAGTATATGGTAGTTGAATCGCTATTTTGTCACCCACAAATTTTGAAGCAATACGCTGAAAATTTTTACCGTTTTTATCTGAAATATCAACAAAAAGTTGATTGTTGTTTTCAAACATGCCTTCTAAATTAAAGTTTATTTTTACTGAATCTCCGACGCAATACACTTTTTTGTCAAGTCCATCAATACTTAGGAAATTGGAGCTTCTTGAAACAATTTGGTACTCGGCCAGCGGCGAAAACCGAATGGCAAACGAAGCTTGCATCTTTTGATATTGCTGCTCGGTAAACACATTTCCACACCGCTGTTGATACGACATGATATTATCAATGGGCGGACTAAAGGTGCTACCGTGGGCATCTTGAAGGGTTGAAGGCGTTTTTTCGTCGCAATTAAAAGCATAAATGAGCGGTAATCGTTCAAAAGGGTCGGCTGATGTATCACAAAGTTGGTCGCCAGTGGTTACACAATTAGAGCCTGCTCCACGAGTGACGAGTTCTCTTTTGTTGACATCGGCATGATTACTGTCTTGAAAAGTATGTAGAAGCCCAAAATAATGCCCGATTTCGTGTAGAAAAGTCTTATTTTTTAGATTATTAAAATCATCTTGTGTCCGCTCGAAATACGAACAAAAAACACGATTTGTACTTGCCGAAAAACTTGGAAGAGCTGCATAACCGCTTAATATCGTGAGATTTTGGAGGGTAATATATTTTACAAAATAAATATTGATAGCATCTGAAACATCGTTGGCTTGGCGGAGTTCATTTTCATCTGCAACTTTGAAATCGGCGTATTGGTTGCTTTTGATTTGATATACCTTATCGTTATAGAGATAAAGCTGAATATTAATATTTTGAAGATAAAGATTGGCATTATTGATGATTTCTCTGACATCGGGTTCGCTTAAAAATATACTTGTGTTATTGCCCGAAACTATATTCGCCTTTACGGCTACTCGGTAATTTACTGCTCTGGCTTTTTTTTGTTGGGTAAATTGCTGAAATAATTGAAGTAATTCGTGTTTTTGTTGGTCAGTAGGAGGGGCTGTACCGCACTGAAACTGGGCGAAAAGGCTTTCATCTTGCCCCAATAAGAGAAGCAATATAAGTATTAAAATTTTTACTTTTTTCATTTATATAAGGGACTCGCTCAATTTTTCATTGTGATGACAACGATGCTTTTTTTATAGCAAAAATTTTGCCGAAGGAGTTTTTATGACCTTATTTATATATAAAAGTAACAAATTGATTAGGTTTATAGGAATACGGGGGCGAGGTTTTAGCTAAAAGTAAGATGATTTAATTGAATGGTAAATGAGAAGGATTGTGCCAAAAATTATACACGCAGCAGAAATCTGAATGAAAAAGAGTTCGTATAATTTTTATGTACGAACTCTTTTTCATTTAATCTTAAAGTAAAGTCTTATACTTCTCCCTAAAAACTTTAAATTCTTCTTCGAGAAAAACTAAATTCTCTTGAAAATGAGTTAAATCGCCCGTTTTTGAAGGAACTTCAATAATTTCGGTAATGTCATGAATACGAGCAAGGCCGATTGTTCCTGAATTTCCTTTGAGGGTGTGAAGTTCGCGTTGAATAGTTTTTACATCATCGGGGTACGCATTTTTAGCATTTTGAATTTGTTCTGCTGCTTCACGCTCAAAATCTTCAAAAACTGAAATTAGCATTTCTTCGCCCACCATTTCTTTTAGTTGGTTGACAATTTCCATGTCAAATACCTGAAATGCAGGATTTATTGGGCTGTTTGAATGCACTGTTTCCGTGGAAATTTCGGTTGGTTTAACTACTTCCACAATCTCAACTTTTACTTTATTATTTGGCACAATTTCATTCACTTTCTGAATCAAAATGGCGGCACGAATTGGTTTCGGTACGTAGTCGTCCATGCCTTCGCTCAAAAATCTTTCACGGTCGTGCTGCATGGAGTAGGCCGTCATGGCTACAATTTTTGGGAGCGAACTTCCATATAATTCACGCATTTTTTTGGTAGTTTCTATACCGTCCATTTCGGGCATTTGAATATCCATAAAAATCACATCGAAGTTGTGTTTTTCGCCAAAAACTTCGATGGCTTTCGCTCCACTATCTGCCGTAATTACTTCACAACCTGCTTTTATCAAAATTTCAGATGCAACTTTACGATTGACTTGATTATCATCAACCAACAAAATTTTTGGCGTATGATTACTAAAGAAATTGGTCAGTTTGATTTCATTTTCGTTGTTTTCGCTCACGCTCGGGCTGATGGTTGTTGAACGAACTTCAATCGTAAACCAGAAGGTACTACCTTTTCCTTGCTCAGAAACAACACCCATGTCGCCTTTCATGAGTCGGCAAAGTTCACGAGAAATGGCCAAACCGAGGCCTGTTCCACCAAATGATTTTTTAGTCGAATTATCTACTTGCTGGAAAGCTCCAAATAAGAGTTTTTGGTCTTCTTCCGAAATGCCAATGCCTGTATCCGTAATTTCTCCACGTAAGACATGAATCTTTCCGTTGGAAGAAACTCTTGATAATGAGATAGTGACGCTGCCATTTTCGGTGAATTTGAGAGCATTTGAGGTAAGATTCGAGAAAATCTGTAATAAACGAGTTTGGTCGGCAATCAAATAGGCAGGAACATCGTCCGCAATAGTATAAATCAATTGATTGTTTTTCTCAATGGCTCGTTGGCGGAAAAGTGCCACCAATCGCTCCAAAATTTCCTTAATATCGAGCGGAGCGTTATGTAAATCCATTTTTCCTGCTTCGATTTTCGATAAATCAAGAATATCGTTTAGAATCGTAAGCAAAGTTTCCGAAGATTTTTTGATGGTCTGTACATAATCCTTCTGCTCGGGGTTGAGTGGTGTTTCGTACATCAAATCAATCATACCGATTACGCCATTCATCGGCGTACGAATTTCGTGGCTCATATTTGCCAAGAAACGTTCCTTCACTTTGAGCGAGCGTTCGGCTTCGTCTTTAGCAATCAGAAGTTCTTCAGCCGTTTTTTTCAATTCTGAAATGTCACGAGCCACACCCTCTACTTCAACAGGAATTCCTTTGGCATCTTTAATCATTCGGATATTGAGCATAAACTGGCGGAGTTCGCCATTTTTACGCTTCACAATTACTTCAAAATTGGTGATGCTTCCTGCTTTTAGTAGTCCTTTAATATTTTTTGAACTATCAACGGCATTCTCAAAAAATTTATCCACCTTGTTTCCCATCACTTCTTCGAGCGAATAGCCCGTGTGTGTTAGTACCGAAGGCGAAATCATGGTAATGTTTCCTGCCAAGTCAGTTCGGTAATAAATATCAATAAACGATTCGATGGTATCTCTAAACTTTTGCTCACTTTTTTGGAGTGTAATGGTCGAATTTTTCTTATCGGTACTATTCTGAGCAATCCCCGAAACTTCTTCTACTTGTCCGCTTTCTGATGATAAAATTGGATTTAGAAAAAACTCGTACCAATCATCACCACCGTCGATATTTCCCCAGTGCATTTCAAAATATTGTGGTTTCCCTGTGAAAGCCTCGTTATATTTTTCTCGCAAAATGGGGCGGTCTTCGGGCGAAATGAGTTTCCAACCGAGCTTTTCGATGCTCATGTTGATTTCGGGAAGTGTCCCTAAGTTTCGCTGAATCAGATTGACGTAGTTTTTGTTGAACGAACTCAGTTGACGCTTCTGATTGACAGTCCAGATTACGTGTGAACCACTATCAAAAACGGCATTTAAACGTGAGGTTTGACGGAGTAAATCTTCTTCTTTCTGCTTCCGAACCAAAGCAACCGCCACTTGCCCCGAAACGAATTCTAAAAGTTCTAAGTCTCTGATATTAAACTTATTACGGTCGCTGTACGACTTTACTCCAATTACGCCCGTAGTGCGGTCGCCTACGTGCAGAGGTACGCATAGCATTACTTCAGGAAGTGACGAACCATAGAAATATATTTTATCAACTTCGACCAATTTTTTGATGTCTTCGTTCGATAAAAATAGTGGTTTATTTTGCACCATCGAATACTCTACAATACCATTTCCGAGTTTTCGTCGGTGATAATTCTCTTCGGTTTCAGAATATTCATCAATAAAATACGGAAAATGAATAGTTCCTTCTTCGGGTTCAAAAAGAGCCACAAAAAAGTTATTTGCTTGCATATTTTTCTGCAATTCATCATGAACTTGCGTCAGGAATTCTTGCAGATTAGGCGTATTGAGATTGAGTTGGGCAATGGTATAATAAAGCTGCTGGGCTTTTTCGGCACGGCGACGTTGGGTATTATCACGGAACAAACAGCGAAAAGCCGTAGGTTTTCCGTTCTCAAATCTACAACTAATATCACCCAGGAGATAAACTCTTTTTCCTTCTTTGTTTCGTACAACTGTCTGAAAATCAACTACTTGTTCATCACCATCTTTGATGCGTTGAAGCGTATCGAGGGTTTCGGCGGCGAACTGTGGGTGCAGCATATCTCGAAGCGTAAGCTGCGAGAGTTCCGCATCAGAATATCCAAAAGTATCACGAAAAGCGGTATTGACAAACAAGAAACGCCCACTCAACGACATTAACATGATGATTTCGGAAGTATTATCTACCAAATCTTGTAGCTGGTCGATGCTTTGTTGGTGTT
This sequence comes from Cytophagaceae bacterium, assembly GCA_027488335.1. Classification (GTDB taxonomy): domain Bacteria; phylum Bacteroidota; class Bacteroidia; order Cytophagales; family Spirosomataceae; genus Emticicia. Next base: position 14,275 of record JAIYBU010000168.1, read on the forward strand.
CGGTTTGTGAAAGTTGTACTTTTAGCTTTTCGATTTCGAACAAAAGTTCTTCGTTGGATTTTTCTGTGAGCATACCGCAAAACAATAGAATTAATAATGCGGTAAATATAAGAAGAAAGGAGGAGTATAGAAATTTTCAAGTATAATATAGGTTTACTTGGCTGTTTAAAAATAAAATCTTTGAGATTAAGAGAGAATATGTTATGTTGCGAGCAATACAATCTTTAAAAATATGGAAGATGTCATAAAACGATTGATTGAATATGAATCGGAAAGTTTCAAATTAGATTATAAAACAGAACAATATCAATTAGGTAAAATCCCAAAAAAGGGGAATTACTCAAAGATATTATGGCTTTTGCAAACCATCTTTCAGATGATGATAAGTATATAATTATTGGTGTTAAAGATGGGGTAGAGAAAACAATTCTTGAAGTAGATAATCCTATTGACGATGCCAAATACCAAGAATTTATCAGAGAGTATATTGAACCAGCTATTAATTTTGAGTATAGGTCGATAAAGTATGGTGATAAGTTGATAGCTTATTTTAGAATCTATGATAATGCAGATAAACCATATCTCTTTAAAAAAGATTTTAAAATAGAAAACAACGTACAACAATTCAAGCGTGGTGATGGATATGTTAGAATTGGCTCATCAACAACAAAAATTGGCAGGAAAGAAATAGATGATATCTATAATTATAAATACCATTCAAAAGATAGAAAAAGTGACATAGTTGTAGTTCCTACAATAAGAGAGACAACAGATGAGTACTTATCGGGATATAAATGTATTGATTTAGATATAATAAACAATTCTAATAAATCAATTTGTTGTGATGTAGAAATGAGGGTTTATAAAAATAAAGACTGCGAGTTACTTTCAAAAGTTGACCTTAAAAGGTATCTAAAAACAAAAGAAAGGAAGAATTCTTCATCTCTCTTTACTCCTTATTCAATAGGTTTTGAGACTATGGACGCAGATATTTTTAATGTTACCTATAAAAATTTAGAATTTGAGGTTTTTGTCAAATTGAAAAAACGAAAAAATGAAGCTTCTGCAATTCGAATAGCTCAAAATTCGATTAAGAAGGACGTCTTTTATCAACGTTTAATTTACATTCCTGTAAATAGCAAACCATGTAAAGTTGATGCAACTATTACTGTGAGAAGCGATGATTTTATAAAAGGTTCTTTAATTCAAAATATATCATTTGAACTTACTTAACTTTTATCAACCCTCCAATTCCAATTTCTTGCCTTTACCTGCACCTTTCGATTGTTTGATGCGGTAGTTGAGCGTTAGGTTAAACTGACGTCTTCTGAATTGTGAACTGCCTTCGGTGCGGAAGTTTGTGCCTTCGGTGATGCTTCTAAACTTACGACTATTTAATACATCAAGCACACTAAAATTAAGGGTTCCGTTTCCTTTCAGAATATCTTTACTGGCCGATAAATCAAAATAATAAAGTGGTAAGCGAGTACCTTGTACGGTCTTTTGTTTGGCTTCATAATTGGCTCTTAACTGTACATCTAAGCCTTTTGGAAGAGAAAAACGTGAGGTTTGACGAACAAACCAGCTGTTGGTTTCTCGTTTGTAGGTTTTGTCAATGTTGCTGCCATCAATTTCGGCGTGAAAAAGATTAAAATTGAAATCAAATTTCCACCATTTGGCAAGATTATACTGACTCGTAAATTCTACACCATACGCTTGTTCGCCCAATAAGTTTTCGGGGCGAGTGGTGGCAAAGCCTGACGCATTTACTTGACGGATACGCTCAATTTTTCCGTCAGTATCTCGGTAGTAAACCGATGAGCCAAGTGAGCCTTTATCGAAGTATTTGATGTGTCCGATTTCGTAAACATTGCTAAATTCAGGATTTAGATTTGGGTTTCCGCTAAAGAAATTTCGGTTGTCAGAAAACGTTGAAAATGGACTTAAATCATTATAAAACGGACGACGAACACGGCGACTATAACTCACTTGAAGCGAGTTTTCTTGCGGTAAAGCATACGTCAAATGCACACTTGGAAATAAGTTGGCATATTTGCGGGGGTTTACTTCATTGGTTTGTCGGAGGGTCGTTTTTACGTCTGTCCATTCGGCACGTAGCCCTGCTTGATACGAAAACTGCTTAGTTTTATTGCCTAAAATGGCATAAGCAGCATGGATATTTTCATCATAAATAAAGTAATTTTTCAGACCTGGTACAACCAAAAATTGTCCTTGCTCATTCCGCTGATTTACTACATAATCATTCACCATATTTCGGAAACTACTTCTTGCACCAGTCTCAAATTTCCCTTCTTTTCCTATTGGTTTCACATAATCAACTTGAAATAAAAGCTGTTTTTCGTATTCATCATTCAACGATTTTTGAACTAAGTATTTTGACGTAATGAGGGTTTCATTCGGCGTGAAATATTCTTGGGTGAAAAGCTGGTCAGAGCTTTCCCAGTTATCTAAGAAACGTACTTCGGCGTTGAATTCTTGGCCTTTTTTTGCGTAAGTTTTCTTATAACTCAATACGTACTCAGAGTTGGGTTCGGTTTCTCGTTCGTCTTGCTTACGCTTGCTGATGCCCGTCAGATTTGCATCGGTGAATGTATAATCTTCGTAATGTAAATTGGTGATTCGTCGAGCCTTGCTTCGGCGATAAAGGTAAGAGGCAGTAAGGGTATTTTTATCATTGAAAAAATAATCAAGTCCACCTCTGATATTGGTATTGAACCCCAAGAGTTCGCCATTATTTTTTTGTCTTAAAAAAAACGTTGTATCGTTACTTCGACGCTCTTGAATAATCGATGAAACATTGGGGCGAATATTATAGGCAATACTATAATTAACAAAAAAGTTAACTTTTCGGTGGCGATAATTGATGTTAGCCGCTCCACCATAATTTACAGGTTGTCCCGTAATTATATCAAATGAGCCATTAAATCCTTGTTTTTGGTCTTTTTTCAAGATAATATTAATAATTCCAGCCATACCTTCGGCTTCATAGCGTGCCGATGGATTGGTAATTACTTCCACTCGCTCAATCATGCTGGCTTGCAGCGATTGTAATCCTGCACCACCTTTGAAACTTACCAAACCCGACGGTTTTCCATCAATCAAAATCCTTACGTTATCGCTTCCACGCAGTTTTACACCACCGTCAGGGTCAACCGAAACCGATGGGATATTAGTCAGAATATCTGAAGCCGAGCCACCCGCATTGGCCAAATCTTTGCCTACATTGAAAACCCTTTTATCAAGTTTCATTTCCATCGAACTTTTCTCGGCTTGGACTACTACTTCTTTTAAGGCATTGGCCGATGACTCTAATTTTATTTTTCCAAAATCATGCGTTGGGTTTTCTTTAGTGACCGAAAAACTGGCAGTTTTGGTATTTTTATAACCCATGTATTCAATCTCAATCACATAACTCCCGTAAGGTGCAGGAATCGAAAACTCTCCTTTGTCGTTTGTTATATTTCCTGTAATGAGTTTATTATCAGCGGTATTTGAGATTCTGATGCTCGCAAAACTTAAAGGCTCGCTTGTAGTAGCATCAACAACAATTCCTTTTATTTGGGCTTTTGTGTTGGCCTGAGCAAAGAGTAAGTTTTCAATAACAAAAAGCAGACTTAACGACAGTAAAAATGATTTCATTTAGATAGAGTTTTGAATAGGAGGGATGTTACAAATTAAGTTATCAGAGGGGAGCTTTTATCAATAAATCTACATCTGCTACTTGAAATGCTATAAATTGGTAAAATTACTCGACTATTATGTTAATCACGGAGGCATAGAGAAGTAGTTTTCTGTTTGTATAGATTTTCACGGTAATTCATTTTGTGTAAATCTTTAAATCAGTGCTTCCGTGGGAAATATAGCAAGAACTTTCTATCATTAAATTTGATTTTTCCTTAGAATATTGACTTACTTACAAATTAAAATTGGTTAAGAAAAACTAAGTTTATAAGCTTAGATTTGTCTTAACCAATTTGTTGACTTTTAAATATTTTGATAGATTAATTTATTATTTCTTATGCTCCAAGGCATAGTGTCTTCTAAGCATATCTTCGCCGAAATCATTCGTAAAATCTCGAACAACTGTATGCACATGATTGGCATTGTTTTGTGTATTGTCATATTCAATCAAAAGTACATCATTCTGAATTCTGTAATAATGCCCTTTGCCTCCATATTGTTTTTCACCCATCCAAACAAAACGCAATTTATCTATGCCCGCTTTTTCGATTTTATTCATAAATTCATTAGCAAAACCAAAAGGATAATTTTTTACATAAAGACTAACTATTTGCATCAATTTTATTTGTTGCTCTTTGGTCATATCTGTATATAAAATACCCTCATCGGGTAATCTACCAAATTGCTTGCTATTGAGCGTAAACATATCATAAGGAGCAACTGGTGATACAGTTGCTTGCTTCAATTGTTTTTCATCAAATGAATTTAATAATTCAAAAGCAAAATTACATTCGTTCTTTAAAATTTGATAACCTTTTTGTTCTCCACTCGGCACAATCGCAGGATTATTTCCCATGAAAAGAGGTGTTCCCGATACAATTTTATTATTTTCAGAAGTAAAATTGAGCGATAAATGATGTCCTTCTATACGCCATCCCCAAAAGCTTTTAGCATCTGGTTTTCCGAAAATCGTAAAATAATATTTCAATGGGTTTCGACGGTCGCTGTTGGGTATATTTTCAAGTTCTTTCAATATAATTTCTAATTGTATAATAGCAATGGCTTTTTCTTGACCTTGCTCACTTAAAGTTGACTTCAATAAATTCATTGCTGCCGCTCTTTGTGCATCATTCATTGATTTTAACCATAGACCATTACGTTCTTTCGGAATAAAATACCAATTACTTCGCTCCTCCGATTCGTAAGGATAATTGACAATAGCAAGTTGCTCTTTATCTAAAGTCGCCAAAAATGCTTTTGCAGCAGCCAAAGAACCTGCCGAACTGTTTTGTGCAAAAGAAATTGTATTAAAACAGGTGTAAAATAAAATAACAAAAATAAAATTTTTCATTGTTAAAAATTGAGGTTGAATAAACCATAAAGATAAGTGATAAGAATTGAAAATGGCGAATTGTAAATTGAAAATTGATTAAAATTTCACAGAACCTAAATAAAAAATTTGAGGTAAGTATAAAAAGAAAGACGTAATTTTGAACTATGGAAAAAGTAAAAGCAAAAAAACACCTTGGACAGCATTTCTTGAAAGATTTAGATGCCGCTCAGAAAATTGTCAACCTGCAATCGCTGCACCGAGGGTATAATAAGGTATTGGAAATTGGTCCAGGGATGGGCGTTTTGACGCAATACTTACTGCAAAGAAATGATTGTGAAACTTTTGTAGTAGAAATAGACCGTGAGTCGGTGGTTTACCTCAACGAACATTTTCCGATGCTTAGGGGGCGTATCTTTTCGGAAGATTTCTTACAAATGAATCTGAGTAAGATTTTCGGAACTGAGAATGAATCTTTCGGAATCATCGGAAATTTGCCGTATAATATTTCTTCGCAAATATTTTTCAAGGTTTTAGACCATAAGGATTTAGTGCAAGAAATTGTTTGTATGCTTCAAAAAGAAGTAGCTCAACGTATTGCGTCTGGGCCAGGCAAGAAAGATTATGGCATTTTGAGTGTGTTTTTACAGGCTTATTACGATATTGAATATAGTTTTACGGTTTACCCAGAAGCCTTTATTCCACCACCCAAAGTAGATTCGGGTATTATTCGCTTGAAAAGAAATAATGTCGAAAAATTGAATTGTAATGAAAAGAAATTCATGCAAGTCGTAAAAGCAGGTTTTAATCAACGCCGTAAAACATTGCGTAATGCACTAAAGCCAATAGGATTGAATTTTGAGCATGAATTATTGAATAAACGTGCCGAACAGTTGAGTGTAGCAGATTTTATCTTGTTGACAAATTTATTTGCTGAGAACATTTAAAGAAGGCTTACGATAATAGCTTTTTGTGAATATATGCAATAAAAGTGTGAATATATGCAATAAAAGAGGGTTTATAAAGATAAAATAGGAGTAATAAGTTTACGTAAGAACAGCCGATTAAGAAAAATAAACTGAACGACTGAAAAATGACAACTTTCGAGCTAACCAAAGAGTATTTAGAGAAAATACAAACCGCCATTGAACAAAAAGACGAAACCTTGCTCAAGGCCGAAATGGAAGAGCTTTATCCTGCCGATATTGCCAGCATATTGCTCGAGCTTGATGGTGAACCCGCTCATTATCTACTTACGCTCGTCGATACCGAGATGGGGGCCGAAATCTTATCGCACATTGAGCCAGACGACCGTAAACGATTTATCAAAGAGCGTTTTACGGTGGAAGAAATTGCCAAATACGTCAATCTTTTTGACTCAGATGATGCCGTCGATTTATTGAATGAACAAACCATTGAAGTACGAGAAAAAGTAATTGCCCTCATCGAAGACCGTGAACAAGCACGATTTATTTTGGATATGTTGCATTACCCAGAAGACGTGGCGGGCGGTTTGATGCAGAAAGAGTTGATAAAAGTAAATGCGAACTGGACGGTTAGTGAATGTGTGGAAGAGATTCGTCGACAAGCCGAAGATGTTGAGAAAGTTTATGCCGTTTATGTGGTGGATGATGAGCAAAAATTGAAAGGAATTGTCTCATTAAAACGCATTATTTTAGCCCGAAAAAACACTAAAATTGAAAATATTTTTGATGAAGAAATAGTCTATGTAGAAACTACTCGCCCTGCCGAAGAAGTAGCCGAAATCATGCAACGCTATGACCTCGATGCCATTCCAGTAGTAAATACTTTGGGGCGTTTGTTAGGTCGAATCACGATTGACGACGTGGTCGATTTTATTACCGATAAAGCCGAAGAAGATATTCAGGTGATGGCGGGTATCACGGGTGAGGCCGAAGAAGACGATAGCGTTTGGCAATTAGCAAAAGCTCGTTTGCCGTGGTTGATTGTGGGCGTAATCGGTAGCCTATTGGCGGCTACCGTAATTGGTAGTTTTGAAGATGAGTTTAAAAAAGTAGCAGCCTTGGCGGCCTTTATTCCAATCATGGGTTCGACGGGCGGAAATGTGGGTATTCAAACCTCATCCCTGATTGTACAAAGTTTAGCAGAAAAATCAGGTTTAACGACCAGTTTGGGGCAGCGTTTATTTAAAATTATCTTGGTCGCACTCGTAAACGGCATTATAATTGGCTCACTGGCTGGACTTTACATTTATGTCAGTGGCGAAACTCAACTGTTTTTTGTGGTGTGTTTGTCACTGCTTTCGGTGGTGGTTTTAGCTTCTTTTACAGGGACTGTTACGCCACTTTTATTGGATAGATTGGGAGTTAATCCTGCCATTGCTTCGGGGCCGTTTATCACAACTGCCAACGATATTATCGGAATTGGTACTTATCTAATGATTGCCAATTTGTTGTTGCATTTGTAGGTTTTTTCATCGTAGAGACGTTGCATGCAACGTCTCTACCCACCACCAAAACAAACAAAAATTAAAATAAATGGCCTCTTACCGCATAATCGGTTCTATTTAACTGGAAGATAAAAAATGATTGCAGTAATACAAAGAGTTACCCAAGCATCGGTAACGATTGATAATGAAATAAAAGGTCAAATAGGCTTAGGCTTCATGATTTTGTTGGGAATTACGCATACTGATACCCAAGAAGATATTGAATGGTTATCGAAGAAAATTGTTGGCCTACGAGTCTTTGGTGATGAAGAAGGTAAAATGAATCTCGACCTAAAATCAGTTGATGGAAATATTCTTTTGATTAGTCAATTCACGCTTCATGCCAGCACAAAAAAAGGAAACCGACCTTCGTTTATTGAGGCAGCTCGTCCCGAAATAGCTATTCCGCTCTATGAAAAGATGATTGCTCAATTGGAATTTGATTTAGGAAAAACCATCGAAACGGGCACTTTTGGAGCAGATATGAAAGTTTCGTTGCTCAATGATGGCCCCGTAACGATTATTATTGATTCTAAGAATAGGATTTGATGGGTAGGAAATATCAAAATAACCTTTTACATGAAAAGTTCATCACTAAGTTTCTGTGTAATAGACAAGACTTAATCAAACCTCTTGTTTTTTGTAAACCTATTTCAGTATAAGTCGCTTTACTCAATGATGGCCTAAATCTGTGGGCTGCCGATTGTTGTCTGTTGAGTTTTTTACTCACTTTTCCAACCTGGGCCTTTCACAAATCTACCCGATTTTACACCCGTATGTTGGCCGTCTTTTATGACTTGCTTGCCATTAACAAACACATGAATCACTCCTTCCGAAAGTTGGTGTGGTTTCTCGAAAGTGGCTTTGTCTTGAATTTTATTAGGGTCAAAAACGACAATGTCAGCATAATTTCCAACTCTTAAACGTCCACGTTTCTGAATCTTGAGGTTATCGCAAGGCAGTGAAGTTAGTTTTCTGATGGCTTCTTGTAGTGTAATTACTTTTTCTTCATGCACATATTTTCCCAAAAGTCGAGCAAAATTGCCATAAGCCCTTGGATGACTACTTGATTTCAAAAATACCCCCGCAGGATTCATCGAAGCAGCATCTGAGCAGAAACTCATATATGGCAGTTGAATTTGTTTCTTTACGTTTTCTTCACTCATCAAAAAATACACCACATCAATCCGTGAGCCATCCGAAACCACCAAATCCATCGCAGTTTCGTACCATGTTTTTTTCTTGATAGCTGCTACTTCTGCCAAAGTCTTGCCAATATATTTTCTGAGAGAGTCTTGCTTAAAACCAATCAGCAACGTTTTGTCTGCCCCTGCTGCTAAGCACAAATTTTCCCAGTCATTTTGTGGAGAACTCATTTCTCGCCCGACTTGCTCCCTGATTGTGCCAGACTTTAATCTTCTGCTCCATTGGTCGAAACCACCTTCTTGCACCCACGGTGGCATGGCTGCATCAAGTCCAGTTGCTCCCGCAATGTAGTTATACATATTGGCTGTTATATGAATACCCGCTTTTCTGGCACTGTCTATCTTGGCTACTACTTTATCTATTTTATGCCAATTAGCTTTACCCGCAGCCTTCAAATGGTAGATTTCGGCGTGAATATTTGCCTCTTTTGCTATCTTAATCAGCTCATCAGTAGCTTCTTCGAGTTTATTCCCTTCGCTTCTCATGTGTGAAATATACATACCGCCATATTCTGAAGCTACTTTCGATAATTCGATGAGTTCGTGCGTGTCCGAATAAGTGCCAGGTGTATAAATCAATGCCGAAGCCACGCCCATTGCACCTTCTTCCATGGCCAGTTTTACGTGCTTTTTCATGCGTTCGAGTTCGTCAGGTTTTGGTGGGCGATTGGCATAGCCCAATTCCATTGCTCTAACGGTCGATGCTCCCACAAACGAAGCCACGTTGGTTGAAACTCCACGTTTTTCTAAATAAAAAAGATATTCGCCGAGTGTATTCCATGGAATTTCGTACTTGATATTTCCTTGCGATTTTATTGCATCAGCTTTCATTGCATCGCTAATCGGCCCCATCGAATCACCTTCTCCCATGACTTCGAGCGTAACGCCCTGCATTATTTCGCCCATCGAACGCCCATCTTCTATCAAACTTTCGGTACTCCAACTCAGCATATTTACAAACCCAGGGGCAACCGCCATGCCTTTTGCATTAATCACGGTCATATCTTTGGTATCAAACTGAAACCCCAGATTGCCCACAAATGCAATTGTATCATTTTTTATGGCAATATCTGCCACAATTGGGGTCGTTCCGTTGCCATCGAAGATAAGACCATTCTTGATGATGAGGTCATATTTACTTTGATTACAAGAAAAAAACAGTAAAAAACTGCTAAATAAAAGTAGTTTATGGGGCTTCATACATGTTTCAGTCAATTGAGCTTAAAAATATAGAAAAACCCTAAGTAATGAAATCTTTATAGGCGATAATGCGAGAATTTATTTTATCTCGTAAAGATTTTAATTTGCTAAAAAATGTGTTATTTGAACTATAATCCTACAAAACTCATTTTGCCATGAAGAAAATCCTTTTGTTTTATACATTTTTTATTTTGATGGGAACGCCAATCTTTGCTCAATCATTTCTCGGAACCTGGCAAGGTCAGGTGAAAGGAAGTAATGGAGGTTTAAAAGCTGAATTATCATTGGAGATAAATGCTAATCAGCTTACTGGGCAAATGTTAGTTTATTCGGGCGGAGAAACAAATACATATCAAATCAAAGGAAATGTAGCGGTAAATATGGCCACAGGAACGCTCACTTATAACGATGGAACGGTGTTTACTTTTGTGATGCAATTACAAAATAATGTCATGCAACAGAAAATTAGCTATAATAATCAAGTAATTCTGGAGGGTAATTTTGCAAAAGTAACTTCTATTTCGCCATCTACAACCCATACGAGTGTAAAAGCCGATGGTTTGTCTCGAGACCCAAATTTGGTTGGTAAATGGACGTATCAAGAGAATTATTCATCTAACGGAGGTTTTTATGGTGGTTCAAGCATGTCGATTATTCTGAATGCTGATGGTACGATTGATGATGGTGGTTCACGTTCGTATGTAAGCGGACCAAACAGCTCAGGCAATTCGTCGAGTGGAGGGAATTCGGACATTGCCCAAGTGAAAGCAGCAGGGGCAAGGTGGTTTACGAAAGGTAATATTCTGTATTGGCGAGTAAATGTGAATGGTAAAATTACCGATGTGCCGAACTCAAAATACTATATCGAAAAAGATGCATTGCTGCTCACTGATGTAAATACGGGCAAAAAAAAGCTTTATTACAAAGGGAAGTAAGTGTTATTTTCGCTGGTATGTCAAAATCGAAATGGCGTAAGGAGTATTTTGTCCAACAGCAAACTCCTTACGTTCGGTAATAGTAAATTCATTTTCATTAAATACAGGAAAAAAGGCATCTCCCTCGAAAGTTTCGTGAACCAGTGTAAGATAGATTTTATGAGCATACGGAATCGAGAGTCTGAATATTTCTTCACCACCTAACACAAAAACTTCCTCATCAAATTGACATTTTTCAAAGGCTTCTTCTAAACTACTCACTACCTCGAATCCCTCATCTACCCCATAATCAGTTTGGCGAGTAATCACATAATTACCTACTTCCGACCATATTCTGTGTGGGTTATCGTAGCTTTTACGCCCCATAATCATCTTTCTGCCCTTTGTTACTTCCTTCAAATTATCCCAATCAGCAGGAATTGGATTCCACGGTAAAGCGTTGTTTAATCCAATCGCACGATTTTGACTCATGGCAGCAATTAATGAAATAGTTGTTTGTTTTTTCGTCATTATGTGCAACTTTTACTTAAATATTTATAAAATAACTCAATGTTTCGTAAGTCTTAACAATTTCATAATATTGGAATTTTCTTGTACTAATCAAAAATACTGACTTTTGTAATAAAATTACAAAAACACCAATATAATCAGTCATATACTTAAAACTAAAACCCTATGTTTGGATTAGAAACCGACATTTTCTTACTACTATCATTCTGCCTTTTGGCTGCGTGTGCCTTCGAGTTTATCAACGGATTTCATGATACCGCCAATGCCGTTGCAACTGTAATTTATACCAACTCACTCAAACCAACCCAAGCCGTTGTGTGGTCGGGTCTTATCAACTTTATCGGAGTTGTAACTGGTGGAGTCGGAGTGGGAATGAGTATCGTAAACCTTCTTCCAGTAGAACTACTAATCGACCAAAATGTTTATCATAGTATTGCAATGGTGCTTGCTCTTTTGTTTAGTGCTATCATTTGGAACTTCGGAACATGGTATTTTGGTATTCCAGCATCAAGTTCGCACACATTAATTGGTGCAATTTTGGGCGTTGGTTTAGGATATGCTTTACTTCCTGATAACAAAATGGGAATTGCTGCCGTAAACTGGGATAAAGCCAAAGAAATCTTTTCAGCACTTTTATTATCTCCGATGGTAGGTTTTGCTTTGGCCGTTTTCTTGATGTTTGCTCTTCGTAGATTATTGAACAAACAAATCAGAAAGCAAGTTTTTGATGAGCCAAACAAAGATGAAGCACCGCCATTTTGGATTCGTGCTATTTTGATTACTACTTGTACACTCGTGAGCTTCTTTCACGGTCGTAATGATGGACAAAAAGGTATTGGTTTAGTAATGTTGATTTTGATTGGTGTTTTACCGACATATTTTGCTATCAATAAAACCATTGATTTCAAGACTTTGAAGCCAGAATTAGCAACAATTTCGCAGCAAATCTCTCTCATCGATACAACTCATGCTTCAACTGCCGAAAAAGAAAAAATCGCAAAAATAAATAGTAGCATTGCTTTCTTGAATAGTGTTGCTGATAGCGGAAAAGTCGAAAATGCCAATGCTCTTGATATTCGTAAAGCCCTTTTGACGGTAAGCGGAACAACCAAGAAATTGATTGAAGATGAAGAGATTGTATTGAGCGATAATAGCAAATTAATCTTAAAAAATCTGGCAACCAAAGAAGAAAAGGGCATTCGTCGCTTCACTGACCACGCTCCAATGTGGGTTATTTTAATGATTTCGTTATCCCTTGGTCTTGGTACAATGATTGGTTGGAAACGTATCGTGGTGACGGTTGGTGAAAAAATCGGTAAATCTCACCTTACTTATGCACAAGGTGCTTCGGCCGAACTTGTTGCAGCAACTACAATAGGGTTGGCTTCTTGGTTTAAACTTCCAGTAAGTACTACGCACGCATTATCTTCGGGTATTGCGGGTACGATGGTAGCCAGTAAAGGTATCAAAAACCTTCAAGCAGGTACAATCAAAAGTATTCTTTTAGCTTGGGTGCTTACTTTACCTGTGGCAATTATTCTTTCAGCGTCTTTATTTGTATTCTTTCGCTGGCTATTATAATCACAGTACGGTTTAATAGCACGAATAGAGATGTCGCTTAGGTGTGGCATCTCTATTAGTGCATTATCCAGATATATTGTTTTTCGATAATATTATCGAAAGCCATAACTTATTTTACAGTACGACCTAACACCTCGTATTTACTATAACACCAATATGAAATTCTTTAAAAAAATGCACTCATTGAGAGTGTTGATATCTGCTATGCTTTTGTTTAGCATGTATTCAGTTAGTTACGGCCAACAAAAAGGTTCACTGATGGATGTGGATACATCGACCGTAAAAAAGCTTCTACTAACACTCAAAAAGTATGAGTATGTAGGTATCAGTGGCTACATTCAACCGCAATTTCAATATATTCAGTCAGAAGGGGCAAAATCATTTAATGGCGGAGATTTTGCTGCTAACGTCAATAATCGTTTTACTCTGCGTCGAGGTCGACTCCGTTTCGATTATGCTCGATTTGATAAAAATAATATGCCCCAGTTAAACTTTGTTTTTCAGTTTGATGGCACAGAACGAGGGGTATTTATTCGAGATTTTTGGGGGCGTTTCTATGAAAATAAACTGAATCTGTTCTCCCTCACTACGGGAATGTTTGCCCGCCCTTTTGGCTTTGAAATAAACTATGGTTCTGCCGACCGTGAATCGCTTGAGCGTGGCCGTATGTCGCAGATATTGATGAAAGTTGAGCGTGATATGGGAGTAATGATTTCGTTAGAACCTCGTACTAAACAATCATTTGCCAAGTATGTGAAATTTGATATTGGTGCATTTAATGGTCAAGGCTTAACAGCGACTTCTGATTTTGATAATCATAAAGACCTAATTACCCGTTTTTCTATCAAACCTTATAAAGTCTCTCCCAAATTAATCATCAGCGGAAGTGTTTCGGGTTTATTTGGTGGTATGCAGCAGTTTACGAAATATATCTACAAAATGTCGAGCAATCAATCTTTTGTAGTTGACTCTTTGGCTTCAAATGTAGGCAAAATTGCACCACGCAACTACTATGGTGCTGACGTGCAAATAAAAATACCAAACCGAGTAGGGCAGACCGAATTTAGAGCTGAGTATATCAGAGGAACACAAACTGCTACTCAAAATTCAACCGAAACGCCAGGGGTTATTCCAACAATCAATGGTGTCAATGCACCGCTATACATTCGTAATTTCGATGGTGCGTATTTTTATTTCTTACAGCATTTAGGAAGCAAAAAACACCAGTTTGTGGCAAAATACGATTGGTATGACCCAAACAAAAAGGTAAAAGGAACAGAAATTGGAAAGACTTTTACAGCAGCCGATGTCAGATTCAATACTTTGGGGGTAGGCTATGTGATTTATCCTAACGATAACCTAAAAGTGACGTTTTGGTACGAAATGCCTAAAAACGAAAACACAAACTTGACTGATTATAGGTCTGATGTGAAAGACAATAATTTTACTTGTCGATTGCAATATCGCTTCTAAGAAAATGTAAAACAAATAGGAAAATCCTGCCGAAATCTCAGCAGGATTTTTTTATGCTCAAAATGTGTATCTTTTATAAAAATCAGAATACTTTTTCATAAATTTGTGCAATATTTAGTATGCAAGCATACTAAACGTAAATCATATCAGAAGAAACGTTGATTATGTTCTTTTGAAAACCCTTAATTCTTAATTTTATATTCTTAATTGCGATAGTAAATGGAAACCTACGGTAAAATTCTTACGATTGCCAGTCCGCTATTTTTATTGTTAGTGCTCATCGAAAAAGCCTATGGCTGGTACGCCAAAAAAGATTCATTCAAAGCAATGGATATGATTTCGAGCCTGACTTCGGGCTATACCAATTCGGTGAAAGATGTTTTAGGCCTAAGTGTTTCGATTCTTTCTTATGATTGGATGGTAAAACATTGGACACTCTACAAAATCGAGTCAACGATTTGGGTCTATATCATTGCGTTCGTTTCACTTGATTTGACGGGCTATTTAGTGCATCGAATGGCACATTCAATCAATTTTTTCTGGAACAAGCATGCCATTCATCACAGCAGTGAAGAATTTAATTTGGCATGTGCGTTACGCCAAAGCATTTCGTCGTTTGTGAGTTTGTTTACAATTTTCTTGTTGCCAGCAGCCTTATTGGGCGTTGATACCAAAGTCATTGCTATAGTGGCACCTTTGCACCTTTTTGCACAGTTTTGGTATCATACGGTTTATATTGGGAAGATGGGAATCCTCGAAAAAATAATTGTTACCCCTTCGCACCACCGAGTGCATCATGCCATTAATCCCGAATATTTGGATAAAAACCACGGGCAAATTTTTATCATTTGGGACAAACTTTTTGGTACTTTTCAGGAAGAATTACCCAACGTTCCACCTGTGTATGGTATCACTCGCCCCGCAAGTACGTGGAACCCTATAAAGATAAATTTTCAGCATTTATGGTTTTTGATAAAAGACGCTTATCATACTAAGAATTTGAAGGATAAATTCCGTATTTGGTTCATGCCCACAGGCTGGCGACCAGCCGATGTTGAGGCTCGTTTTCCTGATAAAAAAATTGAAGACCCTTATAATTTCGAGAAATACGCCCCCAAAATTTCAAAAAATATGCTCGTTTGGATTTGGTTTCAGTTTCTGTTTACCTTCGGAATGTTATATTATTTCTTCGGTAATATCGCCAAATTTGGTGTGCCAAATATGTTTGTGTACGGAGGATTTATCTACTTAACGATTTTTGCTTATACTGAATTGATGGACAAAAACCCTTATGCACTCGTTTGGGAACTGCTCAAAAATATCATTGGTTTTGCTTTAATATACCAAATGGGTGATTGGTTTGGTAGTAGCTCACAATACCCATGGGCTTCGGCAGTAATGATGGCTTATTTTTTACTTTCAACAATCGTTACTGCCTATTTTGTTTGGTTTGAAATTCGGGAAGAAAACGAGAAGGTGACTTTGGCGTAAGGAAAAAAATAGTCGGAGATACCCTTCCGACTATTTTTTAAATACTATTTTTCAATAACCACTTTTTTAGAGTTTGATACTTCGCCTGCCTGACAGCGAATGTTGAAAATTGATTCAATAGTAATTTTATCTTGAATATTGATTTCAAAATTATTCATGCCTTCAACTCCCACAAACGAATATTCTTTGATGATATGTCCTTTTATATCACTCAAATAAAGCTGCACACTTTGCGGTATTTTGAGGTTTACTTTGGCAATAAACTTACCATCATTGGGGTTGGGCGATACCCAAAACCATTCTTCGACTGGCTCGGTAGCTTCTCTGACATTTGAACTCTGACATTCTATCAAAGAAGTGCCACTTTTGTTTTTAATGCCCAAACAAAGTCTGATGCCCATATTCGTAGCCTTGTTTGATAATTTCCTTCACATCTTTGGTCGTAAAATCGGTCAATTCAATATGCAAAGGTTCTTTTGGTCGAATAACTGTGAGTTTGATTTTCTTTGTAAGACTAAATGGCCCAATACTTCCATAGCTTTCAGCATAATTTTCCGCCCATTCAATGTCGCTATTTTCAAATTGATTGACTGTAATATCTTTTATACGCTCAATCAAGCTAAAGAAACTTCGATAATTAAATTGCTCTAAAGGCTTGTTTTTTGGGTGAGTAGCCACACAATAAATCTCGGTTGCACCATCTTCAATGGCTTTGCGGAGCGGTACAACTTCACGTAAACCACCATCCATGTATGCTTGTCGATGGTCGCCCCCAATCTGGATGGCTGGCATAATAAAAGGCAACGAACTACTGGCTCGCAGGTAATCCAAAAAATGCTGTTCGAGCGGGTCGGTGTAGTGCATTTCGCCCGTATTGATGTTTACCGCCCCAACTTTTAGTTTGATGGGGCTTTTTCGCATGGTTGTTACATCCAAGTATTTTTTAAGTTTTTCGTGCAATGGATTGGTATCAATCAAGCCATCAAATCTGCTTAAAAGGGTGTCAATTCCCAACGAAAACTTCGATTTCAGTACGCCAATATCCGAAGGTTGAGTAATATTTTCAAGCCAAAATTGCAAGAGTTTTTTATTGACCAAATCCCAGTCGATTTTACCTTTTTCGAGGTGTTGTTTGCCCGCTTCATTGACCATGAAAGAACCATTTAAAGCTCCCGCCGAAATCCCATAAATCATTTCTGGCTTAAAACCCGTATCCAAAATTGCATGAATAACGCCAACTTGCCAAGCTCCTTTGAGTGAGCCTCCACCTAAAACTAATGCCCTCATTTATAAAAGTATTTTTTACTACACCAATAATACGACTAAAATATTTATTTTTGAAAAAAAGTTTAGCAAATACATTGCCCCAAAAGTAAACCTTATTGTCTGACCGTGTGTTTACTATTTAAATGAGCGTTTCTACTCAAAAAGTATGGAAAATTAGTTCTTAAAATTGATATAATTCAAGAAAAATTTGAACAAAAGCATTAAAAATAACATATTTTTCTTTAATCTGCTCAATAAGTCAGAAATCAATCGTAAAATTGCACACGCAGGGCAAAACAACATTTTGCTCACCTCTTCATGTCGTTAGATATTAACCAAATACAAGCCCCAATCGAACAAGATTTGGAGATTTTCGAGAAGAAATTTCGCCAGTCGATGAAGACCGACGTGATGTTGCTCGACCAAATCATGAAATATATCATTCATCGGAAAGGTAAGCAAATTCGTCCAATGTTTGTCTTTCTGACTGCTGGAACCATCGGCCAAATCAACGAAGCCACGTATCGAGGTGCCGCCCTTATTGAGCTTTTGCATACGGCTACACTCGTGCATGATGACGTGGTTGATGATTCAAACTACCGACGTGGATTTTTCTCAATTAAAGCACTTTGGAAAAATAAAATTGCCGTTTTAGTAGGAGATTATCTGCTTTCTCGTGGTTTGCTTTTGAGTGTTGATAATGGTGATTATGATTTGCTAAAAATTGTTTCAACAGCCGTAAAAGAACTCAGTGAGGGGGAATTACTGCAAATCGAAAAAGCTCGCAAACTCGATATTACAGAAGACGTGTATTATGAAGTGATTCGCCAAAAGACCGCTTCTTTGATAGCTTCTTGTTGTGCAGTTGGAGCGGCTTCGGTTGGTGCAAATGCCGAAGTAGTAGCCAAAGCTAAACTTTTGGGAGAGAAAATCGGCATGGCGTTTCAGATAAAAGATGACCTTTTTGATTATGGAGACGCCGAAATCGGTAAACCAACAGGCATTGATATTAAAGAAAAGAAAATGACATTGCCGCTAATTTATGCGTTGAATCATGCGTCGTGGTCTGACAAACGACATATTATAAATTTAGTAAAAAATCACTCCGAAAACCCTAAAAAAGTAACTGAAGTAATTGATTTTGTGAAAAAATCAGGTGGAATTCAATATACCACCGAAGTGATGAAACGCTTCGTAAAAGAAGCCAACGATATCCTCTTTACATTTCCCGACTCTGCTTTCCGTCAATCATTACACGACTTAGTGCTGTTTTCTATTGAACGTACTAAATAGTCTGTAAAGTCTAAATATACCATAAAGATTGAATAGAGTATTTGGCCTGAATATATTATATATTTGAAATATATTATTCTGTTTGTATTTTCGGTATATATAATATATATTAATTATCTTGTAATTATTAAATTTACAGAATAAAACATTAATTTTATATAAATAATTTAAATTATAAAATTTGAAATAAAAATAATTATTGAAATTTCAATAAAAAATGAAAACAATATTTAAGGTCTTAATAATGAGTCTATTAGTGAATGGCGTAATTGCTCAGACAAGTGAAAAGAAGGTTGATAAAACCCAAATATTAGATTATATTTCTAAACTTCCATCTAATGTAAAGGTGACGATGGCTGTGGAAAACATGGAGGGGCAGCCGTATTTTGAACATCGAACTGATGTAAAAGTGCCATCGGCAAGTGTAATAAAAGTGCCAATTCTGATGTCGTTGATGGAAAAAGTACAAGCCAATGAGATGAATTTATCGAAGGTACACCGTCTGACCAATGCTGAAAAGGCGGGAGGTTCGGGTGTTTTGATGAATGCTTTGGAAGGTAAAATATTGAGTATCAGAGAGATTGCCCAAGAAATGATTCGGACAAGCGATAATACGGCCACCAATATTCTGATTCGTGAAATTGGAATGGAGACGATTAACCAAAATCTGACGAAATGGGGAGCTACAAAAACACGCCTTAATCGAGTAATGATGGATACCGAAGCAGTGAAACAAGGGCGTGAAAATTATATTAATGTGTTGGAAATAAATGCTTTGCTGCGAATGATTTATGACAAAAAAGTATCGACACCCACACTGTGCGATGAAATGATAAGTATGCTAAAAAACTGTGAAGACAAAACAACAATTCCGAGTCAGCTTCCGAAAGATTTGGCGATTGCCCATAAGACGGGTACGCTTGCTTATGTTAGGGGCGATGCTGCTATTGTTTTTACTACCCAGCCTTTTGTGATGTCAATTTTTGTAGAAGGTTTTGATAAAGAAGCAACCGCCGAACAAATAATCGGAGATTTGGCTAAGATTTGCTGGGAGAGCTTGAAGTAAAACCCTATCGAACTTGCCGTTTTTCTTTTTTTAAAGTCGTGCGTCCCCCCACTTTTGTAATAGAAATTTGCTCGCCACAATTAGGGCATTTTCCTATTAAATCTTGCTTTTGAATACCCCAACCTCGTGCATGAATTAAGAAATTTGTTGGAAAATCATCATAATTTGCTTGGCAATCAATGGCGTTTTGAATAACCAAACGCATGGCTTTATGGATTTCAACTGTCTCATTATCAGTTAGTTGGCTTGAAGTGCGTTCGGGGTGGATTTTTGCTTGAAACAGCACATCATCAACAATCCAATTACCAATTCCTGCGACGGTCGATTGGTCGAGTAGGACAGATTTGATGGGAGCGTTTTTCTTTTTTAAGGTTTTGCTTAATTCCTCAACCGAAATTTCGAGGGCATCTTTATGTATTTTCTTGCGTAAAAGATATTCATCAATATTTTCGACGATTCCGATTCGTTCAAATTTCCGTGGACATAAAAATCCCAGTTTGAAACCATTGGCAAAATGAAAAACTATTCGAGCAAAACGTGGGGTGTCTTCTTCATCTTTGAAGTAGGCTAAATCGCCCGTCATGCCGAAGTGAAAATGTAGCCAATAAGGAGCATCGAGTTGAGCAAAAAGGTTTTTACCGATGCGTTTTGTGCCAATAAACTGCTTATTTCGTAGTTTTTCTACCAAAATATCATAATCGGTTGTGAGAAGTTTAGTGTCTTGCACATACACATCGGCAATGGGCTGATACAAACTTGTTTCTTCAAAATATCGGCGGTAGGTTTCTACTTCTGGGAGTTCGGGCATGGAGCTTTTACTTTTATCTTTCCAATTTAACCCTTTTTTTGGCTTTTTGTTTATCAAAATTTCGTGCAGAAATAAAATTATCAATTATCTTTCCTAATTTGTACTCTATTCAACCTTACAAACATAAAATGGCAAATCTGAATACAAAATTAAACAAAACTAATACCTACGATGCCATCGTGATAGGCTCAGGCATGAGCGGTGGTTGGGCAGCGAAGGAGCTTTCGGAAAAAGGCTTAAAAACGCTGGTGCTCGAAAAAGGGCGAATGGTGAATCATATTGAAGATTACCCAACGATGATGCTCGACCATTGGGAACTCGAACACCGAGGGGCATTGACCGATGAAGACCGAAAACGTCATCATATACAAATTAGAAGTGGTTTTGTGGGTGAATCTTCCAAGCACTTCTTCACGAATGACTTAGAAAATCCTTACGAAGAAACAAAACCTTTTGATTGGATTCGGGGAAACCACGTAGGCGGCCGCTCAATTACTTGGGGAAAGCATACGTATCGTTGGAGTAACTATGATTTTGAAGCAAATGCCCGTGAAGGAATTGCCATCGACTGGCCGATTCGCTACAAAGATATTGCTCCGTGGTATTCGTATGTTGAGAAGTTTGTAGGAGTAAGTGGCGAAAAATTGGGTTTAGAACATTTGCCCGATGGTGAGTTTTTACCGCCAATTCCATTGAATTGTTTGGAAGACCATTTCAAGCAACAACTCAAACATAAATTCAAAAACCGTATCGTAACTCCTGGGCGTGTGGCTCACCTCACGCAGCCAACCGAAGTACATTTGGCTTTGGGGCGTGGCAAGTGCCAGAACCGAAACCGTTGTTCGAGAGGCTGTCCGTACGGAGCGTATTTTAGTAGTAATGCCGCTACTTTACCCGCTGCTAATAATACGGGTAACTTTGTCATCAGACCCAATTCGATTGCTAAGGAAATTATTTTCGATGAAGCTACGCAGCGAGCAACAGGCGTACGAGTGATTGATTCTGAAACCAACGAAGTATATGAGTTTAAAGCAAAAATTATCTTTTCTTGTGCCTCTGCTTTGGCTTCTACACAATTATTGCTCAACTCAAAATCAAGCCGTTTTCCAAATGGAATGGGCAATGATAGTGGCGAGTTAGGTCATAATCTGATGGACCACCATTATCATGTAGGAGCAATGGGCGATTTTGATGGTTTGGAAGACCAATATTACAAAGGCCGAAAACCCGCAGGGCTTTTTATTCCGAAATATGTGAATATTGATGAGGCATCGAAGAATCCGAATTTCTTACGTGGTTATGATTATCAAGGTGCGGGTGCAGGCCGTGCAAGTTGGGGTAGAGGTGCTGACGAACATGCCATTGGTGCAGCTTTCAAAGAATCACTCTATAAACCAGGTGGCTGGAGCATGGGTTTGATGGGTTTTGGCGAAGTGCTGCCTTACCATGAAAACAAAGTGAGTTTGCACGAATCAAAAGTTGATAAATGGGGAATTCCACAGTTGGTTTTTGATGCTGAAATAAAAGACAATGAACTGAAAATGCGTAAGCAAATCATGGCTGATGCCGCCGAAATGCTCGAAGCTTCGGGTTTTAAGAATATCCGAACGTTTGATAATGCGGGTGGTTTAGGCAATGGTGTTCACGAAATGGGTACTGCTCGCATGGGTAAAGACCCGAAAACGTCGGTGCTGAATGGTAATAATCAAGTGCATAGCGTAAAGAATGTATTCGTAACTGATGGTGCTTGCATGACTTCATCGAATTGCGTAAACCCATCAATTACGTACATGGCTTTGACCGCACGAGCGGCTGATTTTGCAGTTTCGGAATTGAATAAGAAAAATCTTTAATTGAATTAAGAATTTCTCAATTTTTGCTTCATTTAATCAAAAGTAACTCATCATGAATCGTAGAGAATATATAAAAAATACTGCATTGGCATTGGGTTTGGGAGTTTCGGGTGTGGCTTTTTCCGAAATTTTCATTGCTTGTGCAAAAGATGCCAAATTGACGTGGAAACCTGTTTTCCTTTCACCTAATCAGGCAGCAACGATTGCCGAAATCGCCGAAACTATTTTACCCAAAACTAAAACACCTGGAGCAAAAGAATTGGGCGTGCCACAGTTTATTGATAAAATGGTCAATGATACAATGGATGCTGCTGGTAAAGATAAATTTGTTAAAGACCTCGAAGCATTTGACGATGTTTGTAAAGACAAGCATGGCAAGCATTTCGTAGAACTCGACCCAGCCGAACGTGAGGCATATTTGCTTGAACTCGAAAAAGAAAATCCACGCTCAGGAATGAATTTGTGGGGAATAAATCTTGAACCCGATGCACCGAAGCCAACATTTTATAAGACCGTTAAGAGTCTAACACTTTTTGGCTTTTATACTTCCGAAAGTATCGGTAAAAACGTGCTGGTTTATGACCCAGTTCCAGGGGAATATATTGGTTGTATGCCACTCAATGGGCAAAATTCTTGGAATGAGTAGTATTGTATTAGTATAGTGGAGTCTGAAAACCATTGTCTGGGCTGAACGAATAACGTTCCAGTCGAAGGCAATGGTTTTTGACCTTTCATCACTCATTAATGGCTGCTTAATCAATTTTTAGAGTTTTTCAGTGGAGCTTTCCTTACTTTTGTCGAAATACACTTTTAAAATCTAAAATAATAACCTATGCAAAAAGCACTGATGGTTCTGACGTTTGCTATGCTTATGGCAGGATGTACTAAAAAAGCTGTCGTCAATTCTTCACAATCTTTAAATGGTTCATCGTATCAGTATTCGATTGATTTAACTAAAGTCGAAAACGATAAACTGGAAGTGACTTTATTAAGTCCAAAAATCACGACTGATGAAATTACATTTCGTTTGCCAAAGACCGTTCCTGGTACGTATTCGACCGATGATTATGGCCGTTATTTATCAGATTTTAAAGCCTTCGATTCAAAGGGTAATCAGCTTGCTACTAATAAATTAGATGTAAATAGCTACACTATTAAAGATGCTAAGAAACTCTTTAAAATTAGCTATAAAATTGATGATACATGGGACTCACCCGAAATTAAAGGCACAAAGATTTTTGAGCCAACGGGGTCGGATATTGTGGCTGGTAAAGAATTTTCAATCAATACGCATTGTTTCTTTGGTTATTTTGATGGCATGAAACAAGTGCCTTATCAAGTTACGTTCACAAAACCGAGTGGTTTTTATGGTTCAACCTCGTTAGTTGCCAAAAATAGCAATGCCACAACCGATGTTTTTGAAACCGAAAACTACATGAATTTGGTCGATGCCCCGATTCTTTACACACAACCCGATACAACGGTGCTGAAAATTGGTGGTGCTGATATTTTGGTTTCGGTATATTCGCCCAATAAAATGGCTAATTCAAAAGAAATTGCTGCTAATATCAATACTCTATTGAATGCTCAGAAAGAATATTTAGGCGGTAAATTGCCTATTAAAAAATATGCTTTCTTGATTGTATTGTCTGACAGCAAAACCATGACGAGTTTCGGGGCTTTAGAGCATTCGTATTCATCGTTTTATTATTTACCTGAAGCTACTTCGGCTGATTTATCCCAAACCGTAAAAGATGTGGCATCGCATGAGTTTTTTCACATCGTAACGCCGCTCAACATTCACTCCGAAGAAATTGGTAATTTTGATTATAACGACCCAAAGATGTCGAAACACCTTTGGATGTACGAAGGTTTAACCGAATATGCGGCTGGGCACATGCAAGCAAAATATGGGTTGATTGATACACCGAAGTATTTGGATATGTTGCGTCAGAAAATCACGACCATGAAAGGAATGAAAGATGCTCTGCCATTTACCGAAATGAGTGCCAATGTGCTGGATAAATACAAAAACCAGTACATGAATGTCTATAATAAAGGTGCATTGATAGGTATGTGTTTGGATATTAAACTTCGCCAACTTTCGGGTGGAAAATACGGTACGCAAAACCTTATGCAAGATTTATCGAAAACTTACGGAAAAGAGCAGTCTTTCAAAGATGATGAATTATTCGATAAAATTACGTCGTTAACATTTCCCGAAATTCGTCAGTTTTTTGCCACTTATGTAGAAGGAAAAGACCCACTTCCATTGGTAGAAATTTTGCAAAGTGTTGGTATTGATTATTTGCCAGAGGCAACAGTAAAACAAGCAAGTTTGGGCGGAATTGCCCTTGGTTTTAATCAAGCCACCAATCGTTTGAAAATTGCTAATATTGATAAAGTAAATGATTTTGGCAAACAAATGGGTTACAAAGCTAATGACGAACTGATTTCGGTCAATGGCGAGGCAATGGAAATGATGAAGATTCAGTCAATTATGACCGAATTCGGTAGTAAAACCAAAGAAGGTGACATGGTAACGGTAGAAGTTGCCCGCAAAAATGCCGATGGTAAAGAAGAAATTCTGAAACTTTCTGCACCCGCAATTTTAGTGGAAGCCAAACAAAAAAATGTGTTACGATTGGTCGAAAACCCAACAGCCGAACAATTGAAGTTGAGAAATGCTTGGTTGAAACCGTAATAATTTTATATTAAAATTTCAGAAGCCGAGATTATGAGAACGTATTTTATAATCTCGGCTTAATATTTTTATTAAAGCCAACATCAAAACATCACATCTTGAATTTCTTTCGTACGCTCAAAGAGGGCCTTTGCAAATGGGCAAAGTGGTAGAATTTTAAAATTATTAGCACGAGCATACTCTACAGCTGCCATAATCAGTTTTTTACCAATACCTTTTCCTTCAAATTTAGGAGAAACTTCTGTGTGGTCAATGATAAATTTATTCTCACCTGCCCAGACGTAAGTCATTTCACCTGCAATTACATTATTTTTAATGGCTTTGAGGAGACCATTTTTTGTGCTGTTTTCTTGTGTGATTTCCATTGTTATGTTTTTTGGTAAAAATGCAAATTTTAGTCATGAATTGCAAAATTTTAAGAGTTTCGATAAGTATTTTTCGTTTTAAAAATACAGCTAAATGATTCGCTAAACTTCGGCATACACCATTCATAAATTCTGCAAAACATTCATTTATCAAAATAAAATCTTTTAATCTTAGAATAGTTATATCTATTATCGTTTCAAGACTATTATTGTTTTTTGTGGAAATGCCTTATAATTAATCATTTATAGGATGTTTTTATTGTTTTATTAAATTCTTGAACGATACATTCTTGAAGGTCATCTAAAAAAAATGCAAAGTTTCGGTCAAATACTTGTTTTGTAAAAAAAATGGCAGTACTTTTGCACCTGTATTAAAAAAAGGCACATCCGTTATCGGGCCTCTGCGTCAATAAAATCGTTTTGAAGTTTCTCTTCATTCAATTTCCTTTCAGGGCAGCAACGGATGGTTCTCATCGTTCGCTTTATTATTTTTTTCGGCTATCGGGGCAATCCACGGTTTTGCGTGAGGACGACAGTGTACGTTCCGACTAAAACATTTTATCCTTAATGGAACAAGTAAAATTTTCTGACCTCCCAGTTTCAGAGTACATCCTTCGTGCAGTTGAAGAAATGGGTTTTGAGTATTCAACTCCAATTCAGGCACAAGGAATCCCAGTTGTAATGCGTGGTGGCGATTTTATCGGACAGGCTCAGACAGGTACAGGTAAAACAGCGGCATTTGGTATCCCTGCAATCGAAGCAGTTGATGTTGATAGCAAAAGCACACAAGTATTAGTAATGTGTCCGACTCGTGAGTTGGCTCTCCAAGTAAAAGAACAAATCCAGAAATTAGCTAAGTACAAAAGAGGCCTCAACGTGGCTGCCATTTATGGTGGAGAATCGTATGAGCGTCAGTTTTTGGCTTTGAAAAAAGGTTCACAAATTGTGGTCGGAACACCTGGCCGTATCATGGACCACATCGACCGCAAGACCTTAATATTGAGCGATATTAAGTTGGCTATTTTAGATGAAGCTGACGAAATGCTTAACATGGGTTTCAGAGAAGACATCGAAAAAATCTTGTCTTTTGCCCCAGAAGAGCGTCAAACAGTGTTATTCTCGGCAACAATGTCGCCCGAAATCCTTTCAATTGCGAAGCGTTTCCAGAAAAATCCTGAAATCGTTCGTACATTGAAAACAGAGGTTTCAAACGCAAACATCGAGCAATTTTATTTCTCGGTTCGTCGTGAGGCGAAAATGGAAGTAATGACTCGTTTGATTGATGTACATAACTTGAAATTGATGTTGGTATTTGCCAACACAAAATCGAAAGTTGACGAAATCGTGAGTGATTTACAGATTCGTGGCTATGCTGCCGAAGGCTTACATGGCGATATGCGTCAGCAAGTACGTACGCAAGTAATGAGCAAATTCCGTGCGGGTACAACCACAATTTTGGTGGCAACCGACGTAGCTGCTCGTGGTATTGACGTATCGGGTGTTGATGCCGTATTCAACTACGATGTACCGCAAGATTTAGAATATTACGTTCACCGTATTGGTCGTACTGGCCGTGCTGGAAAGACTGGAAAAGCATTTATGTTTATTTCGGCTCGTGAAAGAGGTGCTTTACGTGGAATCGAAAACTATACGAAAGCCAAAATCGAACAAGGAGTTATCCCGACTTATGCTGAGTTAGTAAAAACTCGTCACCAAAGATTTGTTGACCAAGTAAAAGAAACGCTTACAGCAGGTGTTGATACTACTTACGATGGAATTATTGCACAATTGAGTGAAGAAGGTTATTCTGAGGCACAAATCATGGCTGCATTAATCAAAATGCAAGTAGGCGAAGTGAAGAGCGAATTTGCTGACCACCAATTATCTGATAGCTATCGTGAGCCAAGAGGTGGTGATAGAGATGCAAGATTTGGCGGAAATAGCCGTGACTCAAGAGCTCCATATGGACGTAGAGAAGGTGGCCGTGATGGCGGACGTGACGGAGGATTCCAACAACGTGAGCGTCGTTTCGAACCAAGAGAACGTCGTCAAGAAGGCGGACGTGGCTCAGGTAATGCCGACATGGTACGCTTGTTCTTGAGCTTAGGTCGCAAAGACAACGTTGCTCCAAACCATATTGTAGGTGCAATTACTTCTGAAACTCGTATTGCGGGTCGTGCGATTGGACAAATTGATATTTATGACAAATTTAGTTTCGTTGAAGTACCGCAAGCGGATGTGAAGCGTGTATTAGAAGGAATGCAAGGTAAAACTATCAATGCTCGCCAAGTGAGTATGGAAGTTGCTAAGTAATATTTAGTTGTGGTGCGAACTTCCAGTTCGCCGATAACAGCATAAAAAAGCGAAGTGAAAGTTTTTCGAGACTTTTGCTTCGCTTTTTTTGTTAAAATCATGCCTTCGACAGCTTCGGCTGTCGAAGGCATCACTTCACATATTTCTCTTTCACGGTCATTTCCCAATCTCCCAGCGTTCCGTACAAAACCATTGAGCCGAATCGAAATTTATCAATAATTTCAGTACCTTCTGAGACTGAATCATAAAATTCTTTATCGACGGGTAACTCAAACTCTATGGCATTTATGGCATCTTTGATATGCTTTTTGATGCTCAACGAAATATGCGATTGTTTCAGCCGAAGTTTGAGCATATACTTAGGCCCTTTGGCATTTGCACCATCTTTGAGTGCTTTTACTTGGGCAGCTAAGGCTGCATTTTCTTTTTTTAGATTTTCGAGTTCTTCCTTGTTCCCGCAAGAAATAAGGAAAAATACAGCAAGAGTTGTGATAATTGTTTTCATTTTATGAATTTTTGATGGTAAATTTTGAGTTTTAAACCAAATTCCAGCCTTTGCGGGGTTCTCTCGAAAGTAGAGCGTTGGCATCGGCATCGTGGCGGAATTTTTCTTTTTTAGGATTCCAGTGGAGTTCTCGACCCAAACGGTACGAAATTAGTCCCAAGTGCATCGGCATTGTCATTTTTCGTGCATATTCGAGGTTTGATTGGGGCTGTGTACGGTTTTTTACGGCTGTTACGAAGTTCTGCTGATGACCCGCCGAGCGTATAATAGTTTTTGGAACTTCGAGAATATCAGGCATCGTTACGCCATTAATTGTTATTTCTTTACTGCTATAATCGCAAATTAATGTACCTTTTTCGCCTTCAAAATAGGCACCGATACCACGTTTTTCCGCTCCTGGAACGTTTGGTGGAGTTGATGTCCAGTAGAGTTTTAGGTCTTCAAAATCATATTCAATGTCAATCCATTTCGGAGCATCGCCCGTTCCTTCGGGAGCTTCTCCTTTGGCACTGATGCGAGTGAGATTTTTCGGGTCGATTGCCCACCAAACTACATCGGCAATATGACACCAAAAATCTTGAAAAACTCCCCCTGAGTAATCAAGAAAGTAGCGGTATGTAAAATGGCATCGCTCGGGCGTGTACTGCGAGTAGGGGGCAGGGCCGAGCCACATATCCCAGTTGAGGTTAGCTGGTGGAGTTTGATAGTTAGTTGGCCCTAAAACTGGCGGAAAACCTGTTTTCCATAATCTTACGGTTTTTACTTTACCGATTGCTCCCGACTGGATGATTTCGGTCACTCGGTGGTAATTTTCCCCTGCGTGTATTTGTGTGCCAAGCTGAAAAATTCGGTCGTACTTTTTCATAGCTTTCAGCATTTGCTGTCCTTCTCGTACGTTATACGAGAGGGGCTTTTCGCCATAAACGTCCTTTCCTGCCTGAAATGCCATAATTGCTACCTGTGAATGCCAGTGGTCGGGTGTGGCACAGGTGATGGCGTCAACGTCTTTACGTTCGAGCAAATACCTGAAATCTTCGTAGGTTTGGGCTTTATTATCGGGGTGTATTTCTTGAAGAACTTTTTGGGCTTTGGCCAGATGATTTTTGTCTAAATCGCACAAGCCAACTACCTCAACTTCGGGTAGGTTTGCAAACCATTTAAGATGTTGCGTTCCCATCCCATTGATTCCGATGTGAGCTACTCGAAGGCGGTCACTGGTAGCTACTTTTCGAGCAAAGGTTGGAGTAAAAGCCAAGCCCAGAGCAGCAAGGCTGGTTTGCCGCATAAAATCACGGCGATTCATGAGAGTTTGCATTGAGTGAAGGTATTTTTAGGCGTTGAATATTGTTAAGCAAGTTAGAAATAATCGTGAGATTTTGAGTATATTTATTTTAAAAAATCTAAAACAATCCCAATTCTCGTTCTACGTTTTCTTTACCTTTTTGCTTGGTAAGTTCAATGGCCGCATCAGAAAGTTTTATCGAAAAACTTAGTTGCGAATAAGCTATTTGCGAGAACCATAAAAGCAACAATAGTTTTGGTTTTATGGAGTGGTTATAAGGTTTTAAGGACGGCCTCCCTCGAAAAGCCTTCCTTTTTTATTCTTCATAATAATACCCGAAAATGATACCCATTTCGTCCTCCGTAGTTAGTCCGAATCTTACAATTTTATCGGAAGTATTATTGTAAGTAATTCTTGAAGTTAGCCCTTCACCTTTTTTGAGCGAAATAGTGGGCGAATAATTAATTTTCTCGGGGTGTTCCCAATTGGTTGAGGTATAGACTACCTCGCCATTTCTTGCACCACCTTTGATTAGAATTTCGAATTTTTCGCCAAATTTGTGCGTATGCGAGAAGAGCATCACAATTTTTACATTTTTATCGAAAGTGAAGTCTTTCGTAATAACCGAGCGAGTTTTGGCAGGAATAGTTAGCGTTGTATTGCCAAAATCAATCACTTTTAATACATTTTTTACATTGGCTTTGGGGGTTGTATAAAGGTTGATATTTACTTCACCAGGAATTGCTTTTGTACCTCTATTATAGTAATGTGAATTCATATCGAAGGTAGCATTGGCGGGTACTTCAACGGCCGTTCCCTCGGGAAAAGTGTAATCATCGTTGGCTTCGCTACCACCAAAATTAAAGACGTGATTGCCCATTTGAGCAAAGGTAACAATATTATAAGTGCCATCTGGATTACGCAAATCTCGTACTTCGTTGATTGCCCCAAGATTAGTATTATTTCTGAAACCATATAAAATAAAATGGTGGCTTCCTGGACGCATACTAATTTGCATACGATTGACATAAACAGTTTCAGTATTACCTAAAGGCTTCCTGACAAAAAATTCTCGCTCGAAATTAGGGGCTACATCAAATTTATCCAAAACCATTTGATAACCAGTGCCTGCCGCTGGAGGTGGCAAACCCAAGAAAGTTGATGTACTTGGGGTGGTATCATCAAGCAAAGCGGCATCGGCTACGTTGCCAGTTTCAGGAGCTCCTGCTTCAATCCAACGCCTAATAAATTCGATTTGCCCGACCGAAAGTAAATCTCCGCCGAGCGGCATAATTGAGCCGTAACTTTTGCCACCGTGGTGAATGGGGTCGTAGAAAAGTTTATGATAAAGTAAACTTTCAAGCGATTTAAAGGCTTTGACTCGTTTCAAACCATCTTGAAGGGCAGTTTTGTTCGTAGGAGTAACCTCAAATAAGTTTTTATACGCCTGTCCCTTAGCCAAAACTAATCGGTGTTGAGCAAAAGTACCGTCAGATTCGGAGGCATGGCAGCCCGTAGTGGCACAGCTTTTGGTTAAGATTTTATCTTGTAATAAATCGAAACTGGCTGCATTTGTGGCAATCTGCTCTTTTTGCGTACAAGAATTCATTAAAGTTGCGGTCAGAAATACGGCAGCAGAGAGCGTTGATAAAAGTGTATATTTCATAGAATTTAGTCAATAAAATCTTATTCTTAAACGAATATAGACGTAAAATGTTACTTTTTGACTAAAAACTTGATGAAAGGTTTAGCTTTAATTGATAATTGTGAATGGATAATTGAAAGTTAGGCGGGATATAAATGAATATAGTGCATATTTTATTCTCTTAATAACTTACAGTTAAAGAGTCCTAATGTATCATTTACTAAGTTTCTCTCGTTGACCAACGTACAGTCCTACAATCACTAATGCAGTACCGAGAAAAGTGTGGTAAGTGATGGGTTCGTCAAGCAAAAAATAAGAATAAGTAAAGCCAAAAATTGGACAAAGAAATAAGAAAAAAGAAGCCTTAATGGCATCAACTTTAAGCAAGTAAAGCCATAAGTTTACAGATATGATAGAAACGGGTATAATTAGCCAAAGTTCTGATAGTAAGAATGTTAGGTTGTAGTTGTTGGGCTTTTTGTGCATCAAAAACGTAATGGGTAACATCAGTAATCCTCCCAAGAAAACTTGCCACCCA